>CAZKNR010000051.1:0-2344 GCA_964553925.1 uncultured Acidobacteriota bacterium
GTTGAGCTGCGAGATCGCTTTCGCTTCCCGCTCGAGCCGCGCTCTCCGGGATGGATCCCGCGCGAGCTCCGAAGGCAGCACCTTGAGCGCCACGCTCCGGTCGAGCCGGGTGTCCTTCGCTTTGTAGACCTCGCCCATCCCCCCGGCACCGAGGGGCGAGAGAACCTCGTACGGTCCGAGCTTGACGCCTGGCTCGATACTCATCTTTCCAAAGCAGCCAGAGCCTTCAGCTCTTCCGGGAAGTTCAGGACGACGCGAAGCTCGGTGAGGCCGACATCTGGATTGCGGATCATCAGGAACCTCTGCCCGTCGGGGGAGACATCGTAGCTCGCGTGACCGGCGGCGTCGTTCTGGTAGGGGCCGTCGAACAAGACATGGGGAGCTCCCACTCGGAAGGAGTCGCCGACTTCGACCGACACTGCCATAACGGCGGTGTTCTCCCGGTAGAAGAGCTCGCGGCCGTCATGGGACCAGACGGGCTCTTTGCCTCCATTCGTCGAGATCAAATAGCGGGTACCCGGACCTGGGAAGGGCTGGACGTAGATCTCTGGCCGACCCGAAGCATCCGACTGATAGGCGATCCACTTTCCGGTGGGGGAGAATGTCGGGGCTTTCTCGTTCGCGGGCGTAACCAGGAACGGTTGCGGCAACCCGTCGGAAGAGAGAATCCATAGGTCCTCCCTCGTATCCGGATGGATATCCGTGAACGCGAGAAAGGTCCCATCCCGCGACCAGGAAGGATCCATCTGCCTACGTTCCATGTTCACCAGCATGAGCGCCTCACCCGTTCCGTCGGCGGCCTTCGCAGAGATGTCGTCTCCGGCGTTGTATGCGATGACCGTACCATCGGGCTTGAAGCGGGGGTTGCCCAGGTCGCCCCCCGAGACCGCGAGCACCCTCGTGCCCCGGTCGAGATCGTGAACCCAGATGCGACGAACGCCGCCACCCGTGGCTTCGTCGGCAACGAATCTCTTTCCGTCCGGCGAGAGTTGGACGGTGTGGTAGCGCCGGTCGGAATTCGCAGCGATCTCAGTGGCGCCACCGCGCTCGACCCAAACGACAGCGCTCCCGGAATCGTGATCTGGGGCATACACGAGCGCGCCGTCGGCGCCGACGCGGAACTGAGGCTGCCTGTTCGCGCTCACGGCGGCCAGCGTATCCTCGAGCTGGAAGGGCTGTCCCTGAACCTCGAGGGTGTCGAGGTCGAAGAGCACCGCGAAGAGCCCCGCGGATCCGGCCCGGCCGAAGACGAGATGGCCGCTCGAAACGTAGGCGGCGCCGAAACCCTCGAAAAGAACGCGGTGCTCTTTCGCGTCCCGTGGGAGAAGCGCAACCTGGAATTCAGCGCCCAGTACGACGGAAAACAGAAGACCTCGGCTGTCCGGGAGCACCGTAGGGTCGCCGTGGCCGGTCTCGCCGGATGCGAGAGTCGTCAAGGGCTCCGGTGTCCCGCCACTCGCGGGAACGTGCCAGAGGCCGGCCCCGTCGCTGCCGAAGAGAATTTCCCCGCTCTCGGTCCAGGTGAGCCCCCACGGGCTCATCGCCAATTCACAGACTCTTGCGACCGTTCCGCCATTCCGCGAGACCCTGTGGATGGAGCGATAAAGCTCGTCCACGAAGGCCACAGACTCGCCGTCAGGAGAGAAAATCGGCCAGTGGCCCCCGGCGCCCGGAATGAGCTGCGCACCGAAGCTATCGAGGTCCCGAACGAAAAGCTTGGGGGTGGCCTCGTTTGCGGCATGGCTGTCAAAAACCACATGCCGGCCGTCGGGGCTGATGGCGAACGCAGGGCTCCTGGCCGCGTAGACGCGCTCTCCCTCCGGAAGGTTCACGGAAACTCGTGTGACCTCCCCACGGGGCACGGGGCGCACCCACCAGGCCGTCAACCCGGCCAAAACGACGAGAGTCGCCCAAACGAAATGGGAGACTCTGCTCCGCGGCTCGACCTTGGGAGCGGACGCTTCGGGCGCGTGAAGTAACCCGAGAAGAATCTCGATGTCGCGAACCGACTGCCAACGCTCTCCCGGAGACTTCGCGAGCGCTCTCGAGACCACGGATTCGAGAAGCGGCGGCGAGAGTTCTCGCCGATGCTCCTCGTCGTACGCCCTTCTTCCCGTCACCATCTCGTACAGCACGGCGCCGAAGGCGTAGATGTCCGAGCGCGCGTCCGCTTCCTTGCCTTCGAGCTGCTCCGGCGCCATGGAGGGGATCGTCCCGAGGAGCGCCCCCTCCTGCGTCAGCGGTTTCGCCTCCGTCGGAGCAACCGAGCTCGACCTGTCCTCCCACTTCGCGAGACCGAAATCGAGGAGCTTCACCCCCGACTTCGTCAGCATGACGTTCGATG
>CAZKNR010000052.1:0-4538 GCA_964553925.1 uncultured Acidobacteriota bacterium
CTGCGGCACTATTACCCGGAGAACCATCCGTATCTCGAACGGATCCTGATGTACGAGTACCCGCCCGCGACGAATCCGAGCGGGACCGGCCCTCTTGCGCGAATCGTGTTCGAGCTGAAGCGTGACATCGGATACCAGATCGAGTCTCAGGCGAGCGAGCTTCATGTCCTGTTCTCCGAGGGCGCGTCAGCGCCCGAGGAACCGACCGCTCCTGCCGTACCTGCCGTATCTGCCGTAAACGACAACGGCGACGTGGTGCCGGAAGTCCCGGCCGAGGTCTACGACCCTCTCGTGCCGCCCAGGGTCGCCATCGAGCCGGCCGACGTTCCCGTCAGCTTCTTCTTCCACGCTTCGACCGCGACCTCCGCCGATTACAAGCTCGGACCGGAGGACGTGATCGAGGTGCGGGTGTTCGAGCTCGACCAGCTCAATCGAACGCTTCGGGTCTCGGGAGACGGAAAGATCGAGCTCCCGCTCGTGGGAAGCATCGAAGTCTCGGGGCTGACCCCAAACGGAGTGGCGGACCAGATCGCGAACCGGCTGAGAGATCGATACGTACAGAACCCGCAAGTGAGCATCTTCATCACCGAGTTCAACTCGCAGAAGGTCTCGCTTCTAGGGGCGGTAGCGACCCCCGCCTCGTATCCCCTTTCGGGACAAAGAAGGCTGCTGCAGCTCCTAGCGGAAGCGGGGAGCCTCGGCCCCGAGGCCGGGAACACGCTCTACGTTTTCCGCCAGACGGAAGATGGCCGCAGCGCGCGGCTCACCGTCCCGCTGACGGAGCTCTTGCTCCAAGGCGATCCTCGATGGAACGTTTTGTTGCGGCCCGGGGACGTGATCAGCGTCCCCCCCGAGCAAGCGATCGCCGTCACCGTCCTCGGCGCGGTGAACTCGCCCGGCGTGCACAAGCTCCCTGTCGGCGCTGGGGCCACGCTCCTGAAAGCGGTCGCCCTCGCAGGAGGGCTCAACGAGCGCGCTTCGAAGAAGGGAGTCCAGATCAAGCGCAGCGAGAACGACGGAAGCGAAACGGTGATCAAGGTCAATCTCGGCGACATCCTCTCGGGAAAGAAACCCGACGTCATTCTCCGGGAGGGAGACGTGGTCGTGGTGAGAGAGAGCTTTTTCTAGTGCCTCATCGAGTACTCGATGCGGCTCGCCCTCCTCTCACTCTTCATCGCGGCGAGCGCTCTCTATAGCGCCGCCGCGTGGCACTCCTACCGAGAAGACCTTAACGCCCGCGAGGGCGGCGCGAATCCTCCCCCCGAAGGGTTCAGGCATCCCGAGGCGAGCCTTCGGATACTCCGGGAGGCCATTGAAACCAACGACTACACCGATGGCCTCCTCCCCCTCCTCGAACGCTCCCTCGAGGAAGCTCCCTCGTTCTACCAGCCGCCTCTGCTCATGGCGGCGTTTTACGCCAACCGGCTCGAGCGTCCGGAGCTGACCCGGAGGAGCTTCGAGGCCGCGCTCACGCGGTTTCCCTCGAACGGCCGGCTCCATCTGAGCTACGCCGAGTGGCTTCTGACCCCGCGCGCGACCGCTCCCTATCGCGCCTTTCGCAACGAGGCCGGACCCGAATCCCGGGCCCTCGCACTCGACCGCCTCCTGTCCGCGACCGCGCTCGAGCCGGATCTCACGCGACAGGCCTTGAACCTCATGCTCCGCTTCCAGGTTCCCGTCGCCGAGTGGGCGGAACGGCTCCCTCGATCCGAAACCACGAAAACCATCCTGCTCGATACGGTGGACCGCGCTCCCGTGGATCGGGACATCCGCGCGAGGCTTCTCACGGAGTTTCTGGAAACGACTTCGACCGTCGAGCTCAGCCAAAGGATCGCCTACTACGCCGGGAAGTGGGGAGAGCCGGAGCTCGCACTCGAGGCGGCCTCGAAGTGGCGGGACTTGGCCGTTGCCGCAGGCGATAGCGGTGGGATCGTTCGGGCAACGGTCGCCATCGCACGCCACTTCATGGGGTCCGGCGATTCGGAACGAGCCTATCAGCTCCTTCGCGAGACCCTCACCCTCATCGAGGAGCGGAGCCTTCCCTCGGAGAGCGCGCTCGAGCTCCTGTGCCTCCTCGGGGACGAATACCGGAACCGGCGCCAGCATGCGATGGCGCAGGGTCTCTACAGCGAGGCCGTGGCGATGTCTCCCTACTACGTCCCCGCCTATTTGGGCCTCGCGCGCAATTACCGGGCTCTCGGCGACCTCGACAACGCCCGGCACGAGCTCGAGGAAGTGATCGGCTTCGACCCTTCGAACGCCAGCGCCGCCCGCGAGCTCGAGGAGCTGATGAAGCTCGAGAGCGTGAGGCGCTAGCGTTGCCGTTCTGGTCGCCGTTCGCCGTTGCCGCGCTCGTCGCCGTCACCGCCTGGGGCGTAGGCGGCTACGAGCCCTGGGCTTCGCTCGTTCTCGAGCTCGGTGCGCTCTTTCTCGGGGGCTGGCTTTTCCTGAGCGTCGTTTTCCGGACGTCGCGCGAAGACCGGCAGCGATTCCTCGCGATCCGCCGAAGCCAAAAGAAGGGCACGACGGAGGTCGAGATCCTCGAGCCCTCCTCGAGCACGGCCAAGAGCGTTCCCTATCGGGACCCTTCGTACTGGATGGGATATCCCTTCCGCCGAAACGGACTCGGCTTCCTGCTGGTGCTCGCGACGCTCTGGGTGGCGCTCTCCCTCGTTCCCCTGCCGTCCGCCGCTCTCGCCCTTCTCTCTCCAAAGGCCTTCGCCGTTCGGAGTGAGGCCGAAGCACTCCTCGGCCGCGAGCTCGGCTTCGCGCCCTGGAGCTTGAGTCCGTATCTGACGTCTCAAGACCTGCTCCTCTGGATCGCGTTCGTGCTGGTTTTCTGGGTGGCCCACCACACCGTGGCCTCGCGGCGAGGCGTGAGGCGCCTTTCCGCGGGCCTCGTCCTGGTCGGAGTCGCTTCGGGCGCCTACGGGCTCGTTCAGTGGCTGACCGCCCTCGGCTCCCTTGGGGGAACGAGTGCGACTGCGGGGTTCCAGGCGAGTGGAAGCTTCGGCAATCGAAATCACTACGCCCTTTTTCAGGAGATGCTCCTCCTCGTCGGGCTCGGGTGGCTTCAGATGCTTTGGCACGAAGGGCTGCGAAAGGCCGCGGACCGAGTCGAGGCGCAGGAGGCGAAGGCAAAGGCGTCGATGGTAGGGCTCGGGGTCGCGCTCATTGGCCTCAGCCTCGTGTTCTCGCTCTCGCGCTCGGGGATCGCGTTCGCGGCCGCAGGAGGCGCCTTGTTCCTCTTTCTCACGCGCCGCGCTCGGGGGACGTTTCTCGCCGCGGCCGGCGTGCTTCTCGCCGGAGCGCTCTGGATCGGAATCGGCCCCGTGGTCTCACGATTCGAGGTCATCCCCGACGAACTATCGGGGGAGACGGGAAGAACGACGGTCTGGCGCGACAGCCTCGGAGCGCTCTCCGATTTCTGGCTCACCGGATCGGGCGCGAGCTCGTTCCGTTACGTCTACCCGATGTATCGAAGCTTCGGCGGGAGGCGCTTCTACTCCTGGGCGCACAACGACTACCTGCAGGTCGGAATCGAGCTCGGCCTTCCCGGGCTCGCTCTCGCCGCGGCGCTCGCCTTCTCGATCGCGCGCCGCGCTCGCCGCGTGAGGCGGGAGCTCGTCGAGGCGGCCTCGTCGCTCTCTCAGCTCCACGCGGGCTATTGCGCCGCCGCCGTCGCCGTCGCGCTCCATAGCTTCACGGATTTCGGGCTGCACCTTCCGGCGAATGCCGCGCTCTTCGCGGTGGTCCTGGCGGCGGTGACCGGCATGACACCCTCAGCGAGCGCCAAAAAGGCGCCAGTCGAGAAGAGACGGAAGCTCCGGCGTGCCCCACCGGAGGGTGAGATCAACCTGTCAGAACGCCTGTAGAAAAGTGCGGGGAGTTACGAAGCGGATGCGCTCGAACTTCTCCAGTGTCAGCAGATCCCGATCGCCGGTGACCACCCACTCAGCCTTCCCTTCCAAAGCAGCCTCGATGAACATGTCGTCATCCGGATCTCGGCAAGCTCGCACCGATCGGCTCGGAGTGACGAGCTCACCCCTCAAGGCCAGGAGCACCACCAGGTCCTCGACAGCGTTATCTCCAATCTCATACTTCTTGGAGATTCTAGGCAAGGCGAGCTTGGCAAGTATCTCTTCCAGAATCGCTTCTGTGTAGATCGCGGTGAACTCGCCGTTCAAAAGCCGCCCGAGCACGGGCCCCACCGTGCCCCTCGGCTTGATGACCGCCCGGATGATGATGTTGGTGTCGATGACCGCGCGCATCGAAGCTCAGCGCTTGCGCGAACGAACCAAGCGCTGCGCTTGCCGGAGGTCCTCCTCGACCTCATCGTCCGTAAAGCGCGCGTTCACCTCCGCCATACGCTGGCGTAAGCGGTCGAACCGAAGCAGCACTTCGTCCGCATCGGCCTGCAACAACTTTCGATACTTCTCGTAGGGAATCATGACCGCTTCCGGACGGCTGCCCCGAGTGAGGATATAGGCAGTGTTTTTCTTCGCGACCTCGTCGAAGACCGCTTTGAACTTGCGTTG
>CAZKNR010000053.1:0-10756 GCA_964553925.1 uncultured Acidobacteriota bacterium
GCTCCACCGGCTGCACCGGCTCCACCGGCTCCACCGGCTCCACCGGCTCCACCGGCTCCACCGGCTCCACCGGCTCCACCGGCTCCACCGGCTCCACCGGCTCCACCGGCTCCGGCGAAGGCTCGAGATTCGCCGAAAGAAAGCTCCCATCGTCCGAAGCCGCCATCGGTATCTCACCCGCCCGGGCCCGGAATCCGCCGGCGGCGAGAGGTCGCGTGAAGTCGTCGTACAGGTACAAACGAAACGTACCGTCTTCTAACAGAGTCCCCTCGAGATGGTGATAAGCGTTCGGCGCCATGAACAGGATTCCGCCGTGCCGGGGGTTGTGGTCTCCGTGAGCCATCGCTACCGTCCTCGTCGCCATCGGACGGCCGTCGGGGCAGAGACCCGCGGTCGCGGAGACGACGTCGGCTTGGCCCGGGCAGAACCACTGGAGCTCGCGCGTGCTCCGAACGAGCTTCATGCGGCAGAGCGGGCAAGACCCCTCGCCCTCCGCATCGATCGCCGGATGCATGGGGCACGAATAGCTCGAGACCAGAGTGCGTAAAACGAGCTCGCGGCCGCAGGTAGGACAACGGCCCGGTGCGGTTTTCTGTTCGTCGGGATGGACGGCACAGAGATAGACGGGAAAAGACTCCCGATCGGCGGCCTGGACGAAAACCAGGGAAACGGCAATCGCCGCCCCTGCGAAGAACCTCACCGCGTCATTCTAACGTTTTCTCGGGAACGACCGGCCGGTCTCGCTCCGTCAGGTTGACGACGATCGCCCGCGCGGCCCGCACCAGGTTCTGCGGTGTAATCAGGATCTCGCTCCCCCAGACGCCGGCGCCGACGCCGAGGATCGGCTCGCGGGTGAGGGCCTCGTCGAGAAAGGATCGAAACTCCGAGGTCTGCCAGTGGAAGGGCGGGACGGACCCGATCTCATACCCCGTCACCTCCTTCACCACCTCCGGAGAAGCCATCTGCACGTTCCTGTCTCCGAGCGCTTTCTTGAGATGGCCGGATATGGCGCTCCGGTCGCCCCCGACCATCACCAGCACCCGCTCGCCCTTTCCCGTCTGGAACAGAAGGGTCTTCACCATCTGGTGCTCGCGAAAGCCGAGGGCCCGCGCGACGTTCGAAGCGCCCTTCTCCGTTTCCGGGGGGAAGGCCCTCGCCTCGTAAGCGATGCCGTTAACGTCGAGGTATTCGTATGCCGGAAGCGTCAAGCTAAGTACTGCTAAGGCTTCGGGCTCTGCCAAAGAGCGCGGCCTACGAAGAACGGCCCCATCTTTTCCATGAACTCCGATGTCTGCCGGGTCTTGCGCATCCTCTGCACGAGGTGGGACAGCGGATGGAGGTCCTTTCCCACGAGGCCGATCACGAACTCGTTGTCGTTGGTGTCGATGCCGAAACACGCGAGCCGAATGTCGTGCGCCAGGCCCTGCTCCCCGTAGAGCCGGCCGATGCCGCCGTGCTCGCGCAGGATGCTCTTCTGCTCCTCGTCGGGAAGAGCGTTGAACGCCCCGATCCGCCGGAGGGGATACCAGATCGCCCACGGCCACTCGGGATCGAGCACGTTTCGCCGCGGACGTCCAAGAAGCCAGTCCTCCACGTTCGGCTCGTATCCGCTGGCGTAGGTGCGCCCGAGCATCGCGAGCTCGGGCCGGAACCGGAGCGAGCGGAACGGCTCGTCGTTGACCAAAGGCCGGACGAGCGTCACGAACCGCGCCGGGTCCTCCGACATGGTGAGCAGTCCGACGCCGCGGGGATCGTTCACGTCGAGGTAGACCACGGCCTCGATGCCGCTCGCTTCAACGTTCTTCGCCACCGCCTCGGCATCGTGGCAATCGGTGAACACCTGAAGCTGCAGGAAGAGGCGGCGATCGGTCGCGCTTCGGCTCCCGTCCGGCGCCATTCCGTGCTCCTGGACGTCGATCCGGCTCTCGGGCTTGCGGTCGGAACGGGTATCCGCGGGTGTCGTCGCGCTCATCACTCGAATTTTACTCGTTTTTCTTCTTCAGCAGGCCGCGAACGGCATCCGTTGCTTTTTCCGTGACCTCGCGCTTGGCCCCTTGTCCCGCTTGTGAAGCCAGGGCCTTCACGTCCGGACGAACCTTGGGGTCTTCCATGGTGCCGGTGATGTCGATGGGAACGGGGACCCATCCCTTGTCGTCCGCGAGGAGATCCAGAGCGCTCGATCCCACCCCCTCGATCCGGAGCCCCTCACGCGGAGTTGCGAGCGACAGATCGAAATCGACGGAACCTTCGAGGCTCATCGTACCCTCCAGATCGAGCCGGGCGTCGCCACTCTCGAATCGGAAGGGAGCGAGCGTTACTCGGTTGCTCTCCATGCGGAAGCTCGCCTCGGTCGCCTTGTACGACGAGCCGACGACCGCCTTCTTTCCGAGGGCGGCGTCGATCTGGGTGAACATCTTCGCGTCGGGAAACCGTCCTTCGGCGAGGCGCACCTGGCCGTTTCCTTTCAGGTCCTTCGTTTCCGGCCCGGCGCCCTTGGCCTCGAGCTCGAGGGTCGCGGGGCCGAAGCCTGAAGTCGCTCCCACCATTCCGTTGAGGTCCAGCGGATCGCCCCTGGCGTTCATCGTGTAGGTGAAGGGAACGGGATTGAAGTCGAGCTTGGCGTCGGCCACGAACTTCCCGTTCGGCAGCAGGAACGAGAGCTCGGGGATGGTGAAGATCGCGTCCGCGAGCTGAAACTTACCCTCGGTCTCGGTGAGAGTCAGGGTATCGAAGACCATCTCGCGAATCCGGAGAGTCCCCTCCGCCGAGAGGGCGGCGAGAGACGAAGCGCCGGCGTTGAAAGCCACGTTCCGCATCTCGAGGTTGAGGCCCTCGACGCGAGTCTTCTCTTCACCTTTCGCGTTCTTCACCGAGAGGCTTCCGTCCTCGATCTGGATCTGCCGCATTTCCAGGGCGAGGCCACCGCCGCCTTCCTCTGATTCCGCCGCCTCGGCCGGAGCGCTTTCCGGCGCTTCGGCCTTTTTGGATGAAGACCCCTCGGTCTTCGACTGGAACAATTCGAATCGGGGCTTCTCGAGCAGGATGCGATCGATGGCCACGGTCCCGGAAAGAAGCGGGACCAGCCGATGCTCGAAAACCAGCCGGTCGAGGTTGAAGGTGAGCTCGCGGCCGTCGCCGGAAGACTTCGCCTCGACCTTCTCGAGAACCACGCCTTTGAGAAGGTTCAGCCGAAACCCCTCCGCTTTCATCTGAATCCCGGTCGCCGCGGAGACCTTGTCGAGAAGCGCCTGCCCGAGCTCGGGCGAATCCCAGTCTCGGGAGACGAGGAATCCCGCCACCAACACGAGCACCGCGAGGACAATAAGGAGCTTTTTCAGCATCGCTTTACCTCTGGAAGAGATAAGGCTAGCACAGCGAGCTAAAGCTCGCGAAGGTAACGCTGGATGTCTTCGTGGGTTCCCACATGAACCAGTGTGATGACCCCATCCTCGACGGCGAAGACGAGCCGGAGGCCCAGACCCACTCGCGCCTCCCAGATTCCACTCCGATGGATCTTCCGAATGCCCAGGCCGCTATGTCGATGGGGCTCTCCGAGCGCCTTCGGCAAAGAGAGAATCGCTTCGATAACTACGGAGAGTCTGTCTTCAGGGAGGGTTCTGACGTCGCGCTGGAACCGCTCCGCCAGGACGATCTTCATCGATGACGCGCGCGGTTGAGCCGTTTTCGGGTAGCCCGATTCTCCGATTCATCAGCGCCGTCCGGCACGCTTCGAAGAAAGGTTACGGCTCGCTCAGGACTGTCGAAAACCACGGACGTCCCCGCCTGGCGCTCTTCATGGAGCTGGCGCCACAGGCGGTCGGCCTGAGCATCCGTAAAACTGGGCGCGAGCTCGAGGTCATCCTCGGACACAGGCACGATCGTCGCCACGTGCTTCGAGCCTCGCATCAAAACGATCTGTTCACCTCGTTCCGCCGCCTCGACCAGAGCGTTGAGGCGCGCCTTGGCCTCCCGGATGGTTACCGCCTTCATGCCGCCAGAATATCTTAATAGTGAGTTCCGATCAAGAGTCCCATTATAAGGACTCCCTTCTACGGCGGCGGCGAGCTCGAATCGCCGGTGTGCCGGAACTCGAGACCGTCGATCTCGAGACTCTCCACCTCTCCCGCGACCCCCAGGCGGAAGCTCACAAAAGCGGTTCCCTGCCACTTTCGATCCCACGACAGCCGGAACACGTCGTGGTGCCAATGCTCGAGGCTCCCCGCGAGAGTGGGGCCGAGACTCAACCGTAGTAGTCCCTCGCCGCTCTTCGAGACCGAGGCCTCTCCCGCGAGGGGATCGGTGTAGGCGCCGGTATAGCCCTCGGGAGGGAGAGACGGCCGGGTTCCGGGGACGCGCTTGGTCTCCGCTTCGGCCTTTTTCTCGTCCGCCTCTTTCGCGAGCGAGCCGTAGAGCTCGCGTAGATCCGCGCTCCAATCGCGCCGCGACCCCTCGCCATCCCCATAGAGGTCGAAGACGGTATACATCAGGGCGTGCCTTAGCTCGGCATGATCCAGGTTCGCGAGGACGTAAACACCGAGGCGCTCGCTTCGGATGAGACCGTGGATCGCGACCATCCCGTCGATGCTCCCGGTGTGAAAGTCGACGACGCGTCCGTGGTAGTCGTGCTGGAACCATCCGAGGCCGTACGTCGTCCACTTCGGGCGGGTGAGCCTCTGCGTGGGGTAGAACTCGTCGCGGTCCACGAGGGTCTGAGGACGGAAGAGCTCCTCGAGAGTTTCTTCCTTCAGAAGGCGCTTGCCCTCGGGGGTCGCGCCCTCGAGGACGAAGCGCATCCATTTCGCCATGTCGGAAACGCTCGACCAGATCGAGCCCGCGGGCGCTACCGGGTCGACGCTCGCGTTCTCGATGACCTGGACCTCGCCGTCGATACTGTAGTGAGGGGAGGCGACGTTCCCCTTTCCCACGAGCCCCGAGAGAGTAACCGCGGTTCCCGTCATGCCGAGGGGCTCGAGGAGCCGCGTGCGTACGAAATCCTCCCAGGGCATGCCGCTCACCTCGGCGACGACCGCGCCCGCTGCCGCGTACATGACGTTCTGGTAGGTGAAGTGCGAGCGGAGAGAGGTCTCCTGAGGCAGGTAGCGCATGCGGAACAGGATGTCCCGTGGCGCGTCGTCGCGGCCGTACCAGAGAAAATCCGCGTTCGGAAGCCCAGCGCGATGGGTGAGTAGATCGCGCACCGTAACCTCACGGGTCACGATCGGATCGCGGAGCTGGAACCACGGGAGGTGTTTCGTCACTGGATCGTCCCAGCCGAGCTTCCCCTCGTCCACGAGCATCCCGAGAGACGCAGCGGTCATCGCCTTGGTCGTCGAGCCGATGGCGAAGAGAGTGTTCTCATCCGCCGACTCGGGTTTCGAAAGCTCGAGGACGCCATACCCTTTGGCGAAAACCACCTCGCCGTCCTTGACCACGGCGACGGCGAGAGCGGGAATCTGCCAGTCGGCGACGCCCTTCGTCACGTACTCATCGAAGCCCGCGAGCTCCGGCGGAGTCTCGGCGGAAGCCCGCCCGAGGCCAAGGAGGACGAGCGCGCCGGCAAATGCGATCAGGTTTCGCATCCGCGAACTCTAGCAGAAAGTTGGCAAAGAGCATGAGCTGGGTTATGGTTTCCCTCCCATGACACAACACGATCTGTTCATTGGCGGCTCCTGGGTGAAGGGCGCCGCCTATCAGCCAAACCTCAACCCCTCGAACCTGGACGAGAGTGTCGGCGAGTACGCCCATGCGGACGAGGCCACCGCCAAAGACGCCGTCGCCGCCGCCCGTGCGGCATTCCCCCAGTGGTCCCGAAGCAACATCCAGACCCGCGCGGATGCTCTGGATCGCGTCGGTACCGAGATCCTTGGCCGCCGCGAAGAGCTCGGGCGGCTTCTCGCGAGAGAAGAGGGAAAAACGCTGAAGGAGGGAATCGGAGAAGTGGCTCGAGCAGGGAACATCTTCAAGTTCTTCGCCGGGGAAGCGCTGCGGCTGAGCGGGGAGCTCGTGCCATCCGTGCGTGCGGGTGTCCACGTCGAGGTCACCCGCGAGCCCGTAGGGGTCGTGGGAATCATCACCCCCTGGAACTTCCCCATCGCGATACCGGCATGGAAGATCGCTCCCGCGCTCGCTTTTGGAAACGCTGTCGTCTTCAAGCCGGCGGACCTGACTCCCGGATGCGCTTGGGCCGTCTCTGAGATCATCTCCCGCTCTGGTATCCCCGCGGGAGTCTTCAACCTCGTTCTCGGGCGGGGACGGGTCGTCGGGGAGGTCCTCGTGAACTCGCCCGACGTCGACGCCATCAGCTTCACCGGGTCGGTCGAGACCGGCCATCACATCCTTCTCGCGGCGACGAAGCGGCACGCCAAGGTGCAGCTCGAGATGGGCGGAAAGAACCCGCTCGTGGTGCTCGACGACGCCGATCTGGAGGTCGCGGTCGACTGCGCCGTCCAGGGCGCCTTCTATTCCACGGGCCAGCGCTGCACCGCGTCCTCCCGGTTCGTGGTCACCGAGGGGATTCACGACGCTTTCGTCGACAAGACGATCTCACGCTTGAAGGCGCTCCGGGTCGGCGACGCCGTCGCCCCGGATACCGACCTCGGCCCCGTTGTCGATCAGAGCCAGCTCGATCAGGACCTGTCTTATATCGAGATCGGCCGCGGCGAAGGCGCCCGGCTCGTTTTCGGAGGCGAGCTGCTCTCCCGGGAGACCAGGGGGTACTATCTCAGCCCCGCGCTCTTCGTGGACACCGACAACCGCATGCGCGTCAACCGCGAGGAGATCTTCGGACCGGTCGCGACCGTGGTTCGCGTCAAGAGCTACGAGGAGGCGGTCGCGGTCGCGAACGACACCGAGTTCGGACTCTCCGCCGGCGTCGTCACGACCTCGCTCAAGCACGCCGACGATTTCAAACGGCGCTCCCGCGCGGGGATGGTGATGGTGAACCTCCCCACCGCCGGGGTCGACTACCACGTACCCTTCGGCGGCACGAAGGGCTCGAGCTACGGGCCGAGGGAGCAGGGCGGCTACGCCCGGGAGTTCTACACCACGGTCAAGACCGCCTACGTGAGCTCTTGACGCTCAGGCCGTCGCCTGGGGCTTCGGCTCTTTCAGCTCCTCGCCGAGCGTGCGCTTCTTGACCAGCTCGTAGAACGCCGACTGGCTGCGAACCGCGTCACCCTTCCGCGGCCGGTACTGGTTCTGGAGCTGCTCGTCGAGGATGCGGGCCTTGACGTTGTCGGCCCATTGAAGCTCGAGGAACTCCTTGAGTTCCTTCTGCAGCTTGGGATCGTAGATGGGGAAGGTCACCTCGACCCGTCGATCGAGGTTTCGGGTCATCCAGTCCGCCGACGAAAGGAACACCTTCTCGTTTCCGCCGTTGGCGAACACCAGGATCCGGCTGTGCTCGAGGAAGCGGTCGACGATCCCGATGGACTCGATGTTCTCCGGATGCTCGACCGCGCTCGGGAGAACCGAGTACATGCCTCTGACGTTGAGCCTCACCTTCACACCGGCATCCGCGGCGTCGTAGAGAAGACCGAGCATCTCCGGGTCGGCGATGTTGTTCAACTTCAGGTCGATGTACGCTTCCCTCCCCTTCTTCTTGTTCTTGATCTCGCTCCGCACCAGCTTCGTCAGACCCTCGCGGAAACCGAAGGGGGCGACCATCAGATGCCGGAAGTCCGAGACCCGATAGTTGTCCTGCAGGAACTCGAAGACCGCTTCGACTTCCCTGGTGAGGCGCCGGTCGATGGTGAAGAGGCACTGGTCGGAATAGACCTTGGCGGTGTCCTCGTTCAGGTTGCCGGTCCCGAGAAAGGCGTAGCGCTGAAGTTTCCCCTTCTCCTTCCTCACGATGAGGCCGATCTTGGCGTGAACCTTCAGCCCGCGGACACCGAAGATGACTTTCCCGCCCTCCTTCTGAAGCTGGTTGGCGAGGGCGACGTTCGCCTCCTCGTCGAAGCGCGCCTGGAGCTCGATAATCGCCGTCACCTGCTTGCCGTTTCGCGCCGCGTTCAGAAGCGCGTTGGCGACCCCGGAGTGCCGGGCGACGCGATAGAGCGTGACCTTGATGGCGGTGACTTTTGGATCGATCGCCGCTTCGCGCAGCAGATCGATGACATAGTCGAAGGGCTGATAGGGGAAATGCAGGAGGAACTCCCGTTGCCTCATGGCGGCGAGAATGCTGCCCTGGGACTCGATCAACGGGAACTGCACCGGTTCCATGGCCGGATGAAGGAGGGCTTGCCTTCCGACCCGGGGAAAGTCGATGAAGTCCTTGTGGTTGTGGGTGCGGCCGCCGGGGACGAAGCTGTCTTCGGTCTTGAGGCCGAACTTTCGCGCCAGGAGCTTGCGGAATTCCTCGGAGATGTCGCGATCGAAGATGAGCCGAACGGGGTTGCCCCCTTCCCGGAGCTTGATCCCCTTGACCACCTTGCGCACGTAGCTCTCGGTGACGTCGTCGTCGATGTCGAGCTCCGCGTCCCGAGTGAGCTTCGCGATATGGGACTCGATGCTCTCGAACTCGAAGAGGGAGAAAATCTCTCTCAAGTTGTACCGGATCACGTCTTCGAGAAGGATCACGTACTGGTCTCTTCCCACTTGAGGCAGGGTGAGGAACCGCGGGAGCGTGTCCGTTGGCACCTCGATCAAAGCGAACCTGTCGTTTTTTCCGCCCTTGGTCCGGAGCCGAGTCGCGAGATAGATGGACTTGTCGCGGAGCTCGGGGAACCGGATCTTGTCACGGACCATGAGCGGCGTCAGCTTGGAGCGCACTTCGCGGCGGAAGTAGCTCCGCACGAAGTTTCCCTGCTCGGGAGTGAGCTTCGTCTCGTCCACGACGTGGATCCCCTGCTTCGCGAGCTCCTCCAGGATCTGGGCGTAGGCTCCCTGGAACACCGCCTGCTGCTTGAGGATGATCTCCTTGATCTCGCGAAGAACGGCCTTGGGGTCGTGGCCGAGAAGCTTCTTGCCCTTCCGCCCGAGCCGCGCCAGCCGATGGAGTGTCGCGACCCGAACCCGGTAGAACTCATCCTGATTCGAGGAGAAAATCCCGAGAAAGCGCATCCGGTCGATGACGGGAACGCTTCGGTCGCTTGCCTCCTGGAGGACGCGGGCGTTGAAGGACAGCCAGCTCAACTCCTTGTTTCTAAAAGGATAAGGCATCTGCCCTCGCTTGTTCCCGCCTGGGGGACGCCCATTATACCGAAGAGGGTCGGGGAGTAAAGCGGTGAGCTCAGGCGGGACGATCGGTGATGACGAAGACGAGCTCCACGCCACCGATACGAAACTTGGAGCGGTTCCCGATCACGACGCTTCCCTGGATCCGGTCGTTCCCGACGAAGGTCCCGTTGGTGCTCCCCATGTCCTCGAGATCGCCCTCCGCGCCGCGGATGCGGATCCTCGCATGGCGGCGCGAAAGCTCGGGGTCGTCCAGAATCACGTAGCAGCCGCTGCGCCCGATCGTAACCAGTGCCGTGTCGATCTCGATCACCCGTCCGGTCTCGCTTCCGCTCAGGACGAGGAGCGCGTACTTCTTGCCCGGGTCGAGGGCCGCGTCGCTGGACCTGCGGCCGTGCACCTGGGTGAGGGAGAGCGGGATGGTCATCTCGGGGAGCGTGAGCGGCTTTTGGCACTCCGGGCAGAGAACTCGAGCGATGTCCGAAAGGCGGGGAAGGTCGTCCTCCCGGATCTCGTGGTTGCAGCTCGTGCACCGGATGGCCATGGCGTCGCGCGATGAGATCAGTTTAAAGAAACCCCATCCCCGATGACAAGCTCGTTCTGATAGGCTGGTCGCCGTGAGCGCGGCCGAACGTTTCACCCTGGTCACGGGCGCCTCCACCGGGATCGGCCGGGAGCTCGCCCTGATCGCCGCATCGAAGGGGTGCTCCCTCGTCCTTTTGGCGAGAAGCGAAGACAAGCTGTCCGAGCTCGCCCGGGAGGTACGCGAAGCGCACGGGGTGCGCGCGGAAGTGGTGGCGCTGGATCTTAGCGACCCGGAAGCCCCTGCCGCCTTGTTTCGAGAGATGAAGCGGCGGGAAGTCGAAATCGAGGTCCTCATCAACAACGCCGGGTTCGGGAGCCTCGGCCCCTTCCACGAGACGCCGACCGGACGGCAGCTCGAGATGCTGCGTCTCAACGTCGCCGCCCTAACCCATCTGACGCACCTGTTTCTTCCGCCGATGCTGGAGCGGCGCCGCGGACGGATCCTGAACGTGGCCTCGACGGCGGGGCTGCAGCCAGGTCCGTGGATGGCTGTCTACTATGCCAGCAAGGCCTACGTCCTTTCGTTCAGCGAGGCGATCGCGGAGGAGCTTCGCGGAACCGGAGTGACCTCGACCGCCCTTCTGCCCGGTCCCACACGCACCGAGTTCCAGTCGCGCGCGGACATGGCGGGCTCGAGACTCATTCGTCTCGGGATGGCGGACGCCCGCTCCGTAGCCGAAGCCGGCTATCGCGGAATGGAAGCGGGAAGGGTGGTGGTGATCCCAGGGATCTCGAACAAGGCCCTTTCCCTGGCGGTCCGGCTGTCCCCGCGCTGGGCGGTGCGGCGGGTCGTAAGCTGGCTCAACCGAAGCAACAACGGTTAAGAAAGCCCTCGGCTCATTAGGTCCGCGAGCCTCCGGGCGAACGCCGCGGGATCCGGGAGCTCCGACCCCTCCGCGAGCACGGCGTAGCCGTATAGAAGCTCCGCGTACTCCTCCAGTTTCTCGCTCGCGGCGCCGGACTCGACCATTCCCTCGAGCCTCTTCACGATCTC
>CAZKNR010000054.1:0-22920 GCA_964553925.1 uncultured Acidobacteriota bacterium
CGCCCGAGGGCGCCGTGTATTTTCCCGAGATTCGCGAGAGCGACTGGGAGGCGAGTCCTCTCGAGGCTCATCCCGACGATCCCCGCCTCATGCACCGCGTCTATCGACGCAGAAAGAGAGCAACCGACTTGAGCGATTCCATACGTCATCAGTCCGTCACCGCGCCCGAGCTCCCGAAGGCCCTCGGCCCTTACTCGCCGGGTGTGGTCCTGGGCGATCTCATTTTTGTTTCCGGACAGGGCGCCGTCGATCCGAAGACGGGAAAGCTCGCCGGCGACGACGTCGAGTCCCAGACGGAGCAGGTGTTCAAGAACATCGAGGCGATTCTCAAGGCCGCGGGCTCGGGGCTCGACAAGGTCGTTCGCTGCGGCGTGTTCCTGACCGACATGCGCGAGTTCCCGCGGATGAACGCGGTCTACGAGAGGATGATGGCGGGCAACCGCCCGGTGCGAACGACGGTCCAGGCGGCCGGCCTTCCCATGGAGGGCTTGAAGGTCGAAATCGACGCCATCGCCTATCGGTGACGCGCCCTCACACCTCAGGGGCCGAGGCAGGTCCGTCACGGAAGCGCCTTCAGGGTCAGGGGATCCCTCAGCGGCAGGTGCGTGACCTCACCGCCGAAAAGATCCTTCATGCTCGCGCGGCCGCCGGCGTCACCCTGTGCTATCTCTTCCCATTTCCCGACCACGAGAAAGACGATCGCGTTGGGTTTCAGGTACTTTCGCGCCACTCGAAGAACGTCGTCCGCGGTCACCGCACGCACCTGGTCGCGCCAGCTCTTCCAGTAGTCATGGGATCGGCCGATGAAAGCGTCGCCCGCGTAGGTGCCGGCGATCTGGGATGCGGACTCGAACCGTCGGGGGAACGTCTCGATGAGAGACGCCTTGGCGATCGCGATCTCTTCGTCGCTCGCGGGCTCGGTCCGGATTCGCTCGATTTCTTCGAGGGCGATCTCGGTGGCGAGGGCGACGGTATCGTTTTTCGACTGGAACGAGACGGTGAAGCTTCCGGGCCCGAGCGGGTCGAAGCCCAGGGAGGACCCGGCATCATAAGCGAGGCCTTCGTCCGAGCGGATTCGTTTCGTGATGCGCGAGGTGAATCCGCTTCCGCCGAGGATGTGGTCCATGATCTGAAGGGCGGCGCGCTCGGGGTTCCCCCAATCGGCCCATCGCGGCACCGGGTGCCCGAGGACGACCGTCCCCTGGGGGATGTCTTTTTCCACGTGGTAGGCCCCAGGAAGGGGCTCGTGAGTCGGTTGAGGCGGCGGCCAGTCCGTGGGAGCGCCCGCTCCGGGCCAGTCCGCGAGGTACGACTCGAGCTTCGCGAGGATTTTCGCCGGGTCGACGTCGCCCGAGATGGTCACGATCGTGTTCTCCGGCCGCCAGTACTTCTGGTGGAAACGGACGAGGTCCTCTCGGGCGATCGCATCGAGGTGGTCCTTCGTCATGCGGCGGCTTCGGTAGAACGTCTCCCCCTCGAGGAGCCAATCCCACTCCCGGGAGAGGATGTCGCTGGGATCGTCGTTTCTCTGCCGCATCGCCTCGAGAAGGCTCTCCTTCTCGATCGTGAGCCGGGCCTCGTCGAACCGCGGCTTTTGAAGCATCTCGAAGAACAGGTCCATCGCCTGGTCGAGGACTGGGCTGATGCAATCGAGATTCGCTCCCGCGCGGGAGTCCCCTCCATAGGCCGAGATCCCCGCGGCGAGGAATTCCACCTCCTCGTCGAATGCGGCGGGGTCGAGCCTCTCGGTGCCTCCCGTTCGCAACAGACTTCCGGTGAGCCCGGCGAGGCCGACCTTGTTCTCGGCCTCGAGGTAGCTCCCCTGCCGCATCTGGATCCGCATGCTCACGAGCGGAAACGTCGAGTCGGGGGCAACGTAGGCGACGATGCCGTTCGGAAGCTCGTGCCGGTAGCGCAAGGGATCGGGAACCTCGAAACGGAGCTCGTCGAACCGGAGCGCCTCGGGCCGCGCCGGGATCGACTGTGGCACCGCCGAGAGAAAAATGGGAATGACCCAGGCCGCGGTCACGGCTCGGCTCCTTCCGGCTCACGATGGTATAAACCGACGGTGCGCTCTTCGGGGTCGAGGTAGCGCTCGGCCGCCCGCTTCACGTCGGCGTCGGTGACGGCCAGAGTCGTTTCCGCCCAATCGTTCAGGTACGCCCAGTCCCCGAGGCCGTCGTACTGTAGGAGCTGGATGAGGAGGAAAAATCCGCCCGAGAGTTTCTGATAGGCGCTCGCGGTGATCTGGTTCTTCACCTTCTGGAGCTCCCTCTCGGGGATGGGCTCTTCCACGATCCGGCCGACCTCCTCGAGCAGAGCCCGCTCGAGATCCTCGGGGGTCGCTTCTTTCTTCGCCTCGGCATAGAGCGAGAAAGCCCCGGCGTACTTCCTCGAGTCCTGGGAAGCCGCTGCGTCCACGGCGATACCGCGCTCGAGGACCAGGGACTTGTAGAGCCTGCCGCTTCTTCCGTTCAGGAGCCCCGCGAGAACCTCGAGCGCATAGGAGTCTCGGTGGCGGAAGGGGACGCTGTGGTAGCGGATCTCGACCTGCGGCTGGCAGTCGCACTCCGCGACCATCCGCTTTTCCGCGCGGGGGTCCATCTCGAGGGTGACGACGTCGGGCGCCGGCGCTTTCTGCGGAAGGCGGCCGAAGTACCGCTCGGCGAGAGCGCGGACCTCTTCGATGTCGAAGTTCCCGACGAGCGCGGCGGTGAGGTTTCCCGGGGCGTAGTACGTCTCGAAGTACTCCTTCGCCTGCGCGAGGCTGTAGGAGCGCAGATCCGACGGCCAGCCCACGACCGGCCAGCTATAGGGATGAGACTGCCAGAACATGGCGTCGAAGACTTCGTCGAACTCTCCCGTGGGAGTGGACTCGGTGCGAAGGCGCCTCTCCTCGTGCACCACGTCCCTCTCCGAGTAGAACTCGCGGAACACGGGGCTCAGGAGCCGGTCGGACTCCATCCAGAACCAGAGCTCGAGCTTGTTCGCGGGGACGGTGAGGAAGTAGACGGTGACGTCCTCGCTGGTGAAGGCGTTGATCCCCGAGGCGCCTGCGGCGGTATAGATCCTGTCGTACTCGTCCTTCACCATGAGCTCACGCTCTTCCTCGGTGAGGGCATCGAATCTCTTCTGGAGCTCGAGGAGCTCCGGCGGACGCGCCTCGTCGGCGAAGGGATCGTCGATCTCCCCCAGCCGGTAACGCTCCCGCTGTTCGCGGTAGATCGCCCGCATCGCCTCCTGGAGCTTCTCCTGCTCCTCGAGGATCTGGAGGTCGCGCTCGATGTCGCGGGTGCCGAGGGTTCGGCTGCCTTTGAACATCATGTGCTCGAAGAAGTGGCTCATGCCGGTGATGCCCGGCCTCTCGTTCGCCGAGCCCACGCGCGCCACGAAGCCCGCGGATACGGTCGCGAGCTCCGGCCGAACCACTGCGAGGAACTTCATTCCATTCGAAAGCTCGAAGGTCTCGACGGGAACTTTCGCGACCTGGCTCGCCTCGAGGTCGGCTGAGAGGAGAGAAAGGGCGAGAACGAAGGAAGCTCTTTCCATGAAGCGATTCTACTTCAGCGGGTTTGTGCTAGGCTCGTCCCCGCTCAGGAGGAGGAAACATGCACTCGCTTCTTCTTTTGCTCTCGATCGCGGCCGCCGCCGATTCCCGCGGCCCCTTCGACGGTCTGAAGTTCCGCGAGATCGGACCGGCGAGTCCGTCAGGCCGCATCGACGATTTCGCCGCCCTCGAGTCGAACCCCGCGACGTTCTACGTCGCCACCGCGACCGGCGGGCTTTGGAAGACCACCAACAACGGCACCACGTTCGAGGTCCTGTTCGACGACCAAACGACGTCCTCGATCGGCGACGTGGCGATTGCGCCCGAAGACCCGAACCTGGTGTGGGTGGGAACGGGAGAGAACAACAACCGGCAGAGCTCCTCCTGGGGAGACGGCATCTACAAGTCGACGGATGGAGGCAAGACCTGGCGGAACATGGGCCTCGGAGCTTCGCGCCACATCGCCCGGATTCTCGTCGATCCGAGCGACCTCGACGTCGTCTACGCGGCCGCGCTCGGAAGCCTTTTTGGACCGGGGGGCGACCGCGGGGTCTACAAGACCACCGATGGCGGGGAGACCTGGAGTCGCGTGCTCCACGTGGACGACGACACCGGCGCGACCGAGCTCGTCATGGACCCGAGGAATCCCAAAGTGGTCTACGCCGCGACTTACCAGAGACGGCGCGCTACCTGGGGGTTCAACGGCGGCGGAGGGGGAAGCGGGATCCACAAGACCACGGACGGCGGAAAAACCTGGAGCCCGCTGACGAAGGGGATTCCCGAGGGTTCCAAGGGAAGGATCGGACTCGACGTCTACCGAAAGAACTCGGACGTCGTCTACGCGCGCATCGAGCATCCGGACGAGGGCGGAGTGTACCGATCGGACGACGCCGGAGCGAGCTGGTCGAAGCGCTCTTCCGTGAACCCCCGGCCGATGTACTTCAGTCAGATCCGAATCGATCCCACCGATGACCAGCGCATCTACGTCCTCGGGGTCCAGCTCCATGTCTCCGACGACGGCGGGAAGACGTTTCGGGACGACGGCGCCGAGAAGATCCACGTGGACTTTCACGCGATGTGGATCGATCCGGGAAACTCCCGCCACATCCTCCTCGGGGGCGACGGCGGCGTCGGGGTCTCCTACGACCGGAGCGCAACCTACGACCGGCTCGACAACATGAACCTCGGTCAGTTCTACCACGTGAGCTACGACACGGGCTCGCCCTACCTGGTCTGCGGAGGGCTCCAGGACAACAACACCTGGTGCGGTCCGAGCGCCGTTCGGAGCCGGGGCGGGATCGCGAACGACGATTGGTTCATCATCGGGGGCGGCGACGGCTTCGTGGCTCTGGCCGATCCAAAGGACCCGCGGGTCCTCTACTCCGAGTCCCAGAACGGCCGCATGAACCGGGTGGATCGCGTGACCAACGAGAGACAGTCGATCCGCCCGGAGCCCGCCGCGGGTGAGTCGAAGCTACGCTGGAACTGGGACACGCCGATGATGCTCTCCCCCCACGACCCGGCGACGATTTTCGTCGCCGCCAACAAGCTCTTCCGCTCGAGGGATCGCGGCTACGTCTGGGAGGCCGTGAGCCCCGACCTCACGACGAACGCCGATCGCGAAGAGCTCGCTCTCATGGGGGTCTACGGCAAGGACGCCAAGATCGCGAAAAACGACGGCATCGCGGAGTATCCGACTCTGGTCGGGTTCGCGGAATCGGAGCTCGAGGCCGGCCTCTACTGGGCGGGCTCGGAGGACGGCCTGGTGCACGTGTCGTCGGATGCCGGCGTTCACTGGACCGAGGTCTCGAAGAACGTTCCCGGGCTCCCCAAGGGCACCTACGTTTCGCGCCTCGTCCCCTCTCGCTTTTCGAAGAGTCGGGTCTACGCCACGTTCGACGGGCATCGCCTCGACGACTTTCGCGCCTACGTCTACGCGAGCGACGATCTCGGGCAGAGCTGGGTCCGCCTCTCCTCGAGCCTTCCCGCGGGCGAAGTGGCAAGAACGATAACCGAGGATCTCGTGAACGCCGACGTGCTGTACCTCGGGACCGAACGGGGTCTCTTCGCCACCCTCGATCGGGGCCGCGAGTGGCATCGGGTGAAGGCCAACCTTCCCACCGTTCCGATCTACGAGATCACGCTCCATCCGAGAGACAACGATATGCTGCTCGCGACCCACGGGAGGAGCCTCTGGATCCTGGACGACCTCACGCCGTTCCAGAATTACTCGCAGGCGGTTTCTTCCTCGGCCCATGCGTTCGCCGTCTCCGCGGCGGTTCAGAGAAATCCCGCTTCCGACCGGATGCGCGATTTCGAAGGCAACCGCCGTTTTCTCGGTGAGAACCCCGAGCCGGGAGCGATCGTCACGTACCGTCTGGGATCGGACGCGAAGGAGGTCGCGATTCAGGTGAAGGACGGCACGGGGACCCTGGTTCGCGAGATCCGCGGCGACGACATGAAGGATAAGAACGCCTCGGGGATGCAGCAGGTCGCCTGGGATCTCCGCCGCGCGCCGCTCCCCAAAGTGAAAGGGCAGGACGATGAGGGACGCTTCGGGCCCGGCGACCGAGGGCCGTTCGTCCTTCCGGGAAGGTACCGAGCGCACTTGATCGTCGATGGAAACGACGCCTCGAGCACCGCAGTCGAGGTGCGTGGCGA
The DNA here is from genome assembly GCA_964553925.1 of uncultured Acidobacteriota bacterium. Lineage (GTDB taxonomy): Bacteria > Acidobacteriota > Vicinamibacteria > Marinacidobacterales > SMYC01 > DAISKN01. Next base: position 6,209 of record CAZKNR010000054.1, read on the forward strand.
TCCGGACATCGTCATCAGCGACACCGACCGCGCCCTCTACCTCGAGACCGCGGGGAAAGTTTACGACCTCAACCGGAAGGCGATCGAGGCCGCGAACAACGTCGCGGATCTCGACGAGCTGCTCACGGCGGCGAAGAAGGCGGTCGAAAAGCGGGAGCTTCCGGAGGCGACTTCCGCCGCTATGAAGGAGGTCGAAGAACAGGTCGTCGGTCTGCGCCGGCGCCTGGGCGTCGGCCGCCGTGAGCCCGGCCCGCCGCCGGAAGACGACGTGAGAGGCGAGATCACGCGGCTCCGGGGAAGCCTTCTCGGAGCGACGGCCGTCCCGACCGAAGCCCAGAACCGCCTCCTGCAGAAAGCCGGGAACGATCTGACGAAGGCCATAACCGATCTGAACGAAGCGCTCGGCAAGGCCTCGGAGATGCTGCGCGGTCTCGCGGAGGGAGGATTCTATCCGGGGCTCCCGAAGCCTCTGCCTACCACTCCCTGAGAGCACTCTACGCGAGAAGCTGGAGGCGGTTCACCGCTTGGCGAACCGTTCGAGCGAGATCAGCACATCCGAGGCGTCCAGGTTTCCTTTGATGCCCGCGTCCAGGAATAGATCCATGACCTCGATCTGATTTCTGTGCAAAAGACGGGCCGCCCGCCGCAGAGTGATCTTTCCCTCTTTGTAGAGATTTCCGACGTACGTCTCGAATCCCATGCGGATGAGCTTCCTCATGGCTGTCGATTCTTCAATCTTCTCCTCCCTTTCGACAAGGCCGATCGCCTCCACCATCTCTTTCGGTATCCGGATCGATTTCGTCTTCATTCCTGCCTCCAGCCTGCCAGGAACGGTGGACGGTGAGCTTTCCGTTCTTCACCAGCACCGCAATCAGCACCGCCGGCGGGTAACATCGACAGCCTATCTCCGCCTATCCCCTTGTATAGATTACCTTCTTTGCACCCTTGCGTTCCGTCTTCTTCCCATTCGTCAGCGTAATCAAGGAGCGCCGTCCTAAGGCGCGCGTCGCCTCAGGGAAACGAGCCGCCAGATTCGGTGGATCTTTCGGCTGCGAAAGTCCTCGGGGATACTTTCTCGAGTGACGTCCTCGACGCTCCAGTCGACGAGGGCTTCGACGTCGAGCTTCGGCCGGGGCTCGCGGGTCACGAGATAGACGACGCCCGACGGTTCCATTCTGCGAGCGAGAAGGCTCAAAAGAGAGACGTGGTCGTCGAGGCTCGGGGCTTCGATCGCCGCGAGGTCGTACGTGCCGCGGTCGCTTTGCGAGAGCTCCCCGACCTCGGTCGTGGAACGCGCCCCTCCACTCGCGGCGGCAAGTCCGAGCGTCGACGCCCCCGGGCCCAGGAGCAGTACGCGCTTCTCTGACGCCTCCTCTTTCAGCCGCTGGCGCAGAACCCGAAGAGCCGGGTCGAGACCGACCTCGCGCCCTCCCGAAAGGCGCACTTCGTACTGGAGGCCGTTTTCTATAACCTGGACGACTCGCGGCTCGCGCGGCCGGCCCTGGATGAAGACGTTCTCGAGGGCAACGCCGAGGGTCTCGCTCGCCGTCCGCGCCATCAGGTCGAGCCAGTCCTCGTACTCGGCGCGCGTGCGGCTCTCGATCCGGTCGCCCGAGGGGATCAGAAGGAGCGAGTCGCCGTATCGGTCGAGGGCTATTGGCACTTCCTTGATATCGCGATCGTAGAGCCGGTAGACGTCGGTCGCGCGCTTCGATGGCCACTTCCGGAGATGGTGAGCGCGCTTCCGCAGGCGGTTTCCGAAGATCTCGGCCTGGCGCTCGGCGCGGGAATCGACTCCCCCGAACGCCTGCTTCGGACCGTCCTCCCGTCCGGGTCTCGGTCCAAGGAATTGGAAGTACGTGCACTCGACGTCGCCGTTGTAGAGCTTTCGCCTTCGGTCGGCTTCCTGTCCCGCGATTCTCTCGAAATCTCGTCGCGCGGTGAGAATGAAAAAGGACCAGGTGGCAAGCCCGCGGAAGACTCCCGGCATCGCTCGATAGACTTCCCGAACCTCCTCTTCTTCGCCGCTTCGTCCCGCGTAGGGAGGATTGGTGATGAGGCAACCATACTCGCGGTTACTCGAGACTTCCGAGAAGCTCCGGCGCGCGAAGCGAATGTCACCCGCGACCGAGGCCTTCGAAGCGCTTCGGCGCGCGAGAGCGAGGACTCTCTCATCGCTATCGCTGGCCTCGAGAGGCTCAGGAAGAGATGGCTTCTCCCGATCTCGCGCCTCCTCGCGAGCGCGCTTCCAGACGCCCCTTGGGATGAGGGGCCACGACTCGGCGGCGAACGAGCGGTCCCGCCCCGGCGCCCGGTTTCGCCCGATGAGCGCCGTCTCGATGGCGAGGGTTCCCGCGCCACAGAACGGATCGAGAAACGGCCGGTCGCGGCTCCAGTGGCTCAGAAGGACCAGCCCCGCCGCGAGCGTTTCCTTGAGAGGGGCTTCTCCCGACTCGAGACGGTACCCGCGCTTGTGGAGCCCGGCGCCCGTGGTGTCGAGGACCAGGATCGCCTCGTCTTTCAAGAGAGCGACCTCGACCGGAAACGCGGGCCCGTCTTCGGGGAGGCGTTCGAGCTTGTAGGCCGCCTTCAACCTCTCGACGATCGCTTTTTTCACGATGCTCTGGCAGGCGGGGACGCTCGCGAGCGCGGATCGAACGGAGCGTCCGCGCACCGGGATTCTCGCGTTTCGGGGAAGGAAGTGCTCCCACGCGACCCCGCGGGCGCCGTCGAAGAGCGCATCGAAGTCGGCCGCGGGATACGAGGCGAGCCGGAGAAGAACGCGGTCCGAGGCCCGGAGCCAGAGGTTCGCGCGGGCGACGGCGCTCTCGTCGCCCGCGAAGGAAAGCCAGCCGGGACGAAGCGCCCGGCTCTCGTAGCCAAGCGCCTGGAGCTCGCGAGCGACGACGGACTCGAGCCCGAAGGTGGCGGTCGCAATCAGGGTAAGAGGCACGGCGGCCTAAAATTTACCGCTTTGGGAGGGGAGCTTATACTTCTTCCTCGTCCTCGGTCGGGGAGCGACGTTCGCCCATTCGGATCTGAAACGACGGCCGAGGCGCTCGGCGGGAATCCGAATGCCAAGGCGAGCACTTGCGTCCGCTGCCGTCAGTACGTGAACGCGCACCGCTGACGGGGATTCACCGGTCGCGGCCGAGCTACTCGGGCCGCAGGCCCGCCTCGCCGAGAAGCTCTCCGGCCCAAGACGCATCCTCGAGCTCCAGAGGGGGCTCTGGATCCTTCGTGTAGTCAATCGCTCGCAAGTACGGGCCGCCGCGATACGTTCGCTCAGCGCCGGCCTGCAGATCGAGAGGGACGTCGGGGTCGCTACCAGACAGCGGCACGGGAAGGCACGGCAGCGTCTCCCGCAGGTCCACGGGGTAAAGCGTGTAATCCATCCACGTGCCGCTCCGCCGCGCGCTTCGATTCAGGAGCACCAGATAGTCACAGTGGAGCTCGTGAACCGCCTCCTCCAGGTCTGGATAGGGCAGTAAACGCCGACCCGAGCGAAGGAGGTCGATTTCCAGGAGATTGGCGTCGCTTTCCAGGACCTCCTGTTGTTTCGCCTCGTACGCTCTCCGATCCGGACCCGGTCGCTTGTTGGCAGGGCTCACGATTTCGATGAGCGTCACGAGTTTGTGTCCCCGGGCGGGATCCCGAATCTCGACGAACGCGTGGCGAAACGGGTCGGTTCTCACCCGCACCTCCATCCCGGGTGTGATCTCGGTGCGAGGCTCGATGACCGCCGTGCCGCTCGCTCGCGGCTTCTCCGCATGGCGAACCACCACGACGTCGGGCACGATGCGGTGAAGCGTTCCCGCCTCGAGAACGACGCCGGCCTCGGGACGCATCTGCACCCTGGAGTAATAAGGTGGCGGCAAGACGGCGTTCAACTGCTCGCGAATCGTCGTCGCCAGAGACTCGTGGAAGTCCGGCCAGATGTCGGGGGCCTCGATATACGGATCCATGCCTGGAAATGGTCGCCTGGACGCTCGTTCCATCGGGCCTCATCGGTAGTGTACATCGGACCGCGGGGAAACACGGCTCCCCCCCTCGGTGCTACGATCGTCGTGGCAACCCGGCTCGCGGACATCGCGAATGAGACCCTAGGCGACCTAGGGGAAAGCAAGCGGGGAAGGACGAGGGCACGCCGGGCACGCCGCTTGCACCAGAGCGCTGAAAGGGCTGCGCGAGACCGGCGAGCGGGATAATTTGTCCGTCCTAGATGCGACGCTTCGCTCCCCGGTGTTTCGGCAAACGGCGGATGGCCTCCGCAAGCTTGCGCGCCGCCGCACCAGGCTCGGGCTCAGGTTCCGGTCTTCGTCGATTTCCCCGACACGCCCGGCATCCAGGTCTTGCCGCCGTCCGTCGACATCTTCATCTCGAACGTCTGCGACGTCGGTGAGGTCAGGGTCACCGTGACCGCGGTGTTGATCGTCTGGTCGCCCATTTTCGATACCGTCTCCCAGTTCCACGCCTTGCCAACGTTCTTCCCTGTGGCCGTGAAGGCAGGGAACCCGGATTCCACGGCATAGTACGTGTAGGCCTTCTTCTCCGGGTCGTAGCTCATGATGGCGATGGTCTTGGTCGGGCCCATCGTGTTCTTGCCCTCGGAGCGGCAGACGAGGGCGAAACCGCCGTCGAACATCTCGCAAGTCTCGGTGAAGGTGACGGGGCCGCCGGGCCCCATGGGTCCGTCGTCCGCCTTGCCCTCGAAACTCCATTTGCCCGCGAAGGCCGAGATGGCCTTATGCTCCGGCCCCGGTTTGGGCATTGGGGGCTCCTGTGCCGTTACGGCCGCGGTCGAAGCGAACAGAATCATCAGCGTGGTCAGTTTTTTCATGTTCTCCTCCGGGATTCGATGAGACGCGTAATTCTAGCGCTTCCCGCCGCGGGTCACTACCCAGGAAATGCCGATGGAGGCCAGGTAGAGACCGAGCATCGGAAGAGCGAGCAGACACTGCGTCACCAGATCGGGGGTGGGAGTCAAGATGGCGGCGAGGGTGAAGATCGCGAGAACGACGATCCGGAGATGCCGCCAGAGGAAGTGGGGCGAGACCAGACCCAACTTGGAAAGAACGAAGACCACCGTGGGGATCTGAAACGCGAGGCCCAGGCCGACGACGAACTGGCTGTATAAGGAAAAGAGCTTCCCGACGCTCAACATCACGTGGATCGATTCCGACCCGACGGTCGTGAGGAATCGCACCGCATAGGGAAACAGCACGTAGTGGCCGAAGGCCGCACCCCCGATGAAGAGCGCGCATCCGAGAAAGACGATGGGCAGGAACGCGCGCCGCAGGGGATAGATCGTTCGCGTGAATCGCCAAAGCTGAAAGAGCCATATGGGAGCGGCGACGAGCACCGACCCGTAGAGGGCCATCCGCAAGTGCACCATGAAGATCTCGGGGACCTGCGTGGCGACGACGTCGGCGCCCGGAGGGAGGGCCGCTCGCACGGGCGCCATGAGAAAGACGAACAGGTGTTCGGAGACCGAGAAACACAGGAAGAACCCGAACAACAGGCTCGCGAGGGAAATCACGGCCCTCTTCCGCAACTCGTCCAGGCGCGCGAGGATCGTCTTGCCGTCGAACGGCAGGTCGTCGGGATGGCTTGGAGAAGGGCTCTTCGGAGCCGTCGCTAGTCTGGGCACGTCGGGTCCAGAAGTGTATCAGTACTCTTCCCGTGTTATGATTTTTCGTTTCATCGACATCGATTGAACGACTTTCTCCGACTTCTCGGCCGCAACCGTAACTACCGCTACACCTGGATGAGCCAGGTGGTGAGCGAGATCGGCGACCATTTCAATAATATCGCCGTTTTCTCGCTGGCCATGGACCGCACCCGCTCCGGGATGGTGGTTACTGGAGTCATGCTGTCCCGCGCCGTCCCCGTCATCCTCGCCGGACCCATCGCGGGCGTGCTTCTCGATCGGTGGGACCGGCGGTCGATCATGATCGCGAGCGACCTGGTCCGGGCCGTGGTCGCGGCGGGATTTCTGCTGACGCTGACCTACCCTTCGAACTGGCTCCTCTACGTCTTGAGCGGGCTCCTGATGTTCGCCTCGCCGTTTTTCACCGCGGGCCGCTCTGCCATCCTTCCCGCCATCGCGAGCCGCGAAGAGCTCCATACCGCGAACGCCCTGACCCAGACCACCCAATGGCTCACCCTGACCGCAGGGGCCTTCGCCGCGGGGAAGGCGGTCGCGATCTTCGGTTATGAATGGGCGTTCGCGCTCAACGCGCTCTCGTTCGCGGTCTCCGGCTTCTCGGTGTCGCGGCTCAAAGGGGGAGAGGAAGGCTTTCGCGCACGGAAGATGTCTCTCACCGAGACGGATGTGGTTCGGCCCTGGCACGAGTACCGCGAAGGGCTCGCCTACCTCTCCCGCTCGCCCCTCATCCTGGGGATCGCGCTCGTGGGAGTCGGCTGGGCCACGGGCGGCGGCGCGGCGCAGATCCTCTTCAGCCTGTTCGGCGAGGTGGTGTTCGATCGAGGCGCTTCCGGGATCGGCACCATCTGGGCCTTCGCGGGAATCGGTCTCTTGGTGGGCGCGACGCTCGCGCACCGGCTTGGCCCCCGCATGTCGTTCTCCGCGTACAAACGCGCCGTCAGCCTCTGCTACGTCGTCCACGGCGGCGCCTACATTCTCTTCAGCCAGGCCCAGAGCTTCACCGTAGCGCTCTTCTATATCGCGCTCTCGCGCGCGGCGGTCGCCGTGAGCTCGGTCCTCAACGTTTCTCAGCTCCTGAGCCACGTTCCCGACGAGTACCGCGGACGGGTCTTCGCCACCAACGAGAGCCTGACCTGGTCGACGATGATGCTTTCGATGGCGGCCGCGGGAATCGCGTCCCAACACCACGATCCGCGGATCCTCGGCGCCTGGGCGGGCGCCGCGAGCGCCTCGACCGCGATCTTCTGGGGTTGGGCCAATTGGACCGGACGCCTGCCCGAGCCCGCGGTCGCGGGCGTCGACCCGGACGACATCGAGGTGCACGGAGAAGTCAGGGTGTGAGCCAGCGTCAGCGGATCGTCTTCGGCGCTTTCTGTCCTTCGGGAATGAGCGTCACGAACTCGAGGGGCTTTCGGATCGCCTCGAAGTCCAACTTTGCCTTCGCGATGAGCTCCGGCGAGGCATAGAGATCGACAGCCGTCCCGGCGAGGGTCTTCGCCGCGACGAGCATTCCCTTCTCTCCGATCGAGGTTCCGGTGCAGGCCACGATCTGCCAGCTATGGCCGGGGGCGCCGTAGGTGTAGGAGGCGACGGAGAGCTCACCCACGGGGACGAACCAGCTGATGTCTCCCACGTCCGTCGAGGCCAGCTCCTGGTCGGGCTCGTCCGGAAGAGGCTCGATCGTTTCCGAGAGCGCCTTCTCCGGAGCCCGCGGCAGATCGGCCTGGGTCCTGCGAGCGAACTCCTTCTCCTCGTCAGTGAAACGCGGCGCTCCCACGAGCCCGAGGTTGCGCTGAAGGATTTCGGAAAGAGTCCGGTTGGGCAGGACCTCGTGCATGTCGGCATCGACCTGGACGGCTTCGAGCTCGGTGCGGCTCATCGCGGCCGCGGCTCTCGCGATCTCGTTCACCCACTCGAAGGAATCCTCGACGTCCCGGTGCTTGTTGGCGCGGATGTAGTACCAGACCTCGGTTTTCGGAGGAACGACGTTCGGCTGGCCGCCGCCACTGGTGATGACGTAGTGGATTCGGGCGTCTTCCTTCACGTGCTCTCTCATGTAGTTGACGCCGACGCTCATGAGCTCGACGGCGTCGAGGGCGCTTCGCCCCTGATGGGGCGACGTGGAGGCGTGCGCGGGGAGACCGGCGAAACGGAACTTCACCGAGACGTTGGCTTTGGAATAGGAGAATCCCGAGCTCGTCAAGGGGCTCGCGTGCCAGGTGAGGATCACATCGTCGTCCTTGAAGTAGCCCTCGCGCAGCATATAGGTTTTCCCGATTCCCGTCTCTTCCGCGGGCGTTCCATAGAGCTTGATGGTCCCCGCGATCGCACCCGAGGCGATGGCCTCCTTGACGGCGATGGCGGCGCCGGTCGATGCGGTTCCGAAGATGCTGTGCCCGCACCCGTGGCCGGCTCGAACGCCTTCCCGCTCGCGGCGCTCCGGCACTTTGTCCTGCGAGAGCCCGGGAAGCGCGTCGTACTCGGCGAGAATTCCGATGACCGGGCGGCCGCTTCCGTAGGTCGCGACGAAGGCCGTGGGCATTCCCGCGACCCCTTCCTCCACGGTGAAGCCCTCGGCCTTCAGGAGGGAGGTGAGCTCCTTCGACGAGCGAACCTCCTCGAGGCCGTTCTCGGCATAGCTCCAGATGTTCTGGTTCACACGCTTCAAAGTCTCGGCGTTCGCCTCGACCCAGGTGAGGGCCGTCGTCTTGGCCCGATCGGCTTCCGCCGTCGAAAGACCCAGTACCAGCGCGACCGCGAACAGCGTTCCCATCGTGAACCTCCAATCTCGTCCGGTATTGTAGACTCTCGCCGTGCGTAGCGGGGAACGGCTCCTCTCTCTCGACGTTTTCCGCGGGATCACCATCGCCGGGATGGTCCTGGTGAACAACCCCGGAAGCTGGAGCCACGTCTATCCACCTCTGCGGCACGCGGAGTGGCACGGCTGGACGCCGACCGATCTGATATTTCCTTTTTTCTTGTTCATCGTCGGAGTCGCGATGAGCTTCTCGCTCGCAGCCCACGGGAACCGACCGCAACTGCGGAAGGTTCTTGTGAGGAGCCTCATTCTTTTTGGACTCGGCCTCTTTATGGCGGCGTACCCGCGGTTCGAGCTGGCTCATCTCCGCATCCCCGGTGTCCTCCAGCGGATCGCCCTCTGCTATCTGGCGGCGTCGCTTCTCGTGCTCCACGCGAGCCGCAAAGCCCGCTACGGGACCCTCGCCCTACTTCTGGGCGGCTACTTCTTGCTTCTGCGAGGCGATTTCACCGTCGACGGGAACCTTGCGGCACGGGTCGATCGGATTCTTCTCGGAGGCCACCTGTGGAAAGCGACGTGGGATCCGGAGGGGCTCCTCAGCACGTTTCCGGCGATCGCGACAACGATTCTCGGCTATCTCGCCGGTGAGCGCTTGCGTGTCGGAGAGAACGGCCATGAGACGGCCGCGACTCTCTTTGCCGCGGGATGGGCGCTCATCCTCGGAGGTCTCTTCTGGAGTATCTGGTTTCCCATCAACAAGAGCCTATGGACGAGCTCCTACGTTCTCTTCACCGCCGGCGCCGCTCTCCAGTTCCTCGCCTTCCTATACTGGATCGTGGACGTGAAGAAATGGAGGGCCTGGACCTATCCCGCCCTGGTCTTCGGCCGAAACGCGATCGCGGTCTTCGTGCTCTCGGGTCTCGTGGCGAAGAGCCTCATCCTGTACAAGGTCGAGCGCGCGGACGGCTCACTCGCGAGCCTCTACCAACTCGTCTACGAGAACGCCTTCGCGTCCTGGGCGGGGCCGCTTCGGGGCTCGCTCTTGTTCGCCCTCGCGACCGTTCTCCTCTGGTGGCTCGTAATGCTTCCGCTCTACCGCCGCCGGATCTTCATCGCGCTTTGAGTGAGGTACAATTCCTCCCATGGGATCGACTCTACTTCGCAAAACCCCGGGCTCCATTCTCTTCGTCTTCGTCGCCGCGGCCGCCTTCGCCGCCAATCAGCCGACGAGAGCGAAGCACGGCATGGTGATTTCCCAGAGCGACATCGCCTCCCAAGTAGGAGTCGACGTCATGAAGGCGGGCGGAAACGCCGTCGACGCCGCCGTCGCCACCGCCTTCGCTCTCGCCGTGACGCACCCCTCGGCCGGGAACATCGGGGGCGGGGGTTTCCTCGTCTTCCGGCCGCAGTCAGGGGAGCCCGCGGCCTACGACTTCCGCGAGATGGCGCCCGCCAAAGCGGACGCGAAGATGTGGCTCGACGAAAAGGGCGAGTACAGCTACGAGAAGCACCACGAGTCCCACCTCGCCGTCGGGGTCCCGGGGACGGTCGCCGGCCTTCACCTCGCCTGGAAGGAGAATGGGAAGCTTCCCTGGGAGAAGCTCATCGAGCCGGCCATCCGCCTCGCGCGCGAGGGATTCCCGATGACCGACGGTCTCGCGGGGTCAATTACGGAACAGTGGGAACGGCTGAAGCGCTATCCCGCGACGGTGGCGCAGTTCTCGAAAAACGGCGCGCCGTATCAAATCGGTGAAATCCTGAAGCAGCCCGATCTCGCGGAGACCCTGGTGCGCATCTCGGAAGCGGGACCCGCCGGTTTCTACGAAGGGGAGACCGCGGAGCTCATCGAGACGGAGATGGCGAAGAACGGAGGAATCATTACCCGCGCCGACTTGAAGGCCTATCGCGCGAAGAAGAGGGTTCCGATCCGGGGAAGTTACCGCGGGTACGAAGTCATCTCCATGCCGCCTCCGAGCTCGGGAGGCATCGTTCTCGTCGAGATGCTGAACGTCCTCGAGGGGTACGATCTCGCCGCCGATGGGTTCGGCTCGGCGCGGAGCCTTCACCGCATGGCCGAGGCGATGCGGCGCGCCTACTCCGATCGGGCCCAGTACCTCGGTGATCCTGACTTCAACCCCGAGATCCCCGTCGAGAGGCTGACGTCCAAGGATTACGCCGCCGAGCTCCGGAAGAGCATCCGACTCGACGTCGCCTCCCAGTCGTCACCCGAGAGCTTTACCTGGCCGGCGGAAAGCCCCGAGACCACGCATTTCTCCGTCGTCGATGCCAACCGGAACGCCGTCTCCGTGACCTATACCCTCGAGTACGGCTACGGCTCCGGGATCGTCGTCCCCGGTGCGGGCTTCCTCCTTAATAATGAGATGGGCGATTTCAACGCGGGGCCGGGCCTCACCGACGAGCAGGGGCTCATCGGGACCGCCCCCAACCTGGCCCAGCCCGGCAAGCGCATGCTCTCGAGCATGACTCCCACGATCCTCGCCAAGGACGGCGAGCTCGTCATGGTGACGGGAAGCCCCGGGGGACGTACCATTATTAATACCGTGCTCCAGACGGTCCTGAACGTCGTCGATCACCAGATGAACGCGCAAGCGGCGGTCGACGCCGGCCGGATTCACCACCAGTGGCTTCCGGATCGAATCCACTACGAACGGCAGGCCTTCTCGCCCGACACCCTGAACATCCTGAAGTGGCTCGGCCACGACCTCCGCGAGATCGGAGGACAGGGCGTCGCCCAGGTCATCGTGGTGAACCGGAAGGACGGAATGCTCGAAGGAGGTCTCGACCTCCGCGCCACGGACGGCGGCGCTGCGTTCTATTGAACGCTGTCACCGCATCAGCGTATTGAACAGCAGCTTGAACGTGCCGTGGGTTTGCGCGCGGTGCTGCGGACGCAAGCCGATGAGCACCACGCTCCCTTGCCCGTATTTGGCCGCGACCATCGCCGCCTTCTTCGACAGGTGCTTCTCCCCGACGAGCCAGCCGCTCTGAAGAATGTCGCGGTCCGCATAGGTGGCCACGACCTCGTAGTCATCGTTGTCGTTCGAGGGGGTAATCTCGAACGCCGGGCTCTCCCAGAATAGAACCAGACCCGAGGACGGCATGCCGTAGGCGAGCGGACGATCGTTCTCGAACCGTGTCTTCAGAGTCGAGCCGGGACAGAAAAACTCCTTTGTATCCAGCTTCTCCAGGACGTTTCTTACCTTGAGATCGAAGTTCTCGATGGCGAACTCCGCCGCTTCCCCGAAGGTCACGAGCGTTCCTCCCTTCTCGACGAAATCCTTCAACGCAGCGACTCCCTCGTCGCCGATGCCGCTCCGATACTCCGGGGGATAGAGGTCTTCCGGTTGCCCGGGGCGCCGCTCTTCTTCCTTGCCCTCGATCATCGCCGCCGAGTCGTGGGGGAGAAGGATCACGTCGTACTTCGCTCGCAGGCTCCCTTGCCGAATCTCGGCGTCCATCAGCGACTGGTAGGGGAAGCGAAATTGCTCGAGGACGAAGCGGGTCCATCCTTCGTCCATATTGCCGCCGCGGTAGCGCTGGTACATTCCGGTGCGGCCGCGCTTCACGTCGTGCGTTCCACCGGACGGGGCTCTCTCGATCGCTTCGAAGTGGACCCCGGTCTCCCGGGCGACCTCGGAAACGACGGCACTGGAGCCGCCGCCGACGAGGAAGTCCCCGGGTTTCAAACCGCCCGCGGCCTGGTCCACGCGGCGAACGGCGACGCTCCTGTCCAGAAGGACGTTCACCGCCTCGAAGCTCGAGTTCGAGCGGCCATCGAGGCGGAAGGTGGATCCGCTTCCGACGCTCCCCACCGCCGGGGTTACGGTCGCGATTTTCTCGAAGTCGCCATCCACGACCTCGTCGACGGGGTCGACGCGGACGCCCATGATCTCGGCCATGGTGTGAGTCGCTGTGTCGTAGGGCCGTAGCGGCGATCCGTCCCTCGCGCGCGTCCACTCGTTGTCGGGATAGAGGGTGCGCCCGAGGAGGTTTCGCACGAGTCCCATCTTCGGCTGCGCGAGCGAGATCACGTAGCTTCCGGCACCGTAGCTCATTCCAGAGGCGATAAAGTCCTTTCGCGCTTTCTGGATCTGAATGTCCGACCCCAGTAGCGTTTCGATCATGTGGTTGGCGGTCAGGGGATCGTGCTGGGCTTTCGGGATCACGTAGGCTTTCGGAGAGCCCTCGGCGCCGCGCTCCGTCTGGCGCTTCGCCTTCAGGTGGCTCGATCGAAGTACGGTCTCGCGGTTTCGCGCGGCGAGGTCGAGGAGCGCCCAGGCGGCGATCTTCTGCTGTTCCACGATGTCGCGAAGCCGCCACCAGCCACCGGGCCAGGGATTCGGCATCGTCGACTGCGCTTCATACACGGGAAACTCCCGCGCGCCGCCCTTCAACTGATCGGGATGGAGAAAGAGAGGGGTCGCGAGACTCGCGCTCGCGGATTCCGTGAGCATGCCCGAGATGTTGTGAAAGGGCGTGATCCAGTGCCATCCGAAATGACCCCAACCCGGATACTGGCCTGCATTGAGGACGCCGGCTTTCCCGCCCTCCTCGAGCTTGTAGGCGATGTGGGCGCCATACCAGGAGAGCTCGCGCCAGAGGAGAGGGTCGGCGTAAGGACGGATGGGCTCACTGTACGGGGGAACGAAGATACGGGCGCCGTAGCTCCCCATCTGATGGTGGTCGACATAGGCCTGCGGCTTCCAGTCGCGATAGAGAACCTTCGCGGTGTGCTTCGCCTCGATCATATTGAGGAAGTCCGCGTCACGGTTGTTATCGTGACCCACGTACTTGTGGTAGAGCCACGGCAGATCGTGTCCCTCGAACTCCGTGCCCAGGGTCTTCTGGTACCAATCGGCAACCATGATCTGGCCGTCGGGATTGAAGCAGGGAAAGAGAAGGAGGATCGTGTTGTCCAGGATTCGCAGAGTCTCCTCGTCGTCCCGGGAGAGGAGGTCGTAGGTGAGCTCCGGCGCCGTCTGCGCTCCCCCGACTTCGGTCGCGTGAAGCCCGAACGACTGGCTCACGACCGCCCGGCCCTCCGTAGCGAGCTTCTCGATCTCGGCTTCGGAAACGGCAGGGTCCTGGAGGCGGAGGTTCACCTCCCGCAGCCGCTCGAGCTTCGCCATGTTCGCGGGCGACGTGACGATCGCGAGGAGGTACGGATGGCCCTCGGTCGTGGGGCCGAGGTCGATGACCTGGATCCGGCCGCTCTCCTTTTCCAAGAGCTCGTAGTACTCGACGATCTTGTCCCAGCGCGCGAGTTTCTTGTCGGTGCCCAGCCGGAATCCGAAGAACTTCTCGGGTGAGGTGACGTCATTCAGCGCCGCCGCCGGAGCGGCGAGGGCGAGGCAGAGCGCGACGACGACCGAAAGCAACTGGGACAGGGAACTCATGAGGCCCTCCTTCGATGGGGGAGATTCTAATCGCAGCGACGCTTCAGGTTGGTGCCGGCGGCAGCGCCGGCATCAACCCCCACTTGATCCGGGTGTAGGCGATTCGAAACCCGTTTCGCTCGGCGTTTCTCTGGGACGCGCTCCCGGGGAGCGTGCAGACCATGGCGACGTCGCAGCCCTCGTCGACGGCGTACCGCAACCGGCGCGCGAGAAGGGCGTTTTGGGCGCCTTGCTTGCGGGCCTCGGGAACGGTACAGGCGCCGCCGAGGAGCGCGACTCCGCCGCCGAGACAGAGAACACCGGTGGCGATGGGCTCCGAGTCGATCTCCGCCAGAAACGAGACCGAATCCCGCCTCTCGGCGCTGAGGGGCGCGAGCGCGAGGAGGAAATCCTTCAGCTCGGGAAACTCGCTCCATCCTCGCGCGGTGGTCCGCGCCCAGAGGTCTCCCTCGTGCTTCTCGAGCGCGCGCACCTGGATTCGATCGTTCCCGGGAAGGCCGGAGTCTCCGCCCGCGACGAGCGGTCGGTACATCACGCTCGTGAGCTCCACCGGCTGGTAGCCGCGTGCGTTGAGCATGGCCACCAAGCCGAGGCCGGCGAGGGGGCTTACCTCGTGGAAGACGGAAGCGCCGCGAACGAGGAAGAACCGCTCGATCTCCTCGAACGCCCCCGGAGTCGGCGTCTCGAAGAGGCCGAGCCCGAACGTCTGGGTCAGGGGCGAGCCGACGCCGTCGTACATGGCATAGGCCTCCCCGACTTCGATCCAGCAGGCGCCGCTCAGCGGGGTGGTCCTGGCGCGAGCCTCCACGAACATGGCGTTCGCGTGAGCCTCGGCCCGCTCGAGTCGCCGCGAGAGATCGAGGTCGGAAAACAAACCGGGCTCCTCACCGCTGGCCGGCATGGCCGGGCAATTGTAAAATGACTTCCTTCGAGGAGGAAACCCTTTGGATCGCCTTCACCGTGTCGGTGGGGGCGCTCTTCGGAGTGTGGCTCTCGTCGTCGCCGAGCGTCGGCGGACGGCGCCCTCACCGGCGTAGTCTTCGTCCTACTTCCGCGCGGGGCCTTCACGATAGAACGTGGGAGAGACCGTTTCGATCGCGAACTCGGTCTCGAGCCGATGCGGGCCCCACTCGATCGCGACCGATCCTTTCGTGAGGTCGGCCGGGTCGAGGGACAAGGTGATGTCGAGCTCGGGCTTCTTCATCGCTCCGCCGCTCTCGCGTAAGGGCACGGAGAACAGAATGGGGACGTCCTGGGGCTGCGCCTGCGTTGCCCACGCGTCCAACAAGTGCGGCATCACCGCGGCTGGTGAAACGAACGCGAGGCGCCACTCCGAAGGCTCCGGCCGCTGGATCAAGAGATAGTAGATTCCCGGCGCCACGCGCCGGTCGCCGAACCGCAAGGCCAGGTTGGTGTCGAGCGTGGTCCACTTGTTGTTTCCGGCCCTCCAGAGCTTGCCGACGGTCGCGGCATCGAAGCTTTCCTGCGCCTCGAGCTCGGCCGGCCAGGACGGCTTTCCATGCTCGACTGAAATGCGTCCGCCTCCGATCTCGACACCGTCGTCCCTGTAGGTCCAATAGCTGATCGAGCTGTAGCCGCGGTCCATGGACTCCACCGCGGGGGTCCAGGCCCCCTGGCGCACCTGGCCTGAAAGGGCGCTCCCGAGACTGAGAACTGCAATGGAAAAGCCGAGTGTATTTCTCGTCACCGGTCCTCCTTCTGACGATGGTCCTGCCGTTGGCGGCGACGAGATTCTAACCGTCGGCAGTCCGAGATACCACTCCCTGCGACAGTGTGTCTCTTCGATGTAGAGGCGCGCTTCCGCTGCTGCTCGTTTGCGAGCTGAGCTCGAGGTCAAAGCTTCCGACCCCAGCATCTGGCTGACGGTCGAAGACCCCAGGAGTGCCAAAGCGGTCGTCTCCGCCGAGCTTCAGCTTC
Source organism: uncultured Acidobacteriota bacterium (assembly GCA_964553925.1). Classification (GTDB taxonomy): domain Bacteria; phylum Acidobacteriota; class Vicinamibacteria; order Marinacidobacterales; family SMYC01; genus DAISKN01. The sequence goes on from CAZKNR010000054.1 coordinate 21,990, forward strand.
TACGACCCTCAATTCACCCACGCCAAGACCGCGGTACTCTCCGCGGAGCCATGGTTATAGCTCGAGGCCCGGCTCCGCGAGGGACGAAGCTCGTATGCGCCGAGCGAGCGTGCCGTCGAGGATGCGCGCTTGCCCGTCGAGGTTCGCCCTCGCCGTCGCCACCCGCCGGGCCGCGAATACCGAGGAGAGTCCGGGCACTCCCACGAGCGGCCGACCTCCTGCGGCGACCAGCCGAATCCGATTTCGGTCAAGGGCGAGAAGAGCGCCCGCCGGATCCTCCTCGAGCGGTGGAATGACCAGGAGATCCGCGGGAAGGCCCAGCGCGATCCGTCCGGCCTCAGGGACCCTCAGTAAGTCGGCCGCGTTCGCGGTCACCATGCACAGAAGGTCCGCGGGCTCGACGCGCGCCGCCGAACGCGCTTGTCGAAGCTCCTCGAGGAGATCCCGCGCGCCGCTCAGTCGGGAATCGGTTCCGAGGGCGATCGAGTCGCGTGAGGAAGGATCGGAGTCTAGAAAACAATCGAGGGGCGCGGTTCTTCCGAGGAGGAATAGATTCGAGGAGGGACACCACACCAGGCTGGCGCCCGCTCGACGCACCGAGGTCCAATCCTCGCGAGAAAGTCCGACGCCGTGAACGAGGACGGTGTTCTCGCGGAGGCCGCCGAGCTCGCGAAGGCGCGAGAGCTCCCCGCGAGCGCTCGCATCGTACCCCTCGGCGAGATGGATGAGAAAGGGTGCGTCGCGCGGCGTCTTCCGGTACGCGGTCTCGATGTCCGGGCCTCTCTCAAGAAAAAAAGAGTGCGCCCAGCCGTAGCGCTGCACCACGCGTATCGGGAACCCGCGCCCGAGCTCGCGATAGAAGGGGTTGTGGTGAGAGACGGTCGTGACTCCCGAGAGGAGATTCTTCAGCCCGCCGATGAGCAATCGATCC
>CAZKNR010000055.1:0-1845 GCA_964553925.1 uncultured Acidobacteriota bacterium
CGGATCTACAGCCGCGCGCTGAGCGAGGCCGAGGTGGCGCAGCTGGCGGCCTGGGTCCCGCGCTGAAGAAAAGCCGGTGGACGAAGGCGCCGGCGTGAGATGGAGGGCGCGATCCTCCCCAAGCAGTCCCCCGACGGCTCCGTCTCTCCGATGCCGGTTAGGAAAGCCAGGCGCGGGTTGCGAGGTAGGTCAGGAACGCGTCACGAGGGCGCGCACGGCCTTATTCGTGTTATTCGGCCGCATCCCTCGGGGCGATAGCAAGCTGCATCGGATCAAAGATGTTGCCCAGAGGCATGGTGTGCAACCGCGCCCCCGTGTCGCGTTCCCGCAATAGCCTATTGGGGATCACTTCTTTGGAATATCGACCCCAATGTCCATCTTGAAGGCGACGGTTTCCTCGACCATGTCGATCACGGCCTCCTTTGCGTTAATGACGGTGCCGTCTCTTTGCTCAGCCCGAACGTTACCATTCAGCGTGATCATGCGGACACGGCCATCGGACGGCGATTCCGCCGACCCCTGGTCGGCCTTAATCGTCATGCCCCTCACCTTCTCGCCCTTCTCATTATGCCGGAAGAGCATGATCGAAACCTTGTTGAACTGGGAGGTCATCTTCGCGTCGCCACTAAATGAGAGCGCTTCCTGGCATTCGATTTCGGCGAGCAGCTTACCATCCTGAATCTTGAGCAGTCCTTTACCCGGCTCCTGGCCGAAGCCTGTCGACCAGGCGGCGAGGAAAACACAAGTCCAAAATGAGGACTTCATGGGACCTCCCAAGAAACGAAGAGGCTTCAATGACAGGGTCGATTATACCAGGAGCCCTTCTAGCCCGTTTTCGACTTTCCTTGGACCGTCCCGCCTCAACGCCCTTGGTCGCGTTGGCAACGAGACGTCCGAGAGGGAATGGAGCCGAGGTGATCGTCTTCTATGCAAACGGCTACCGGAGGTCGATCAAACGCCGTGCCACGGTGGCTGCCTTTCCGCTTCCGCAGCACACAACTACTTCATAAATCCGGCGCAACGAAGAGTAAGCACCTACTCGCACGTCTAAGGTGAATATCGATGCGATTTTCGATTATCGTCCTATTTCTCCTGTTGCCTAGCCGGCAAGATGACCTCGCGCGTAAGGCTCGTGGCCTTACCGAGAAACTTCAATCCGAGAAGGTTGAGGAGCGCGAGGAAGCAGTGCGGCAGTTGATAACGTTGGGCCGGTCCGCAACTTCCGCGTTGGAAGCGATAGCCAAGGCCTCGGACGTCGAAGCTGCAATTCGCGCACGTTATGTGCTACGTGTCCTGGACATCCGCGACATGCTTGCGGAGAGACTCCGGCGAGCCCTCCCGGGTGTTGAGGAGCGTCTGGCGAGCGGTGAAGATGCGGTTTGGACTCGAATCCTGCTCGAAGCCACTGCCCTGGATGACACAGGGGAGAGCCGGTTCCAGGATCTCAAGACAGAAGATTGCGAAGTGCTTGCTTCCCGGGCCGTGCGCGGGGCAGAGGGAGAGAATCAGATTTCCCAGGTGTGCTCGATCGTAGGTAATCGGGGCTATCTTTCGGCGAGTGGCCAGATCGTCCGGCTCCTTGAAGACAAATCCAGCCGAGTTCGAATGTCGGCGCTCTATGCGGTGCGCCAGCTCAGACCGCGCGAGGCCATTCCCCACCTCATTCGACTCCTCCAGGAGCATGATAAGGACACTCGGTGGGCAGCGCAGGTCCTCTTGGAGGAACTGGACGCGCGGGAAGCGATCCCCGAGATCCGGAAACTTCTCAAGGCTGAAAGCCATGAGGTTCGATTTTCCGCAATGTGCACTCTTGGCGCCTTGCGCGCGAAGGAAGCAATCCCGGAC
>CAZKNR010000056.1:0-4073 GCA_964553925.1 uncultured Acidobacteriota bacterium
CTCCATGGGCTCTCCCGGTCTCAGCGTCAGCTCGGGAAACGGAGGCGAGGTCGGAAACGGCCGCGTCGCGAAGACCGCATCATCCCCGAGCCAGCGGGTCGAGAAAGCGCGCCGGCGAAACCGATGCTCGGCCGTCCCCGGAGCGCCGTGGAGCGTCTTCATGTGGAAGACGATGCAATCGCCGGGCTCGAGGTCCCAAGAGAGGATTTCGTACTCCTCCCGCCGGGCGTCGATGTCCGGGACCGACTCGAAAGCGGAGGTGGACCCCTCGTAAGGCCGGTGGTCCATGAACTTACGGGGTGTGAAGAGCTTTCCCCAAAGGTGCGAGCTGGCCACGAACTCGGGGGAGACCGACCGGGGCACGGGATCGAGAGGAACCCAGATGCTACAGACCTGCTCGCCGTCCACGCAATAATAAGGTTGGTCCTGGTGCCAGGGGCTTACCTCCCGGGTGCCCGGCTCCTTCACCAAAACGTGCTCGTGGAAGATCCGCGCCTTCCGCGACCGCATCAAGCGGGCCGCCAGCTCCCCCACGCCGGAATCGAAGATGAAATCCCGGTACTCGGAAATCCTCTGCCAGTTGCAATAGTCGTCTACGAACGCGCCCGGATTCCCCTCCTTCGTGTAGCGGCAACCGTAGGGGCTCGGATCCTTCAGGTTCCTCTCGAGGCCTTCGGCCAGGCGCTCCAGCCAAATGACTTCGAAAGCGCCGCGAACGGCGATGGCGCCTTTCTCCGCGAAACTCTCGACGTCAGGCACGTCAGGGGCTCGTCTCCCCGAGAAAACGCTCGGCCTCTTCGAAGCGGCGGGTCTTCTCGCCCTCGGACCACATCGATCGCAAAGCCTGATAGTGCTTGCCGGCGACCTCGCGCCGTCCGAGCTTCTCGGCGGAGCGCGCGGCGCCGAGAGTCGCGAGCGCGCGATTGGGCATCCGCACGAGCATCTCCTCGAAGACTTTCAACGCCTCTTCCGCCCGGCCGGACTCGAGGAGAACGTATCCGTAGAGCTCGAACGGAGGCACGATGGGCTCCGGAGGACCGTAGGCGGGGTGCATGCCTTTCTCCTTCGCCATCGCCTCTTCCATCAACCGGGCCGCTTCCTGGTGCTCGCCTTTGACCAGACGCGCGAGCGCGGCGAGCTCCCGTTGGGCGATCGTCGTCGAGACCTTGAGATCCTCGAGGGTGACTTGCCCCTGGAAATACGATTTGAGCCCGGCGGTTTCCTGTCCCTCGATCTCCGCGAGCCGGCGCTCGATCGCGTCCGCCGTCTTCAGATCGCCCTGGTTGACGGCTTTGAATCCCGCGGCCAAAAGGAGATAGAGGTCGCCCGCGTATCGCGCCTTCAAGAGCTCGTCCACGGGAATCGGATACGCGTCCCAATCGCCGGTCTCGAGCATGTAGCGCGCTCTCATGTTCCCGAGAGTGGCCTTGATACGCTCCGTCGTGTCCTCGCGCTCGGCGATGGGCCGGATCTCCTCGATACACTCTCTCGCCTTCTGAAGCTCGCCGCGCTGGAGGTAGCCGTACTCCATCCACGAGAGGGCATGGAAGTCGCGCTTGGTGTCGGAGAGTCCTTTCGCGCGGACCCACTCGACCGAAGCCTCGTAGGCCCTCCGGTTCGACATCACCGTTTTATCCCAGAGGCCGAGCTGCACGTAGATATGGGACGGCATGTGGAGCGCGTGTTCGACATCGGGCGCGATCTCGGCGAAGCGGTCGGCGGCGTAGAGCGCGAGGGGCGCGTGCAGGGGATCGTCGAAGGCGTGAATGATGTAGTGCGCCGCTCCCGGATGCATGGGATGATCGCGGAAGAGATCCTCGGCCACCACCGCGGCCTTCATCTGCTGGCGAAGGTCGTTTCCCGCGCGCCGCACCGTTCCCAGGAGCGCCAGAGCGTGAAACGCCCGCGCCTCGAGGTCCTCCGGGTAGCGGGCGACGATCCTCTCCATGGCGTCGGCGTACGCCCAATCACGGGCTTCCTTCTCCCCATCGCCGTAGAGGATCTCGACCGCTTCCATCCACATCTTCTCGCGCTCGGTCTTCGCCTTCGCGATCCGCTCCTCCCGCGTGCGGGCGAGCTTGGAGAGCGCCTTTCGCGCCGCCGGGAGGTCTTGCGCGGTAGGCGTGGTCAACGGATTTCCGTTGCAGGCCATCGCCTCCCCCCAATACGCGAGCGCGAAGTCGGGCTCGAGCGCCTGCGCCTTGTGAAAGGCGTCGATCGCATCCTCGAAGCCGAAGCTATGAAGGATGGCGACGCCGCGAAGAAACTCCGCCTGAGCGGCGGGTGTCGCCGACGTCTGGAAGTCGACGGTCCCCACTTGCGGCGCGAGCGCCAGACTGATTGCCAATGCGGTGAAGATCATCTCTGTACCTCCAGGAATCTCGCCGGAAGTGTATCACCGGCTGCGGGCGCGGGTTCTCAGCGGAAGACCTTCTTCAGGTTTCCCTTTCCACCGATTCCGCGCAGCGTCTCATCGATCTCTCCCTCGAACACGACGAGGGAGAGAGCTCGGTCGAGCGCCTCGCGGTCGGTTGTCGCGTCTAGAAGGCGCTTCGCTTTCGCGAGCTTCACCGGGTCGACGCGCACGTGCTTTTCACGAACACCCTGTCTTTCTCACCATCGATGACACCTCGCTGCAAAAAACCACCTCCGAGGAGTATATTCCCCCGCATGAGCCGGATGATGTTCGCCTCCCTCGCCCTCGCCTCCCTCGTTTCCTCCACCGCCGCCTCCAACGACCTCAAAGACGATCCGCGGGTTCAGACTGCCCTCGGTCTCCTCGAGATCTGGGCGGAGGCCGAGATGGCCTACGCCGACATTCCCGCCGTTTCGCTCGCCGTGGTCCACGATCAGGACATCCTCTGGACCCACGGATTCGGCTTCGCCGACCGGGAGCGAAAGGCGGAGGCCTCCGCCGACACCATCTACAGCATCTGCTCGATCTCGAAGCTCTTCACCGCCATGGGTGTCCTTCAGCTTCGCGACCAGGGAAAGCTCGAGCTCGACGATCCGGTCTCCCAGCATCTCCCCTGGTTCGACATCCAGCAAAGCTTTCCGGATGCGCCTCCCATCACAGTGCGCGGAATCCTCACCCACTCCGCGGGACTTCCCCGCGAGTCCGACCACCCGTACTGGACCTATCCCGAGTACTCCTTCCCCACTCGTGAAGCGATCCTGGAGCGACTCTCCGAGCAGAAGACGCTCTATCCCGAGGGGCGCTATTTCCAGTACTCGAACCTCGGGCTCACGCTCGCGGGCGAGATCGTAGCCCAGGTCGCAGGCGAGGGCTACGCGGATTACTCGCAGCGGCACATCCTCGGCCCACTCGGCCTCTCGGACACCTCGACCGAGATCCCCGTAGCCCATCGCGGCGGACGTTTCGCCATGGGTTATGGAGGCAAGAGACGCGAGGGCGGGCGTGAGCCTCTCACGTTCCTCCAGGTCAAGGGAATCGCTCCCGCGGCAGGGTACGCCTCGACGGTCCTCGACCTCGCAAGGTTCGCCTCCTGGCAGTTCCGGCTCCTCCAAAACGGCGGAGAGGAAGTCCTCAAGGCGTCGACTCTCCGGGAAATGCACCGCGTCCACTGGGTGGATCCGGACTGGAAGACGACCTGGGGTCTCGGATTCGTGGTCTCGCGCCGCGACGACAAGACGTTCGTGGGACACGGCGGGAGCTGCCCGGGCTTCCGCTCGGATCTTCTCCTCCAGACAAAGGAAAAATTCGCCGCGGTCTCGATGACCAACGCCAACGATGCCGACGCCTCGGCCTTCACCCGAAACGCTTATCGAATCGTGGCCCCGGCCATCGCCGAAGCCACGGCAGCATCGGAGAAGGCCCAGGCGCCGGACCCGTCACTGAAGCGGTACGTGGGAACGTACCGAAACGGCTGGGGAGGTGAGATCGCTGTCTTTCCCTGGAAGGACGGCCTGGCCATGCTCTCCCTCCCGACGGACAACCCCATGGATTCTCTCGAGCCTCTGAAGCTCACGGGCGACAACCGCTTCCGGCGGGTACGCAAGGACGACGGCGAGCTCGCCGAAGAGGTCGTTTTTACCGTAGAGAACGGAGAGGT
>CAZKNR010000057.1:0-35197 GCA_964553925.1 uncultured Acidobacteriota bacterium
CGCGGCGTCGTCGCGCACGTCGACGTCGTGATGGCGGTAGCCGGGGACGCGGTCCATGAGGCGCCGCAGATTGCCGGAGGTCGAGGCGCTCTCACCGAAGAACACGCGGCGCATGTCGTTGTCGATGCCCACGGTCGTAAAGCCGCTCCGGGCAAAGAGCTCGACGGCGGCCGATCCCACGAGCCCCGCCGAGCCAGTCACGATCGCGATGTCCATCTCGATCTATTAGTAGCGCACCCGGCGGTTGTTCTCCGACTGGCCCCCCGGTTACTTGACCGCGATGTAGGTCATCCGGGCCAGCGTCCGGTAGTCGAGTGGAAGGCTGCTGGATCGGTTGGATATCCAGTAGACCTCGCGGAATCCCACGTACTTGAGCATGACCGGGACGGCGCTCTTGGTCGGCACCAGGGCCACGCGGTTCGAGACGTTCTGCTCGTGCACCTGGTCCTCTTCCAGCTTCAGGAGCGGAACGTCGGGAGACACGTCCGAGCGAGCGACGTTCGTGTCGATGACCGCGAAACCGCGGGTGACCGCGTGGAGCCGCTCGAGGGCCTCAATCGGCTTGTCCAGGTGGTAGAGAAGGCCGAGAAAGAACACGACGTCGAACTCCCCCAGGATCTCGGGCGAGACTTCCGCGGCGTTCAGCGCGCGGTAGTCGAGGTTGTCGAGGCCGATGATGTCCCGGATGAACCTCGCCTGTTCCGCGTTCTTCTCGCTCACGTCGACGCCCTGAACGTAGTCGGCCCCCGCGAGGCGCGCCTGAATGCACCAGAAGCCGGCATTGCAGCCAATCTCCAGGACCCGTTTGCCCGAAAGGCTCCCCCCGGCCTGGGAGAGCACCGCCGGGAAGAAGTGCTGATACCGCTGGTAATGCCGCCCTTCGAGACCGCGGAAGTGCGCGGGGTCGGCCTCGACGTCAATATCGCCGAACCGGAAGGGATAGTGCCAGAAATACTCGCGGATCCGACGCTCCAGCTCCTCGCGGGTGTAGCGGCAGCTCGGCGCGATGTCGAAGGTGTTTCGGAAGACCCCGCGCGCCTTCTCCACCGCCTCGGCGGAGGGAGCTGGCAGCTCCGGGCAATTCATTCCGCTCGCGTCCTTTCGGGCCAGGCTATAGCCAAGGACGTTGACGAATTGGCGTAATGCAAATGATAGTTTCTTCATGGTGCCTCCCCCGCCGAGGAATAGAAATCCCGACGTCGAATGCCGCCGAGACTGCCGCACCGCGGGGGACGGGCCGGATTCGCTCGAGGCCGTGGCGGGAGAGTCTACCGGATCCGGGTGCGGGGCTCAACCCGCCGCCTTATCCGTCTCCGCTTGCTGCCCGCGCCGGTTCTACCTATTCTTTCGCGTGCTCTGGGTGGTCACGGTCTTTATCGGTTCCGGCCTTCTGTTCATCGCCCAGCCGATGATCGCCCGGATGCTCTTGCCGCGGCTCGGCGGCGCGCCCGCGGTCTGGACCACGTCGGTTCTGTTCTTTCAAGCCGTTCTCTTGGCCGGGTACGGGTATGCTCACTGGCTGGGCCGGCGTCCGCGGGGTAAAGCGGTCGCGATCCACGCGGTGCTTCTGCTCCTTCCCCTCGGCCTGCTCCCTTTCCGTCTCATTGATGGAGCGCCCGTCGCCGCGCCGCTCGCTCCCGAGCTCTGGCTGCTCGAGGCGCTCGTCCTCGCCGTCGGGGCACCGTTATTCGTCCTCTCGGCCGGCGCCCCGTTGCTCCAGAAATGGCTCAGCCTGACGCGCGCCCCGGCGGCCAGGGATCCCTACTTTCTCTACGCGGCGGGGAACGCCGGAAGCCTCCTCGCCCTCTGTGCCTATCCCCTCCTCGTGGAGCCCGCGGTCGGTCTCGAGCGGCAGGGATCTCTGTGGGCGTGGGGCTACGGCGCGTACACGGTGCTCGCGCTCGCGTGCGCGGCTCGCGCGTGGAGAGCTCGTTCAGAGAGCGCGGACGCGGCGCGGGACTCCCCCGAAGCCGGCGACGCCTCTACCCCGTCGACCAGCCGCCGCTGGCTGTGGATGGCGCTCGCCGCCGCTCCCGCCAGCCTGATGCTCGGCGTGACCTCCATCCTCACCGCCGACATGGCGGCGATGCCCTTCGTTTGGGTCCTCACGCTCGGGCTCTATCTGCTGACGTTCGTTCTCGCCTTCTCCCCTCGCCCGCTCCTTCCGCCCGGACTCCCGGCACGCCTTATCCCGATAGCCGCCGTCGTCTTCATGCTGGTTCTGATGACCAAGGCCACCGAGCCTCTTGCCGTCGTGCTGCCCGCTTACCTGGCGGCGTTCTTCGTCGCGGCCCTGGCCTGCCACACCGAGCTCTTTCGCCTGCGACCGCATCCAAGCCACCTCACGATCTACTACGCTCTCATCGGCCTCGGCGGCGCGCTCGGAGGCGCCTTCAATGCTCTCGCCGCGCCCGTTCTCTTCGAAGGCTGGACCGAGGCGCCTCTGGCGTTCGTCGCCGCCTGCCTTCTCGTCCCTCGCGCGCGCCCGGGAAGCGGAAAGAAGGGGAAGCAGCCGGGTGAGACGGCGATCCAACGCTCCGACTTCGCGATCCCGATCGCTTTGGGCCTGTCCACTCTCCTGTTGGCGAAGCTCGGCGACTTTCTTGGGTTGTCCGGCCAGACGCGGGACGTTCTGGCCGCGGGCCTTCCCGTTCTTCTGACCTACCTCGGATCGGAAAGGCGTTTGCGGTTCGGTCTGGCGGTGGGCGCAGTCCTCTGGGCCGGGAGCCTCGACACCGCGCTCCGGGGCCGAGCTCAGATCACCGATCGCAGCTTCTACGGCATTCACCGCGTCACGCTCACCACCTCATGGGAGGACGGAAAACCCGTCGCCTTCCACCAGCTCTACCACGGGAGCACGATCCACGGAGCGCAGCGGGTCGAGGCCGCCGGCGCGATGCCCATCGAGCCCCGCGAGCCGCTGGCCTACTACGCAACGGCGAGCCCCATCGGCCGTTTGCTTCGCCCGCCCACAGCTGCCGGCCCAACCGGCGCGCCGGCCTTTCCTGAGCGCGTCGGGCTCGTCGGCCTCGGGGCGGGCTCTCTCCTCGCTTACGCGGAGCCGGGCCAGCGATGGTCCGTCTTCGAGATCGATCCGCTGGTGCAACGGATCGCCGAAGACGGACGCCACTTCAGCTATGTGCCCGAGGCCAGGAGAAGGGGCGCGGATATCGAGGTGGTCCTCGGGGATGCGCGGCTCACGCTGAGCTCGGCGCGCGGGTCCTTCGACTTACTCGTTCTCGACGCCTTCACCAGCGGAACCATCCCCGTCCATCTCCTCACGCGGGAGGCTTTCGATCTCTACGAGGAGAAACTCGCTCCGGACGGCGTTCTCGCGTTTCACATTTCGAACCGCCACCTCGACCTTGCGCCTCTGGTGCGGGCGATGGCCAAGGACGTCGGGCTCGCCGCTGTCATCGTGGACGGCCCCCCGGCCGATGCGGCGTCGCAGGAGCTCGCCTCGCGCTGGGCCTTTCTGGCGCGCTCTTCCGAAGCCCTGCGCGCTCGAGGATTTCCTTCCGAGGGCGCGCCCGCGTCCGAGAGCCTCGGAAGGGTGTGGACCGACGACCATTCCGATGTTTGGAGCCTCTTCCTATGGTAGCGAGGGCGGCCCCGGTGGGTACTTGCGGTTGGGCCACGAGAAGAGGTAAAAGAGTGTCGCCAACCGAGGGGGGGAGTTTCGGCGGGGGCGAAGTGCACCTTTAAGAGAGTTCTCCTGCGCTTGGGGTCCGCTTATCGAAGGAGTATCACCAATGAATCGATCCAGACAACGCAATGGGGGATTTACCCTAGTCGAGCTTTTGGTCGTGATCGCGATCATCGCCATTCTCATCGGGCTGCTGCTTCCGGCCGTCCAGAAGGTTCGAGAGGCGGCCAACCGCGCGGGCGCGGAGCAGGGCCTGCGTTTGGTCATGGGCGCCGCGCAGACCTTCAAGAACGTGAACCAGGGGCGGTTTCCGTCGTCGGTTCCGCTTCTGGTCGGCTTCTGCGCCCAGACCCAGTTGTGCATGCTGGATCCCAGACTCGCCACGAGCCAGCTTCATGGCTATAACTTTTTCCTCTTCCCCGACGGAGAACGGGGAGAGGCGGAGCCGGCCTATCCGGGCGTAACCGGAGCGGAGACGATGATCTTCCCCCTGGGGGGAGCGCTTTCGAGCTTGCCGACTCCCGGCGCGGATGCGGGCCGCCGCAGCATGCTCGAAAAGGTCATGGGGGACGGTTCGGTCCGAATCGCCCGGCTCATGGTTCTGGACCCCGGCTCCGCGGAGGGCATCCGCACCGGGCCTTCCCCTCTCACGGGCCCGCAGGTCTCGATGATGATCGACCTCAATGGGGGCCAGACGCTGTCTGGAAACGAGATCTTCGGATTCGACGTCAACCCGTCGAGCCTGGTGGCTCAGTTTCTCGCCGCTGCCAAAACCGAAATGAGAATCGGCGTGGCGAACGAAACCTCTTCCGGATGGATCCTTCCCTATATCGAGCAGGATAATCTCTTCCAGCCCGCTTTCAGCTACGAGTTCCTCGGGGGCCTCACCGCGGCGTTCGTGGATGACCCCGCCACGGAGCGCATAGCTCTCCTTGCGCTCAAAGTCGCCAACAACATGGATGAACGGGGCCGTGAGGAGCTCGAGATGATGGCCGCAGGCTTCTACTTGAAGCGGCTTTCGAATGAGGTTCACTCTTCGTTGACGCGGGCGAACTTCCTGGTCCTCGCCGCGTGGCTGTCGTCGATCACGGAGTTCCCGGCGCCCCCCGCCCCAACGGCCACGTCCGCGAACGATCTCCGACGCGGGCGATGACGGATTAGCTTGCGGTAACCAGGCGAGGCCGCCCGGAGAGGTGCTCTGGGCAGCCTCCCTAAATTTACTTTACTTGCCGGGCTCGATCTCCACCAGGACGATCCGCTCCCCCGTCGACGCCGTAATGACTTTACCACCGGTGTAGCCGCCGAACGCCTTCCCATCCGGTCTCCACGAGAAATCGGCGACCATGGTATTCGGGCCCACGTACTGCGGGTGGCCCTTTTCGTTGAAATACGTCAACCGCCGCTTGTTCGAGCCGTCGCTATTCATAATCCAGTAGTCGGCCCCGGACCGGTGCCCCAGGTTGGACATCCAAACGATGACCCTGCCGTCGGGCGAGTAGTGGGCGTGCTCGTTCCAACCCTCGTTCGTCATCCGCGTGAGTTTCTTCGTCTCGATATCCATCACGTAGATGTCGGCATCGAGCCGTCCCTTGGCCTCGAAGTTGCTCGTGAAGATGATGCGCGAGCCGTCGGGGGAGAAGCCGTGATTCTCGTAGAACCCCGCGCCCCCCGGTGTGAACGAGCGGATGTTGTCGAGGCTCGGCCCGCGCTCGCCGAGGCGGAAATCTGCGACCATGAGCTCCCAGTATCCGAGCTGCTTGCCCTTCTTGAGCCCGCCGCCCTCTACCATCTCGCTCCAAGACAGCGAGCGGCCGTCGTGGGAGAAATGCGCGTGGAGAGTCCCCTCGCCGGCGGCGTCTCCGACCTCCCGGATCCGGGTCACCCGGTCCGTCTCGGTGTCGAGCACCCAGAGATCGTTCAAGACGCCGCCTCCGGGAGTCAGGATGTGGTCGAACCGGACTTTCTTGTGGTCGCCCTTCTCCGCTTGGAACACGAGGTACCGGCCGGAAGGATGCCAGGCGGGCTGGCCTTTATGCCCGTTCGGCAGGTCCTTGTGATCGCAGGTGAGGCACTTCACCCCGGTCCCGTCCGGCTTCATCACGTAGACCTCGAAGACGTCCTTCGGCCCGCGCATATCGAACGCGATTTTGTCCTCGAACCAGTCGAGCCGGCCGCCCCCCTCCTTGAGGGTCGAGATCCGGCTGACGGGACTCGCCGCGGCAGGGGCCGGAGGCTCCGAACGCCCGCGGCGCTGTCTCGCCCCACCGCAGCCGGGCGCAGCGACCACCAAACCGAGGAGGACGAGAAGCACTCGCACCCGTTGGATCGGCATGACCGGAGTATCCTGCGCGGCCGCAAGTCCGTCAAGAAGCGGGCTTGGTGCCATCGCACCATCGCACGAAGCTCGATGATAGGATCGCTCCGATCGCGAATGAAGTTCTTCGTCACCGGCGCGACCGGGCTCGTCGGGAGTCACGTCGCCGACCGTTTGCTGGCTCGCGGTGATTCGGTGCGAGCGCTGGTGCGGCGACCGGAGGCCGCGGACAACCTGCGCGCGCGGGGAATCGATGTATCGATTGGCGACGTCGGCGACGAGGATCGGCTGCGCGCCGCGGTCGAGGGCTCCGACATCGTCGTCCACTGCGCCGGAGCCGTGAACCTGGCGGGAGATCGTGAATTGCTCTGGGAGGTCAACGTAAAGGGCACGGAACGACTACTTGCCGCAAGCGTCGATGCGCGGGTGTCGCGATTCGTCCACCTGAGCTCCGTCGCCGTCTACGGGCCGTCACCAGCCCCAGTGAGCGAGAGTGCTCCCAAGGAGCCCGCGGGCGCCTACGGCGCGAGCAAGTGGGAGGCCGAGAAGGTGCTGCAGCAATACGAGCGGAAGCACGGCCTCCCGGCGGTGGTCGTGCGGCCATGCACTATCTATGGGGAGGGCGATCGGCACGCGGTACACGCGCTATCCCGGGTCGCCCGGTTGCCGGTGATCCCGCTTCCTCGCCGAGGCAACCGCCTGCTCGACCTCGTCCATGCCTCGGACGTCGCCGATGCCGTGCTGACTGCGGCGACCTCGAGCGCGGCGCTGGGCAAGGCCTACAACATCACCGATGGAGAGAAACACACCCATCGCGACATTTTGATGGCCTTGGGCCGCGCGACCGGACGGCGGCCGAGGATCCTGAGTCTTCCCGGACCCGCCGTGGCCGCTCTCAAGGCGCTACCGAGTTTGCTGCAGTACGTAAGCCCGAGCGCCGCGAGGCGCATGAGGCGCATCGGCGCAATCGACATGGACATCCACTACGCCATCGACGCCGCCCGCCGGGATCTGCGATACGAGCCCAAAGTGCGCCTCCAGGAGGGTCTGGAGCTAGCTCTGCGCTGACGTTTGCATGAGATACCTCGTCACCGGCGCGACCGGTTTTCTCGGCGGTCACGTCGTCGACCGGATCCTCGACGCCGGCCATCAAGTCCGCGCCCATGTTCTCGAGGCGGACCGAGCCCCTGGCCTGGAGGCCCGGGGAGTGGAAGTCCGGGTGGGCGATCTTCTCCAAGACGGAGATCTAGCTCCCCTGCTCGAAGGCGTGGACGTCGTCGTTCACTGCGCCGGTATCGCCGCTCAAAGAGCCGCGAGAGAGGACATCTGGCGGGTCAACGTCGATGGAACCAAGCGCCTTCTGTCCGCTTGCTCCGGCATCGCTCTTTCCCGCTTTGTCTACGTCAGCTCGGTCGCCGTCTACGGACACGATCCCCCGCCGGTCTCCGAGGACGCTCCCTGGAATCCCGTCAACGCCTACGGCAAGAGCAAGTGCGCGGCAGAGGAAGCCCTGTGGCGCTGCCGCACGGAAACCGGGCTCCCCGCCGTGGCTCTGCGGCCTTGTCTCATCTACGGCGAGCGCGACCGGCGACTACCTCGCTTCATCGTCCGGATGAGCCGCCTCGCTTTCCTACCGCTTCCGCACGGAGGGAATCGTATCGTCGCCCTCGTCCATGTATCCGACGTCGTCGAGCTCATTCTCGCCGCCTCCACGTCGCCGCAGGCCGTCGGCAACGCCTACAACGTGACCGATGGCGAGAGGCACACCTACCGGGACGTGCTCGACTGTCAACGGGAGATCACGGGCCGCCGGCCCAGGATCGTCCCCATTCCCGGACCCGTGTTCTCGACAGCGCTCGAGCTTGTCCTTTGGTTTGCCCGCCGCGACAGCTCCATGACGAAGCCGCGAGCCGGTCTCTCGAAATCCCTGCGGATGTTCGATCTGGACTCGTTCTACACGCTGGACAAGGCCCGGGCGGATCTGGGCTTCACCCCGCGAGTCGGGCTTTCCGAAGGGCTCGCACGCACGCTCGCCTGGGAGCGCCGCGAAGAGACGCTTTGAGGGGACCGCATTACGGGCGGCGGCGCAGGAAAGACTCCACGGCGAGGTAGTGGAGGCTGCTCCGTATGGCGAACCTAGGGCGGTTGGGAACGCGAATCCCGGCATCGGTGATCGTTCCCGTGAGGCAGCCCCGTTTGATCGGATCGTCCCAGACCGTTCCTCGCTCGGCGATGCCGTCGATGGCCCGCATCTGCGCGTCGTCGAGCGAGAACTCCGAGGACTTCCGGTTCTCGCGCATCCGGCCGGGGTCGCGGGTGCGAACGATCGGGACCATTCCCTTCTGGATTGACCAGCGGAGACAGACCTGCGCGGCCGAGCGTCCCGTCTCGCGGGCAACTTCACGGATGGCCGGGCTCTCCAGTACTTTGAGCCGGCCCCCGCCGAGCGGAGAGAAGGACTGCACTTCGACTCCACGCTCCCGGCAAAGTTGAACGAGGCCGGCATTGTAATTCCAGGGATGGCATTCGGTCTGATTCACCGACGGCTTCACGCTCGCATGCTCGAACAAATAGTCGAGGAACGAGGCTCCCGCGTTGCTGCAGCCGATCCGCCGGACGAGACCGCGTTCCACCAGTTTCTCGAGCTCGCCCCATGGGTTCATGAGAGCCGCGGGCCGGGCGTCGAAAACGAAGAGCGCCGGGTGATGCAGCAGCAACGTATCGAGCGGCCGACCGCCAAGCTTCGGGCGGATGAGCCGCTCGAACTGTTCCGAGACCCGATAGGGCTGGACCTTGTGGATGAGGCGGGCTTCGTCTCCCGCGCCGCAATCGTCGAGGGCAGAGGTGAGCTCCTCGTCGTTCGCGTAGTAGACAGCGGTGTCGAACGTCCGGTAACCCGCCTGGAAGGCCTCACGGAAGACTTCGCGCGAGCGAAGCGTGCCGGTTCCGAAGGCGATCGAGTCGAAACCGGTCATCGCGAGAGCCCGCTGTCAATCGCGAGAGGCGCGGTAGACCCTGGAGCCGACCTTGTAGCGAAACGGAGCGAGCAGCAGGTTCCACGGCGATAGGGCGCGGAAAAGGGGCGCGTACACCCGGAACTTGAGCGCGATGTAGACGGAGAATCCAAGCTGGGGATGAACCCAGTGGGGAGCGGCGTAGGAGCAGAAGGCCATCGCCCTGTAGCTCCCGTGGCCAAACCCTCCGCGATGGAGGGCCCGGGCGTCGAAGAGAGCGACCGTCCCGGCCTTGGCCACGAGCCGTTCCGGCGCGATGCCGAGCGGGGCGTCAGTGTCGAGAGGAATGCCGCGTCTCAGCTCCTCCGCGAGCGCCAGGGCGTGCTCTCCATGCGGGTGGGTGCCAGGAACGTACTCCGTCGGCCCGGAGTCTTCCTCGACGTCGGTGAGGAAGAGAAATGCCTTCACCACGTGGAGATCCTCGAGGTCGACGTGCCACCGGGCGTTCCCTCTTCGGCTCTCCTGCCGCACCGACGGATGCAGAATGCAGCCCAATTGCTGGCGGCTCGTAACCAGCCCGCAGTAGGCGTCCACGGTGTCCTTGATCACAGGGTTTCTGGCAAACGCCTGAACCAGCGGCTCTGTGACTCTGCTGCCATCGAGCGCGAGGCCCGCGGGCTCGCGAGAGTACTTTCCCCGCAATTCGGCGAACTCAGCCTCGGCGCCGATGGACCGAACGTCGGTGACCGCGACCCCCCGCGCTCGGAGATCGGACAGCAAACGCTTCGCCACGGGAGACCGCTCGACCCGCCGCTCCGCGTGCGACGCAAGGAAACGCAGCCGCGCCAGCCAGTTATAGACGTTGAGCCACACGAAGGTGATGAATTTCTTGTTGGCTTCTTCCTTGCCGAATAGAGATGGGTAAAGCTTGCCCCGCAGGAGCTCCGACGGCGCGCCGTCCGGCGGCATCAAGGCAGAGGTTGGGGCGGGCACGGATTCCATTCTCCGTCACTCTCCGAAGGCGTACTCGAACAGCTCGATGTCCCGCCGGTACCTCTCCGCCACGATGTCCCGGGTCTCGGGAGTGTAGTACGCGGCGTACTTGGCCGCTTTCCGAGCCGCCTGGAGCCGAGGGAGCTCGATGCTGGGGAGCCCCGTGCGCTCCTGGACGATTCGAAAGTCGTCGGCAAGTCTTTCGTAGCGTCCGACGAAGTCGGCCGCGAGCCGGCCCTCCCTATTAGTAAGGAACGTATGCTGCGACCGGAAGTGCTCGTCAGCTTCCCCGTCGGGGATCGAGGCGACCGCGGAGACGAAGGCGTCGAAGGACATGTCCGGGACGAAGGCGTCGAACCGGGCGAGGCAGTTCGCCACCCCGGGCCGGATGGTGAAATGCGTATATCCGGGGACCTCGTTTTTGATCTTGTCCCGGTAACACGAGACCAGCCGGTCCCAGGGATTCCGGACGAACCCGAACCGGTAGAACCCAGGATACAAGAAGCGCTCGAGGCTCTCGATCGGCACCGGGGTCGGGTACCGCACGCGATGCGGATCGCCTTTCGCCTTTTCGAGATCGACACCGAGCATTTCGGCGAAGGCCGTCTTGAAGCTGGTGCAGGCGACTTTCGGGACCGGAATGTAGATGGCGCGATAGGTCTTCAAGAGAATCCGCCGCCGCCAGGGGAGGCCGTCGGCCACCGCGTACAACCGTGCGGCGACGTGGGTTCTCATCCCGCTCACGAGGCTCATTCCGGCTCCGGCATCAGCAAGATCCTCAAGAGAGGGTATAAATCCCGGTTCGGACGAACTTCAGCTCCCGCTCCTCGAAGTTCTGGAATCCCGCAGCCTTGAACAGTTGCTTCCATTTCTCCCCCGAGACCAGCCTCTGATGCGACAGGTCGTGCTGCAGCGCGTAGTGGATCGCCATCCCCGGTTTCTTTCGCATCTCCTCCACCGTAGGCCGAAGCACCTCGAACACGATCAGAGGAACGCCCGGGAACTTCCGCCGGAAGCCCTTCAAGAACTCGATGGCGACGTCTTCGCCCCGGTAGAGGATTTCGTGCATCACGAAGAAGATGGTCGCGGCATCGATCTTGCCGGCCGCCGACGGAGCGCCGTTCCAGGCAGCGACGTCCTCGACCATGAACTGCAGCCTTCCTTCGAGCCCTGCCGTGGCCGCTCGCCCGCGAGCCGCTTCGACCGACTCAGGCGAGAGGTCCATTCCAACCCCCTGGACGTCGGGAAGGCTCTTGCACAGGGCCCGCAGGAACGTTCCTTCCCCGCAGCCGAGATCCAGCACCCGGCTGTACTTCTTCTTGACGACGATGTCGATGGCGAGGGGAAAGTAAATCAGGGCCTCCATCTCGGCGCTGCCCCGGGCGATAGGCTCTGAGAGCCTGTGGACTTCCTTCCCGTACTCTTTCTCTTTCCTCAGCAGCGCTTCCAGATTGTGAAAGACGCCTTCGTAGCCGTAGGTCCCGACGAACCAGCCCCGGGCGACCTCCGTGAGAATCCGTCCCTTCGCGTCGAGGAAGTACTCCCGACCGCGGCGGTCCAGTATCTTGAGGGCGTAGAGGGAGTCGCACAGAGACTTCAGGATCTCGAAGTCGAGGCCCCTCTCCTGCGCGAAGGCCTCGAGGTCGAGCCGCCCCTTCTGCTCGAGCTCGTCGAAGAAGCCTACGTTGAAAAGAGCCTGGAGAGTCCGCGTGGTGTAGAAACCAGTGAGGATCCCCATCCAGCCGAGCTTGTACGCCCGGGCCATTTCGATCGTCCTTCGCAGGCCCACGACACGAATCATTTTCAAGAGCTCAAACATGTTTCTCCGCCCTGCCCCGAGACGCCTCCTAGCGTGCCGAGCCATTCGATCGGGCCCAACTTCGCTCTTATACTCGTTGCTGCCTCGCCTCGAGCTCTTCCGCCTCCAGAAAAGATCGGGTGTGACCGAGCAGCTGCTCGGGAACTTCCATCAGAGTGAAATGCTTGATGTGGCTTCCGTCGGCGCGGCCGTCGTTGAGCATCACCGACCTGCTGTTGACCAGCCGTTCGCGCAGTACGTCGTGCGACTTCAGGAAGATGGTGCTCGATTCGTACAGGAGCAGCGCCGGATGATGGATCCGCGAGAGACTTTCCACCGACAGCTCCCAATCCGCGGGCTCGCCTTTCCACATCGGCATCAGTACGTCCATGACTCGCTTGACCACCCGCTCATCCCGGCGCTGCCCGCGAGAAGGGCCATATTGGATGGGAACGTCCAGCATCGTGGTGAGCAGGAACTCCAGGTCATAGCGCTTCTCCGGGGGGATCGGACCCCCGAGAAGGCGTTCCAGCGTCTTCTCGGCGTACGCCCATCCTTCCCAGTCCCGGCGCCGAAACTCATTCGCCAGAGGACCCAAGAGCCCCGCCTCGACGAGAACCAGACTCCGCACCCGTTCGGGGTAGAGGAGCGCGAACTGCAGCGAGATATCCCCTCCCCAGGAGTGTCCCACCAGGTGAGCGCGGTCGATGCCGAGGGCGTCCATGACACCCTTCAGGTCCTCCGCCATGTTCCGGTTGGTGTAGCCCGTCTCCGGCGCGTCGGTGCGGCCGTGTCCGCGCAAATCGTAGGTCGTCACCCGGTAGTCTCGCTGCAGCTCCGGCACGAGAGTCAGGTGCCAGCCGGCGAGATTCCCGCCCAGGCCATGCGTCATGACTACGTGGGGGCCGCCTCCCGACTGCCAATAGTGGAAGTTGATTCCATTCGCTCGTATCTTCGGCATGACTACCGTTCCCGCTCCGATGGGACTGATGGGGGTCGTTTCAATTGAAAGCAACGCGGCGACGTCACGTGGTTAGCCGCCGCCGGCGGCCGCGGAACTGGGAAGAGCTACCGCGTTCGGCTCCCTGGCCTCCGGAGATTCGATTCCTTCGAGCCCCTCAAGCTTGTCGACGAGCATCGAAGCGAGCCGGACTACCGAGGCGCCCTGCATCAGCTCGATCAAGGAAACGTTCACACCCAGCTCGCTTTCGATCTGATTCTTGAGCTCGACTCCCATCAAGGAGTCCATTCCCAGGTTCACCAGAGCCAGATGGACGTCGAGCCTCGAAGGCGAAAGCCCGAGGACGGCGGAAACTCGTTCGCGAAGCTCCGATTCCAGCAGGGGCCGCCGCTCGGCGGGCTCGGCACGCAGGATCTCTTCCGGACTCAAGCTTCGTCCGATCGACGGTGCGGAAGTCCGCGCCTTCGATTCACCCGGCGTGACGAGCTTCGATAGAAGGGGCGAGCGAGCGGCGGAGGGCAACGACCGGCTCAGGCGCGGCCAGTCCACGTCGGCGGCCAGAACTTGGGTGGTGTCGCATGCCAAAAGGCGCCCAAAAAGCTCGAGGCCCCTCTCCGGGGTGAAGCTCCGAATTCCGTGGGGCTCGAGCCGGGTCGCCTGATCGGTGCGGGCCGCCATCCCGATGCCGGACCAGGGCCCCCAGTTTATGCTCAGGGCCGGTAGACCGAGGAAGTGCCGGTAATGAGCGAGCCCGTCCAGAAAAGCGTTTGCGGCGGCATAGTGTCCGAGCCCCTGCCCCAGAACTCCCAGGACAGACGCGGCGGAGGAGAAGAGAACGAAGAAATCCAGGTCTCGGTTCTCGAACGAGCGATGGAGAATCCAGCCACCAGCAACCTTCGGCCGCAGCGTCGCACCGAGCGTATCGAGATCGAGATCCAGAATGCTTCGGATACCCGCCCATCCGGCGGCATGGACCACCCCTCGAATCGGCGCTCCGCCAGTCTCGCGCCATCGATCGAGGAACGCTCGCATTTGCGATTCCTCGGACACGTCCACCGACGCGACCTCGACCTTCGCACCCAGATCCTCCAGCTCGCGAATCGCTGTGACCTGCTGGTGCATCCGGCTCGCTTCGTCGATTCGGCTCCACTCGGATCGAGGGAGGAGCTTCGTCCGTCCCAGGAGGATAAGGCTGCGTGCGCCCCGCTCCACGAGATAGCGAGCGACGGCGAGCCCGAGATCGCCCAGACCGCCGGTGATCAGATAAGAGGCGTTCTCCCGGACGGAAACGACGTCACCGGACGCGGTCGACTCCGGGGCGCGCACCAGCCGGGCCACGTATCGCCCGTCGCTTCGAAGGGCTACCTGGTCTTCTCCATCCGAACCGAGGAGCTCACGTGTCAGCCGGAGAGCACTTTCCTTGGGCTTCAAGTCTTCGAGCGCGACCAAGCCTCCCCAGAGAGCGGGGTGCTCCTGGGCGACGGCGCGCCCGAGTCCCCACAGAGGAGCTTGGGCCGGCGAGGGAGACGCCGTCGCCTGCACGGCGCCGCTGACGAGCCAAACCCGGGGGGGCACCCTCGAGCCCCGGCTCGCGATCGATTGGATCAGTGGGACGACGCTCCCGCAGCCGAGAGTCTGTGCCTTCTGAAGGGAGTCCAAGGTGGTCTCGCCCGGCGGGGCCGCGTCGAGAGACCAGAGGTGGACGGCGCCCGCGAGATCGCCGGCTTCGTACAAAACGCGATCGATATCCTCACGACGGCCCGGCCGGATACGGAAGTGCATCGCGTCGATGCGCTCGTACGCTCTGCCGGCCGAGACCAGGAACGACCGCGCACCCTGCTCCGAAAGTGCCGCGTCCAGCTCCTTTCCAAAGCCGCCCTGGTCGGCGAAGATCATCCAGCTGCTGTTTCCGCCTCCGGAAGGGGCGATGACCTCCTCCGCCTTGAGCTCTTTCGGTTCCCACTCGACCCGGTAGAAGCAGTCCACCCCAACTCCCGGTTCCTCCGAAAGCCCGGTGCTGCGGCGCAGGCCCTCTGAGTACGGGACGGGCGCGCCCAGTTTCTCTTCGTTGATGCGAACAAGCTCGCCCTTCCGCAAGTAGGAGTCGGCCTGGACGATGAAGAGGTAGTAGTCGAGAAATCCCCGCCGCAGCGCCTTGCCGTAGTTGTTGAACGAGCGAAGGTTCTTCTGAACGATCTCCGCGATCTCCTGCTCCCGGTGGAGTCGCGCCAGGTTGGACTCGAAGTCCGGGTCGTCGAGGGAGTTCGCGATCTCCTCACTGACGTCGATACATTCGACGATCCGAAGACCGTTCTGCCCGAGAACTTCCGCCCATCCGCTCTTCGTGCTCGCGTAGGTTCCGAGCTCGTCGTGGTCGATGGCGACCGCGGTGTTGGCGACGAAATCCGCCATCAGCAGCATGCCGCTCTTTGCGAGATGCCGCGTCACGTTCGAGAAGAGTCCCCCTTTGTCCGCGATGTGGCCGGCCACTTCGAAACCAAACACGACGTCGTACTGGTCGGGAAACTCCTGGGCCGCGCTGTTTCGGTTGAACACCCGGACGCGGTCAGAGAGATTGCGGGCGCGAACCTTTTCGCTTCCGATGGCGGCCTGCTCGGGGGAGATGGTGAATCCATCGAGTCTCAAGTGCCGGTGCTTCTCCGCGAGGGCGATCAAATCCGACGAATAACCGCAGCCGAAGTCCAGCACTTTCGCGACGCCGGAGAAATCGACGCGGCCGAAGAGCGCCGCCCGAAGCTCCTTCTGCGCCCTCACCACCATCTCTCGATTCTCCTCGCTGTCCGCGTTGAAGAACGAGTTCAGGAAGGAGAATCCGGGGACGAGGTTCCTGAATGGAGCGAACGTGAGGTACGCGTCCGCACGGTCGATGGCGGCGAGCTCGTGCATCGACCGGGTCTGGCTGAGCGAATCATAGAACGCCGAGACCACGCCTTGGCTCTCCCCCGAGGGTCCGGCTTCCCGCGCCACCGGACCGTAGGACGGCTCCTCGATCCAGAATCGCTCTCTCTGCCAGGGATACGACGGGAGGGAAACGGTGCGGCCCTCCGGGCAAAGTCTCTCCCACGCGACCGGCCGTCCCCTCGTATAGAGGACGCCGAGCGAGCCGAGCATCACTGCCTGCTCGTCCTCTCCCCGCTTCATCGAGGCAAGGAGAACCACGTCAGGGTCGTTGAGCTCCTGCTGAATCGCGGGAAGAAGCGCCGGATGCGGGCTCACTTCCACGAATACGTCGTGGCCATCTTCCGACAGCGCTCGCACCGCCGTCGCGAAAACCACCGGCTCTCTCAGATTCCTGGCCCAGTACGCCGCATCGAGCTCAGAGCCTTGGCAGATCGATCCGGTCACCGTCGAGTACAGGGGAAGGGACGCGGGGCGGGGACGCAAGCCTTCGAGCTCCTGGAGCAAGCTCGCGGTCAACGGGTCGACCTGGGGTCCGTGGAACGCCACGTCGGTTTTCACCGGACGGCTGCCGACGCCCCGGCCTTCCAGTGTCTTCAAGATCTCCGTGAGGGCTTCGGGCTCACCGGAGAGAACCGTCGCCCGGCGGCTGTTGACCGCCCCGATCGAGACGCGATTCTCGTAGCCGTTCAAAACGTCCCGTGCCTCGTCGGCCGAGAGATCCACGGAAGCCATGGCGCCTTGACCGCTGATTCGCTTCAGGAGCTGGCTGCGCCGGCAGATGACTTTCGCCGCGTCTTCGAGCGTCAGGCTCCCGGCGACGTGCGCGGCCGCCACTTCTCCCATGCTGTGGCCCACGACGGCATCGGGCTCGATCCCGAAGTGGCGCCACAAAGCGGCGAGCGCGACCTGGATGGCGAAGACCGCCGGCTGAACCACTCCCACTCGTCCGAGCTCGGCTTCGCTTTCGTCGGAATGCAGGAGCTCGAGCAGTGACCACGAAACCTCGGACGAGAGGACGCGGGCGCACGCTTCGAGCTCCTCCCGAAACACGCGCTCCTTCGAAAGAAGGGCTCGCCCCATGCCAAGCCATTGGGTCCCATGTCCGGAGAAGACGAATGCGAGCTTTGGCCGCCTTCCTGCGGCCCTCCGGCCCGAAGACATGCCGGGACGGCTCTCCCCCCTTTCGAACGCTTCCACGCGCTCGACGAGATCGGCAGGGCCGCGGGCCACGATCGCCAGGCGATGATCGAGGTGTGTTCTTCTCCTGCTCGCCGTGTACGAGATGTCTCGCAATCTCGCCCCCGCATTTCGCGTTTGAAGGAGAACGCGATACGAGGTAGCGCGCGCGCGAAGGGCCGCCGGACTGGAAGCGGACAGCGGCAGCAAATAGTTCTGACCCTCGACAGGCTCGATCTCGTTCGCCGGCTCGGCCGCGGGGGCCTCCTGAAGAACGGCGCAAGCGTTGGTGCCGCCGAAACCGAAAGAGCTCACACACGCGTAGGCTGGGCCCGGACCGGGCCAGGGCGCAAGGTCTTCTTGAACGACCAGCGGCAAATCGTCGAAGGCGATAAACGGATTGGGCTCCTGGAAATGGATACTCGGGGGAATCTCGCGGTGTTTCAGCGACAGCGCGACCTTGACGAGACCCGCGACCCCGGCCGCCGCTTCCAGGTGGCCGACGTTGGCTTTCACCGAGCCCACGGCGCACCGGCTGCCGGCAGAGCGACCCTCTCTCAGGACGTTTCCGAGCGCATTCAGCTCGATGGGATCGCCGAGAACGGTTCCGGTTCCGTGAGCCTCGACGTAGCTCACGTCCGCAGGAGCGACGCCCCCCTGCGCCAGAGCCCGTCGCACGAGATCCTCCTGAGAGAGCCCGTTCGGCGCGGTGAGCCCGTTGGTGCGGCCATCCTGGTTGACGGCGATGCTGCGGATCACGGCGTAAATCGGATCCCCGTCTTCGATCGCTCTCGACAGAAGTTTTAGAACCACGACGCCCGCGCCTTCGCTGCGTACGAATCCGTCCGCTCGCGCGTCGAAGGCCTTGCAGCGGCCGTCCGCCGCCATCGCTTTCAGCTTCGAAAAGCCGATGGTGATCGCGGGAGAGAGAATGGCGTTGACGCCCCCCGCGAGCGCCAGATCCGACTCGCCGGACTGAAGGCTCTGACACGCGAGATGAGCGGCGACGAGCGAGGAGGAGCAGGCGGTGTCGATTGCCATGCTCGGTCCCCGAAAATCGAAAAAGTACGAAATCCGGTTGGCGGCGATGCTGAGAGCGCTTCCGGTCGTGAGGTAGCCGTCGGCGATGCCGTTCGGGTTTCTGAGCTGCATTCCGCCGTAGTCATAGGTCGAGATTCCGATGAAGACACCGACCGGTTTTCCCGAGAGCGACTCCCGAACCTGGCCCGCGTCTTCCAGCGCCTCCCATGTCACCTCGAGGAGAAGCCGCTGCTGCGGGTCCATGTGTACCGCTTCCCGGGGGGAGATTCCGAAGAACGAGGCGTCGAACCGGTCGATCTCCTTCAAGAATCCGCCCCACCGGGTGCTCATTTTCCCGGGAACAGTCGGATCCTTGTCGTAGAAGGAGCTCCCGTTCCAGCGGTCTTCTGGAACCTCACCGATCGAATCCACTCCGCCGCAGAGAAGGCGCCAGAATTCCGACGGGCCGTCCGCCCCCGGGAAACGACAGCCGATACCGACGATGGCTACGGGTCGCACGTCGTGACGTTCCTCTCAGGCCTCTCGGGCCTATCAGCCGAGGACCTCTCATCGAGATGCTTCGCAAGGGCCGCGACGGTGGGGTAGTTCCAAAACAACGTGGGCGACAGACGGCGCCCGAGCCAGGTCTCGAGCTCGCCGAGAAACGACAGCGCCCGCTGTGAGTCGAGGCCCAGGGCGTTGAAGGGCTGCCGCAGGTCGATCTCTTCGGCAGGAATCCCGAGCTGGATCGAGAGTCTTCGAGAGACGAAGGTCTCGATGTCTTCTTGTGTCCGCGCCCCCGTCTTCGAAGTCGGGAGATTCTCGGCCGCCAAGCTCTTGGTGTCGGCCGAACGTTCTTCCCTCCACTCGGCCACCACGGGAAGGCTTCCTTCGAGAAACGCGCGCGCGCAGGCCTGGCGCTGGAGCTTGCCGCTCGAGGTCTTCGGAATTCCGTTCTGCTTCACCAGGACGAGAGCATAGGGACTGAGCTCGTGATCGTCGGCGATCTTCCGGCGCACCGCGGAAGCTATCTCATTGACGTCGAGTTCGTGATGGTGCCGGTCCACTTCCTGCACGACCACCAGGCGCTCCTCGTCCTCGACCTCGACCGAAAACGCCGCCGCCCCCTCCGGCCGGAACGCGGGATGGCTCCCCTCTACCGTGAGCTCGATATCCTGCGGGTAGTGATTGCGGCCGCGAATGATGACGAGGTCTTTGAGCCGGCCGGTTACGAAGAGCTCGCCCTCCCGCATGAACCCGAGATCTCCCGTCCGCAAATACCGCTTTCGGCCGTCGCCCCCGGCGGGTGAAGCCTGGAAGGCGTCCCTCGACTCCTCGGGACGGCGCCAGTAGCCTTGGGCAACGCTCGGTCCCCGGAGCCAGATTTCTCCGACGTCGTCGGCACCAGAGAGAACGTGCGTCTCGGGGTTCACGATGAGAATCTCGGTCGTGGCGGGGCCGCCGCAACCCACGAGCGTTCTCGCGCCGCGCCCGCCTCCTTCCGCGATGACGACCCGAGCTCGAGACAACTCGCTCGACTGGATGGAAAGAACCGTGGACTCGCCGCCCGGTGGTTTCATCGTGACTTTGAGAGTGGCCTCGGCGAGCCCGTAGGCTGGAGACAGCGCGCCCCGGGAAAATCCGCAGCTTCGGAACTTCGACGCGAACGCCTGGAGTGTCTTCGCGCGCACCGGCTCCGCGCCAGTGAACGCCACGCTCCAGCGACTGAGGTCGAGGCTTGCTTGTTGCTCAGGAGTGACGCGCTGACAGCAGAGCTCGTACGCGAAATTGGGAGCGCCGCTGTGGGTCCCGCGGTATCGCGAGATCGCCTCGAGCCATCGGGACGGATGCTGAAGAAACGATGCCGGAGGCATGACGTAGCAGGGAAACCCGAGGGACAACGGGTCGAGGAGTCCGGAGACGAGACCCATGTCGTGAAAGTGGGGAAGCCAGGTGACGAAGACGCTGTCCGGTGGATGGCGCACCGTCAGATCGAGGTCCTGGAGCTGGGCGAGCAGGTTACCGTGGGTCACCATGACCCCTTTGGGGGATCGAGTGGAGCCGGACGTGTACTGCAGGTACGCGAGGTCCCCGAAACCGGCCGGCCCGCGGCCGACGAAGGGCTCGAGCGCGGGCTCATCCGGAAGCTCGTCCGTGGCGCACCAGAGGAGCCCGCCCAGCTCCGGTGAGTGCCCGAGCGAACGAGCGAGGTTGGCCGCAACGTCGCTCGTCGTGAGGCCGAAGCGCGCATCGGCGTCCTTCGCGATGTCGGCGATTCGCGGATCCCTGCGGTTCGGCCGGGGGGGGTAGAGGGGTACGGCCACGACTCCCGCGTAGAAGCACCCGAAGAGAGCCACCAGGAAGTCGAGCCCGGGCGGATAGAGCAGGAGCGCTCGCTCGCCCGCGGAGCCCTGTTCCAGAAGGTGCTTCGCAAGGGCGCGAGCTCGACGATCCAAGCTCCCATAGGTCAGAGCGGCGGCTTCGGCGTTCCCGTCCTCGAGGAATGTGTACAGGAGGCGATCCGCTTGGTGCTCGGCGCGCCATCTGAGGATCTGAACGATGGACGACGAGCTCCGGAGCAACCACGCGGAGTCACGCTCGAAGACGTCGTCCCGTGCGTCATTCGCAAATGCCGTCCCCGATGCGCTTGCTGACTGTCGTTGATGCAATTTCACTCCTGTCCCGCTCGCCATTCGTATCCGCAACGGGCTGCATAGGGGGCCAAATCGAATCGCCAAAGCTCCCGCCTCACCGCCGCATCGGCTTCGTCCCGGATGGCCTCCCGTGGCTTACGCACCACGCTCTCGTAGTCGACGGCAGCTTGTTCCTCGACCCCGAGAAAGTCGAGCAACCCGCCCACAACCTCCCGAGGCCGGGCGCAGAGCTCCTCGTAGCGAATCGATACGTAGTCATGTGGTGGCAGCTTCCCCACGTTCGCGACGAAATAGCGGGCGGTCGCGTCGAACTGCCGGGTGACGATCTTGGCGCCTAGCGCGAACTCGAACATCCGGCTCACCAGGTAACGCTGCCAGCGGCTTCCCATCATTCGTTCGTAGAACGGAGCTACCAGAGCGTGGTACGCGTTCTTCTCCTTCGCCAGAAGGCGCATCGCCCTCAAGATCGAGCTCGCCACGTCGGCCGGCTCCCGGTGAATGAAGATGAACTTACTCTCCGGGAGCATCTCCTTGACGAAGAGGAACCTGCGGTAGTCCCACGGGTTCTTCAGAAGAAGGGGTCTGTCGCTGCCCGAAACTAGCTCCACCGCACGGCAGAGATCCATGAACTTCGGGAAGGTCTTCCGCGTGAGCTGGAACCGCAAGCGGCCGAGGTGAAACCCGTACTCCTCCGGAAAGTCGGGGTCCACGTTCACGCCATCGAAGCGCGCCTCCGCGATCCCGAGATCGTGGAAGAGCCGCGCAAGCTCGAGCTTCGCCTGGGCGGTGGTTCCCCGCGCATGGTGAAAGGCGACTTCGTCGTGCCGAATCAGATGGTAGGCGCTGACGTAGTTGAAACATCCCGTGCGGGCGAGGGTCTGATAGAGAACCGTCGTTCCCGCTCTGGCAGCTCCCATGATGAACACCGGACGGAACGAAGCCTTGGGGAGCGCCCGGGTGCGAGCGCTACTCGTCGCGCCCTCGCCCAAATCCGCACGCTCCGTCAGCGCCGCTTCCACCACGGACTCTCTTCCCCTCCTTCCGTCAGCGGACCAGTTTGTCCGGGGTAATGAGCCCGAGGATGGCGAGCTTCACTCGCCGAACGAGCCCGTCGAGCTCCACCGTCACCTGCTCCGCCTTCACGGGACCGATGAGCAGAGGCAGCGCGACGCTCTGCTGCTGAAGCTTCTCCAGGGTCGCGAGCGATCCTGCAAGATCTCCCGACTTCGCCTGGCGCATCGCCGCGGAGATATCGTTCCGGATCGGCCGCGGCAATCCGACGCGGGAGCCCGTCTCTGTCAGGCTCGTGAACGTGGGCGTCGAGCCGAGAAACGGCGAGCGCACCAGATTCGACGGGCCCGAGATCTTTCCCAGGGGGCTCGCCGCCGTTACGGAGTAGTGGTAGGTCTTCCTCGGCTGAGCCGTAGAGTCCACGAAAAAAAGATTCGGCGTCGAGCCGATGTTCTCCGGAGCGCGGTATCCCGCGTCCCGGACGACCTGATAGAGCACGGCGCCCGGCGACGCTTCCCACGAAAGCAGCGTGGCCACCCCTTTCCCCTCCACCGCGAGCTTTGAGGGTGCGGGGAGCTCCGGAGCCGCGGGGAGATTGGCCTTCCACACGTTGGTCCCGAAGTAGTGGTTGGCGCTCGCCACGTAAAGACCGCCGGGAGTGCTGGCGAAGTTGCGCACGCCGACATCGAAGATGTTCTCCGGCTGGAGCACCACGGTTTTCGTGTTGTGGTCGAAGTATCCGGACATACCGTTTCGGGTCACTTCGGTGAAGTGATAGCCGTCGGTGGTGGCGAACAGGTCGAAGCCCATGCGTGCCTGGATGGCGGGCGCCAGAAGGTTTCTCCGCCACTTGGTGGACTGGTCGTTGGTGCCCACGTACAAAACACCGTCGTGCACCGTCATCCTCCACATGTGGATGTTGAAGAAGCTGTCGAATCCATAGTCGAAGCCGCTGATGGGCTGAATCCTTCCATTTGGCGTTCGCCGGGGAGTCCCTACCACCAGCTCCCAGCTGTCGTCGGGATTGATGCGCAGGAGCTCCCGCTCGGTTCCCAGGTAGAGGCGGTTCTTGAACACCTGCATGCTGACCACGGCGTAGCCGGGAAGCGACTTCCGATAGGCCCCGTCGGTGATGATCGGAGTCAGCGCGTATGGCGGAGTGCCCTCGGCGTCGGTCTTGAACACCGAGAATGGAATCTTGTCGTTGTACGGCTGCACTCCGGTTCCCAGGTACAACGAACCGTTGAAGACCTCGAGCTCGAAGAACGTGATGTCCGGCGGCGTCGCCAGCCAGAAGTTGTCGTTGCCCCCCGCGGGGTCCACCGACTCCAGGATCACGCCGTGTCCGAGCAGGCCGATCGTCGCCAAAACAAACAGACGGCCCTTGTACGTCAGCATTCCTCGAAAGCCGTCGTACGTGATGTCGCCGAGAAACGTGCCCGGGTCGGCGGGGATGGGCTCGAACGTCGCGCCGTCCGTCGATCGAAGCAAGCGCGGCGCCGGTATGCCGGGCTGGTTGAACGTGCGGGCGCCGACTCCGGCGACGTAGAGCGCCTCGGTGCCGTCAGGCTCACGAAAAATCGTCATCCCCCGAAACCCGATATCCCTGGCGACGAACTTCCCCGGTTGACCGGGAATGGGAATGTCCTGGGGAGATCGAAACACCAAATCCCACTGGCCGGTAGCGGGCGTCAACCGCCAGATCTCCGCCTGAAGGGGCAGGTCATAAGGGCTTTGCGTGCACTCGACGTCGGGCTCGTTCAAGGGATAGGTGCCGAGGTCCGGCCGGAAGAAGGCGAGCGCGGCCTGTTGCACGCAGGAGGTCGCCCGGCCGGTCCCGACGTAGAGCCGGCCATTCCACCAGATCATGGACCAGGCATGGGAATTTTGCCGGTCGCCGAAACCCTGCGGCGCCGACACTTCGAAATCCGGCGGCAGGAGCGGGCGCGACTGGACGGCATCGGCGCCGCTCGAGGCGAATGAAAAGATGAGTGCCAGCGCGATCCCGGCCGCTCCAGCGTGACGTTCGTTCGGGTATGACATCGGGGCTCCTCCGGTGAGCTTCACATCGCTCGCTGATTCAACAAATGAAAACTTCTCTGTTCTTGCGCCCCCGCGGGCAGCTCTTCGAGCAGCCTCGCCGCTTCCGCAAGGCCATCGCGAGAAGCCAGGTTTTTCGACATTCGGCGGGCGCTCTCACGAAACCGCGGCTCGCCCAGAACCGTTTCGACCGCGCGCCGAAGGCGCTCCGGGCTCAAGCGGCGCGGCGACAGGCGAACTCCCGCTCCCGCCTCGACGACTCTTTGAGCGTTCTCGGGCTTGTCCCACTCCGTGGGGACGATCACCATGGGAACGCCCGCCGAGAGCGCGGCCATGACCGTCCCCGCCCCTCCCGTGGTCACCAGGACGTCGGTTCGAGGCATCAGGTCGTCATGGGCCACCCAGGGCTCTACTCGCACGTTCGGCGCCAGCGTCCCGAGACCGAGGTCCTCCGCGCGGCGGTGCCCTCCGGTGGTCATGACCACCGACATCGGAAGTCCTCCGAGTCCGCGGGCGGCGGCTTCGAGAAGGACGGGCTTTTGCGTGTGCATCGTGCCTTCGGTGACGTGAACCGAGGGCCTCTGGAGCGTCTCGAGCCAGCGGGGCGCCGCCTCGGACCGGCGTTTGTTCCACACGCAAGGTCCGACGTAGCGCACCGTCGACGGGAGATCGGTTCTCTCGTAGTCGAACTCCCGCGTGCTTGGCACCAGATACAGGTCCATCGTGCCGGAGTGCTCGGTGACGGACACCGCGAGCTTCGGAAGGCCGTAGTCGCGCCGCAACGCGCTCGCCGCCTCGCGCATGCTGCGGGAAAGGCCGCGCAGAGCCGTGGTCGCAAGCGAAGCCGCGAATCGCGTCCTCGCGTTTCGCGGGCGCGGAAGGCCCATGCCGAATGGCGGCGCGCCGGGACCGGGAATGAGACAAGCGGCGACGGTCGAGAACACCGCGACGGGTACTTTGTCCCTCTCGCGCAGGACCAGTATCGGCCCCCACATCGAGGTCTCGGTCACGATCGCGTCCGGCTTCAGCTTCTTCGTGACCGCGGTGAGATCCTCGACCTGGGCCGGCACCGTTGCCAGCAGCCACTCCCGGAGCAGGCTCCGCAATCGAAGCGGCATCCGCCAGGAAGCGTACTCCTGCCGCTCGAACATGATTTCGTTCACTCGCCGCTCGTCGACCCGCTCGAAGGGATAGAGCGGAAACCCTTCGCCCTCGATCACCGATCTCGCTTCGCCGCCGGAATAGAAGGCCACCTGGTGTCCGCGCCGCCTCAAGGCCGAGGCGATCCCGACGAGCGGAAAGAAGTGGCTCCGGAACGGCCAGACCGCGATGAGAAAGCTCGCCATAGGACTTCTAGACCCCCCTCGCTTCCGAGCGGGCGGGGCTCGAGAGGTGATTCAGAGCCTTGAGGTAGAGTCGATCGAACATCTCGCCGGGAAGTCGCTTCCGCAGCGCGAGCATCAGCGACGCACGACGGCCTACGACACGCCGCATTCGGGGCACGTTCGACGTGAGCGCCGCTTCCACCGCCTTCGCCACGTCGATCGCGGTCGTCGACGCCCGAGCCACCATCCGATCGGTGAGGCGCTCGTGTCCGGAGAACCGGTCACGGTAGGGGCTGTCGGGGGAGGTGGCGTGGCGGGCGAGACCCCGATTCCGGCTCCAGATATCGGTTTTGACGACGGCGGGCGCGATCAGGCAGACGTCCACTCCCACGAGCTTCGCCTCGAGGGCGAGAGACTCTCCGAAGCCTTCGAGTGCGAACTTGCTCGCGCAGTACGCGCTCGAGGCGGGAGAGCCGATCCGGCCGCCGATGGAGCTCACGATGACGATGCGGCCTCGGCCGGCTTTGCGCATGTGGGGCAGGACCGCCCGGGTGACCGCCATCGTTCCAAAAACGTTGGTCTCGAAGACGTCCCTGACCTCGTCGTCGGCGACGTCTTCGAAGTAACCCCGGAGCTGTACCCCGGCGTTGTTCACGAGGCCGTAGAGGCCCCCGCAGCGCTCGACGGCGGCCGCCACCGCGCAATCGATGCTCGCGCGATCGGTCACGTCGAGCTTCTGGACGTCGACCTCGACTCCGCGCCTTCGAGCCTCTTCGTCGAGCGGGCTCCTCCGGGCGGTATCTCGCATGGTGGCGAACACGCGGAACCCGCACCCGGCGAGGTGCAGCGCGGTCTCCATTCCCAACCCGGCCGAGGCGCCGGTGACCAGGACCGCTCGCTTCGTCGTCATCGCACCCCTCGTTTTGAAAGCGCGAAGGAGGGACCATCCGCTGCCTCGACGGGAGAGTCGGGACGGCTCACGAGACGCACGGACTCGCGAAGGTACAGCCGATCGAACCACGCTTCGGGGAGGAGCCGACGAAGCGCCACCAGGAGCTTCGGCCTCCATCCGACGACGTAGCGCTGCCGCGGGCGCCGCGCGGTGAGAGCTCGATGAACCGTTCTCGCCACGTCCTCGGGAGTGATGCGTCCCGTGTCCAGGATCTCGTCGACCATGCGCTCGTGCCGCGAGAACCAGACTCGGTACGGGCTTTCGGGATCCAGGGCCGCCTTCGCCCTGCCTCGATGCAGGGTGAAATGGGGGGTTGCGACGACCCCGGGCTCGATGATCGAGACTCGCACGCCGAAAGTCGCGGTCTCGAGGGCGAGCGACTCGGAGAAACCCTCGACGGCGAATTTTCCCGCGCAGTAGCCGCTGAGAGTCATGGCGGCGATGCGCCCTCCGGCCGAGCTCATCATCACGATGCGTCCCTCGCCCGCGGCGCGCATGTGAGGGAGAGCGGCCCGGGTCACGGCGAGAATGCCGAAGAAATTCACGTCGAAGGAGCGCCTTATCTCTTCCTCGGACAGATCTTCGAAAAAGCCCCGCAAGCCGACCCCGGCGTTGTTCACCACGGCGAAGAGGCCGCCGGTTTCCTCGACGACGGTCGCGACCGCGATCTCGACTGTTTCCGCGCGGGTCACATCCGCCTCGATGACTCGGATCTCGACGCCCCGCTCAAGCGCCGCTCGTTCGAGATCCTCCCGTTGGCCGGCCTGCACGGTTCCGTACGCGCGAAAGCCCCGCTCCGCGAGCAAGAGAGCCGTGCTCCTGCCGAGGCCAGTGCCAGCGCCGGTTACGAGAACACTTCGTGCCATCGGGTTAAAGGGAATCACCAGGGATCAAATCCCTGGGCTCGATTGTTTGCATGCCGCCTCCGTGCCCGTCGTTGACATTCGTGAAGTTCCTCTCCCGCACCTAACTTAGGCCGGACCCCGTAAAAGCGCCGAAGCCATCCGCCTGAATCGTCCCGCACAGGCGAAGCCGACGAGTCAGGCCGAAAGCGACATCAGCCTCGGAAATGAGCCTGAGGTGAAGCCCCGCAGTGCCCCGTTTTCTCCCCCCTACCCCTTGTTTGGAAGGCTTAAGAAAGCCCGAGATTCAAGCGCGCACTCACACAACGGGTGTCATCCGGCGGCCTGCAAATTTCCTCGCCGAACCCCGACTTTTCCAGCCCCTACCACGTCATTCGCACCAAGGGCATCCCATCATGGCTGTTGGGGGAGCCATTGCCCGGAGCATTTTTATCGCAGCCACTGGATTCAAGTCAAGCGAACCCCGGTTACGGCCAAGAGGACAAAGGCTTTGTTTACACATGGAGTCCATCCGCTTGTCATCTCGCTTTCGACTCGCGCTCGTTGACGCCGGCGAAGAGCGTCCGGATGTCGCCTCCGGAAAGACGCAGGTTCAGACGGGCGGTCGAGCCTTCGCCATCGACGGTCAAGGATTCGGCGAACGCAACGAGACTCCCGAACCGCGCCGACAACGCCTTCGAAAGGTTCGGCAGGATCATCGTGGCCATGAGCGTTCTCGCGCTTCTCGCCTCGTCTTCTCCGGAGAGGTCTCCGACGAGGGCGATTCGAGCGTCGTCGGTCAGGTCGACCGCAAGCGTCAAACTTCCGAGCTGGCGGAAGGGCTCGAGCATACTCTCCGCCATCGTAGCCGGGCGGTTTCCCGTTCCCCTCCCGGGCTTGTCGAAGAGCTTCGCCGTGAGCCGGCTCGGAGCGAGGAGAATCACCCGAGCGTCGAGCCCGGCCGGAAGGGAGTCGTCGATCCGCGTCAGATCCGCAGACAGTTTCTCGTAGGCGCCGCTTCGGTCGCGTGCGAGCGCTCCCTCCAGGATTTCGCGGTCGGTCGCGAGATAAAGGGTCGTCCCCTTCCTCGAGGTCGCCGCGAAGATCGACCGCTCCCCGGGCTTGGCAGAAACCAGCTCGATCCCCGCGGCATCGCCGGCGGTGAATGGGCTTGTCGTCCTCCCCTCCCAGACAGCCGCAAGGGCGGCCGCGAGTTTTTCCGTGGAGATCGGGTTTGCGAGCGACACCGCGGCGAGCGCAGGCACGGGGCCCGAGCGATCTCTCTTCCCCGGAGCGGCGAACTCGATAACGTCAATTCTGGCGAAGACGAAGATCTCGCGGACGTCGCCGGCCGGGAGACCGGACGCCTCGAGCCGGCGCGAGAGCTCGGTCCATGTACCCATGGGAATCGCGCGCGACTCCGAATCGCCGGCCGAAAGGCTATCGAGAAACCCGGAGCTGCGGACGGCGTCGAGGTCGATCCGGGCGACAAGATCCGCCCCGGGAAGGATCGCCGCTTCGACACCGGGATCGCGCTCGGCTCCCGCGAACGAGACCGGAACCGGGAGCGTCATCGCCACCGTGAAGAGCGACGCCGTCAGCATTCCTGGTCGAGACATGTATCTCCTCGCGGCCCCGGCTCTCGCGAGCCGGGGCCGGTGTTTGCTATCCGACAGATTTACGGAGGCGGTACCTTGAGCCCCACGGTGATCCCCAGATAGTCCGAGAACCCCGGAGTTACCCCGACCAAACCCGTCGTCAACCCGAACAACTTCGCGTCGGGGCTGTTGAAGTCCAAAACTCCGCCGAGGTCCAGGCCCTCGATGCAGATCGGCGGGGTGAAGTTCTCGGCCGCCTGGTTGATAGAGTCGATGACCTTGCTCTCGAAGCTCTGGAGAAGGGCCTGGGCGTCGTCGTTCGGGGGCGCGGCACCGCACATCGCTCCGAAAATGATGTCCGAAGCCGGCTCCACGATCATGAGGTCCGAGAAGACGAACCCGGCTTGCTCCGTGGTGCACTCAGAGCTGTCGATCCCCATCTTGGCATCGATGCTGAGATCGAGACAGGACGCGATCACCTTGCAGTCTCCCGCTCCGTTGGCGGCCCCGGTAAAGCAGTTCGGAAGAGCCTCGAGAGTTCCGTCGTAGGCCTGGTCGTTGTTCCGATCGAGGGCGAACACCACGTTCAGATCCTCGAGCAACAGGTGTACGTCGGCGGTGGAATCGAGCGTCGACTCGTCCGAGAAGAGGAGCTCGGGCTCGGTGTCCTGCCGGGCGCAGGCGAGGATGCCGTCCGTCGACTGGATATCCCGATAGGGCGTGAGATTGCAGACCTGCTTGGGGCCAAAGGGAAGCGTCGTGCAATCGCCGCCCTGGAACCCGACGCAAACCCCGACCTTGGTGTTGTTCAGGAGTCCCCCTCCCTCGTCGGGAAGGGTGCTGCAATTGGCGCCCCGAATGGCGTGGCACATGCCCCGGAGGGTCGCTCCGACCACGTTGTCCGGCCCGATCGTCTCGCAGCCAAGGACACTGACGACGTCGGCGGGAAGCAGGTCCTCCACGGTGAGGTCGTCGATCGCGGTGCACGTCGCCTGGAGCGCACCCGAGGCCTTCATGGCGGCGAAGATCTGTCCGAAGACGTCGTCGGCGACCAGCATGGTGACGTCGTCCCCTACTCCGATGATTTTCGCCACCGTGGGAACGCCGGCCGGTGTGAGAGGCGCCCCCGGAGTCTCCGGGATGGTGGAATCGACGTTTTGCACCGAGAACTCGGCGCCGAAATCGACGGTGAGGCCGCCCTGGCCATCCGAGACGCCGGGGTCGATGGTGACGTTGATGTCCCCGGGCGTGAACGAGGCGTGGCCGGCGTCGGCCACTGTGCCCTCGTCGACCTCGGCCTCGTCGAGCTCCATCGCGTCGGGTTCCGCCGCCTTGAGCTCGTCGAGAAAGTCCTGGTTGAAATCGAAGTCGAAGTCCAGGAATCCTACGATCGCAAAGCCGTCGGCGAGACCGAAGGTGAAGACCTCGATGAGAACCGCGCCGAGCACCTGGAATGCCGAGCAAACGTCCGCCCCCCAGCACTCGAGGCCGCTGTTGTTCGACGTGATGGGGGTGAATTCGCCGGGATCGCCTCCGGTTGCGTTCTTGGCCTCGCCCTCGCACGCGGAGCCTTCACACATCCCGTCGAAATAGCACTCCTTCCCGTCGCGGGGCCCGCCGTCGCAGGTGCCCGCAGCCGTAAACAGCGGATCGCCGCCGTTGTCCTGAACCGTCCAGGCGTAGGTGAAGGCGGAAGGATCGGGCGGAGTCTTGGTCTCGATCTGGCTCTCGGTGATGTCGAACTCGAATCGAACGTTCCTGATGTGGGTCACCGCCGTCACGTCGATGACCGTCCGCGCGATGCACTCTCCGAAGAGTCCCTCGTCTTCGCAGCTATCGTGGGCCCCGGCCTGGATGCGAACAGACGGGAGGTTCACCACCACTCCGATCTCTCCGCTCCGGAAATCAACCTTGCAAGCGGGATTGAAGGTGGTATCGGTGAACGTAAGGTCTTCGAGGACGATGGGCGTCGTGATGTTACAGGAGCAGTCGGGCTCGATGGTGAAGTCACCGAAGTTGGTATTCTCGAGGCTCGCGGTGGCGCGGGCGGTGAAATCGGCGATGGCGCCTGTGCACTTCGCGTTGAAGAATTCCTGCACCGCCTGCTCCTTGAGGCCGACGATGAACGCGGGGTCGATCTGGGTGGTCATCGCCATCTGGATGTCGGCGAGGGCATCCGCGAGGGCCCGGTTGGCGCCGAGCTCGAGCGCCATGGCGGTCGTGCCCGCGGGAGAAGAAACGTTCCCGAGCCCGAAGATCACGCCGGTATTGAAGGTGCGGTTCGCGAGCACGTCGCTCGCGTCGGCGATGACCCGGTTCGAGCCGCGCTTGAATTTCCCGGCGCTGTCCTCACCCTCGACCGCCATAGCGATGCTCTTTTCGTAAATGGGAACGGTGAAGTCGAGGAAGCACTCGGGGGTGTCGGTTGTCGAGTTGGGGTCGACGGTAGTGCAGGTCTGGCTCGAGACGTCGACGGGCGCGGCGTTGATCTGGAAAGAGGCGATTTCGTTGCCTCCGCAGACCTTCCCTTCGACCGTGACGGGAGCCGAGGCCACGACTTCGCCGTACGTCGGTGAGTTGACGGCGATACCGAACGCCGAGGCCTTGCCGGTATCCGCGAGGTCGTCGACGAAGCATTGGGCCGAGAGCCGCTTGTTCAGCGGAAGCGGCGACCCGGTGAAGTAGAAGATGTGGCCGCCGGCAGGCAGTCCCTTCACCGTGAAGGTGACGGTATTGACTTGATCGGGCGCCTCGCTCCCGTCCTTTGCCGTGGGAACGAGGCTGGTATCGAGCCCCTCGACCCTCAGGTTCGAGATCTCGACGTCGACCAGGCTTCCGTCACCGCAGCCGGCTTCCATCTGGAAAACACAGTCGCCGTCGTTGCTGCAGAGCGCGCCCCCCCCCGTGGGGAACGCCAGGCTCGGAACGATCTGGATCGCCGCGAGGAGGTCGAGCCCGTTCAGCTTGATGCCGAGCTTGTCCACGTTGACGAGAGGAAGGAACGCCTCCACGTCGAGGTCGCTCGCGTCGTTGACGGAGACCGTGACTCCGTTCGGCTGACTTACCTCGAGATAAGGCATTATGCTGCAATACGCGACGTCCTCTACGCCGTTTTTGGTCCCCGTGACCCGCAAGATGGGCATGGGCGCGAACATGGTGTGCCGCGTACCCTGCTTGTTCGTCTTGGAATCGACCTTGAAATTTCCGGGGCCGAGCCGGCTCGCGAGGTGGGCCTCCTGACCGAGCTGCACGTTCTCGATGATTCCGAGGAGCGAGCCGTCGGTATCGAGAGCCAGGAGATCCGCCTGGACCTCGGTGGCCGAACCGCCGTCGAACTGGATGATGTGCCAGCCGGTGCAGTCGGCGCCGGGCTTTCCGCGGTCGTACGGAAGCGAGCACGTCACGCCGGCGTCGGCGAACGCGGGAGCGCACTCCGAATCAGCCGCATCGGCAACACCGTCGCAGTCGTTGTCGAGAAAGTCGGTGCAGGTGAGGTCATCACCCTCGAAACCGGCGTCGCCACCAGGCGCGGAGCTGCACACGGTGCTCTCCAGGTCGCCGCTGCAAACGATGGTGCCCGGCGTCGCGCAGATCCCCGTGCCGCTGGTGCAGGGAAGCCCGAGCGTCGGGAAGCCCTCGTCCACGAGGCCGTCCCCATCGTCGTCGGTCAGGTTTCCGCAGAGCTCGGCCTGGCCGAAGCCGAAGCAGCCGTCGTCCGCCAGATTCGTGAAGCCGTCGCAATCGTTGTCCTCGAGATCGTCGCAGGAATTTTCGAAAAGCGTCCCCTCGTTCCCGGGGGTCCCCGGCACCGCGCTGCAAACGCTGCTCGCGCCGCCGGGCGAGCATACGTTGAGCCCGCTGCTCGAGCAGGCGCCCACGCCGACGCTGCAGAGCACGCCCACGTCGAATCCTTCATCGACGAAGGTATCGAAGTCGTTGTCGATGCCGTCGCAGATCTCGGGCGGTTTGGGGCAAGCGGGATCTGCCACGTCCACGAAACCGTCGCAGTCGTTGTCGACACCGTCGCCGCAATTACCTGCGGCGTCGTTCTCGTTGGCCCACTCCACGACCGGGATTCCGAGGCTGCCGCAGCTCAACGTCGCATTGGCGCACACAAACCGTCCCGGAGTCTTGCAGACGTTGAGGGGTCCCGTCTGCGCAAAAAGACAAAACCCGAACCCTTCGTCGATTTGAGCGTCGCCGTCGTTGCTGCCTCCACCGACGGGATCGGGGTCTTCGTCGACGGTTCCGTCGCAATCGTTATCGACGCCGTCGCAGACTTCCGGAGTCGGCAGGCAATCATCACCGTCGCCGTCCGCCGCCAAGGCCGGAACGGCGAAGGCGAGGAGCACAATGATCGAAGGCGCCACCAGCCGGGGGAGCCAAGAAAGAATCTTTTCCAGTTTGGGTTGTCGAGTCGCCATGCTCTCTCCTTCGAACCGCTAAGACACACCTAGATTGTTCAATCGGCACCAGACAAGAACCCCGCATGCCCCGCTCGAACGATCCGAGCCTCGCGCCTGGACGCGCGCCGTTTGGCGCACGGCCAGTCTTCCGGCCACGGACTGCTTGGGGGGCGGCGTGGAATATAGAAGATTACCCTCCGCATGGCAATAGTAATCTTGATTATTTGTTTGTGAACGCGGATGCAGCCAGGGAGAAAGGACGAGCGAGATGTGTCGGGGGTTTGCGGACACAGTGGGATAACGTTCGCTATCACCCTCGAGCGGCGAAGATCCGTTGCGCGACGTCGTCCGCTTGCGTTAACGTGAACGATGAATTCAATCCGAAGCTCCCGGGCTCGAGTGTGGCTCGCGGCGCTGGTCGTGACTCTTGCGGCGACCGAGCAGGCCGCGGCCGAGCCCTGGAGCGCGCTCGAAGTGGCGGCGCTGCTGCAGAGGCGCTTTTCTCTCTCCCCTCGGCAAATGAAAGATCTGCGGCCCGTCGTCGATGCCTACGCCCGCTCGGTGAGCGCGGCCATCGAGAGCCGACGCGGCCAAGGGGTGGAGGGCTGGTCCGCTCTCCTCGACGATCTCGACTCGTACTACGTAGAGCTCGAGTCCGGGGTCGCCTCCGTCCTCACCCCCGCGCAGCTCGCGGAGCTCGAGGCGGTGAAGGCCGAGGTTCGGACAGAGGTCTCCGCCCATCTCGAGGAGCGGGCTTTCTCCGGGCTCGCCGAGCGGCTCCATCTCTCGGAGGCCGAGCGGGAGCGCGTCCTCTCCGTGTACCAGGAAGACTGGAGACGCAAACGGGACCTGGTCGAGAAGTACCGCGGACAGAAAGGCCGGTCGGTGTCCCGGGAGGTGGGCCGCGAGCTCAAGGCCATCCACGAAGACACCGAGCGCGAGCTCCAGACCCTCCTGACTCCGGAGCAATTGAACGACTACCGCGACTACCGGGAAGAACAGCGCAAGAAGATCCTCGAGAACCTGAAGAAAAGACAAAAACAAAAATGAAACCAGGGCCGGAACCGGTCATCGTCGTCTCCGGCCTTCCGCGGTCGGGCACCTCCATGGCGATGCAGATGCTCGCGTCCGCGGGGATCGCGATCGTCACCGACGGAGTTCGCGAGCCGGGAGAAGACAACCCCAGGGGCTACTTCGAATACGAGCCCGTCAAGGCTCTTCACAAAGAGGGAGAGGACCGCGCCTGGCTCGAGGGGGCGCGAGGTAAAGCGATCAAGATCATCTCATTCTTCCTGAAGGATCTGCCTCCCTCGAACCACTACAAGGTGATCTTCATGCGGCGGGACATCGAAGAAGTCTTCGCCTCACAGCGGCAGATGCTGGCTCGCCGCGGCGAAAAACCCGGCGCTGACGACGAAGGAATGTACGAGATCCTGAAGCGTCACCTCGCCGAGGTCGACCAGCTGCTGAACGCGTCGGCCCACTTCGAGCTCATGAACGTGGACTATGGCGACGTGATGGGCAACCCCCGGGAACAAGCGCGGCGAATCCGGGATTTCCTCCGGCTCGAGCTGGACGTGGAGACGATGGCGAACGCCGTCGACTTCAGTCTCTACCGCAACCGGACCTGACGCCTTCGAGCCTTCGAACAAAGACCCGCGGCGAGGAGGCCGGCGGCGAGAAGAGCCGCGGCTCCCGGCTCGGGAACCGCCTGCGTCTGATAGGTCACCTGAAAGGCCGAGGATCTCACTCGGATCTTGTCGCCCTCCGGCTCGCCGATGGACCCGGGCCCCATGGGGGTGATGGTGACTCGGATGCGGTCGTTCTCGAGCAGAAGCGCGATGAGCGCGGTATCTCCCGTGCTGAACTCGAACGTGGTTTCCTTCAAGGGATGTCCGGGAGTCAGGTATCCGATGAAGTTGCCGTCGACGACGACCGGATCGTCGGGAGTCCCGATTCCGAAGAGCAGCTCGAAGAAATCCGGTGGAAATCCCGGAGGAGGTGTCGGGCTCACGCTCGAGGCGAGGATCTCGAGCGAAGCGAGCACGAACGAGTCGACTGCGCCGACGGAATGGAACACGTGAGAGTACATCACGGGATCTCTTACCCAGCGGCCGAAGCTTCCGCTCACCCCGTTCTGCAAGAGGATGGTCAGATCGCTTCCCTCGACAACAGGTGACGATCCGTCGCCCAGGGTCCTCGTTCTCTGAAGGTTCTGGATTACGTCGATAAAAACCAGCGGGTCGTTCAGGTCTTCGAGAATCTCTTCGTAGGTGATCACCCCGGCGTGAAGGGGCGCCGTAACCATCAACGATGGCAACGATAGCAGGAGAACGCCCAGGAGCGCTTTCGAAACGGAAGCCTTGGCTCTCGCGTAGTTGGGGGACATTCTGTTCGGACTCCCTCTGTTGCTGCGGTTTCCCCTTGGGATCGCATGCAAGAACCGTGCAACCTAGTTCCGAACGTTGAAAGCGTCACGCTGCATGACGATAGAGAGAGAGCCCTCGCGAACCGCTCGGAGGAGTCGTAAGCCCTTCCGACGTGTCGATCCTCACATATCGGCGGAACTCTTTCGAGCATCACGA
>CAZKNR010000058.1:0-5297 GCA_964553925.1 uncultured Acidobacteriota bacterium
GGTCACCGGGCGGTCCTCCCGCAAGAGCCCGTAGGCGCGATCGAGGCGGGTGAAGAGCAGGTACCGGCCCGGCGGCACGCCCACGAGAGAGCGGAAGAGTCTCGCGAAATGGAACGGGCTCATGCCGACCGCCCGGGACAGCGATGCCAGGGAATGTCCTTCGCGAAACGAAGTGGCGAGGAGTGCGCGGGCGTGCTCGATACGCTCGGCGTACCAGGCGAAGCTGCGCTCGCCGAAGAGCTTCGTCCCGGGCTCGAGGCCGCCGACGGAAGAGAGAAGGTCTGCCCCGATCTCTTCGAACGCGGCGTCCTCCCGTTTCAGTTCCACCGCCCGCTCGAGCCGCCATTTCACGTAGGCGGTCCTGTTGGTGAGAGCGAGAACCGGCTCCGCTGGGGCGACCTCGGAGCTCGCTTCGCCGAAGAACTCGGGTGCGTACTCGATCGAAAGGCAGACGTCCGTCGGCCGATCGTCCGCGTGGTACGTCCGGTAGGCGAGCCCCGGACGCGTAGCGAATACCGTCCGCGGCGTGGCCTCGAATCTCCTCGAGCCGGCGCGAATGACGAAGGACCCCTGGAGAACGAAGCTCAACGAGACCGAGGTCGAATTCTCCTCACGAGGATCATGGTGGGGCTCTCCCTCCGGATGCTCGAAAATCGAGACGCGAACGAGAGGCGTCTCGGCCAGAGG
The DNA here is from genome assembly GCA_964553925.1 of uncultured Acidobacteriota bacterium. Lineage (GTDB taxonomy): Bacteria > Acidobacteriota > Vicinamibacteria > Marinacidobacterales > SMYC01 > DAISKN01. The sequence goes on from CAZKNR010000058.1 coordinate 688, forward strand.
AGTGACGCGGTTCATCGCACCCGGAACGGTTGATTCAAGGCTCGTATCCCGGTCCCCGGAGCGCCCGGCCGGGCCGCTCGCGGGTGTACTCCGAGTCCTTCACCACCGCGACTCCGTTCACGAAAACGTGCCGCATCCCGACGGAGTAGTGAAACGGATCCTCGAACGTCGCCTTTCCCGCGATGGTCTCGGGATCGAAGACCACGACGTCCGCGAACTGGCCGGGCTTCACCATGCCGCGGTCCTCGATTCCGAGGATCTCCGCGGGCAGGGAAGAGAGCTTGCGGACCGCTTCCTCCCAGCTCAGGAGTTTTTCCTCGCGAACGTAGGTCCCGAGGAAGCGAGGAGCGGTGCCGAGATGGCGCGGATGAACGAGCGGAGGGAGATCTTCCCACTCCAGATCGAGGGCGCCTCCGTCGGTGCCGCCGGCGACGTAGGGCTGGAGCAGCACCTGGCGGAGCGTCTCCTCCTCGTTGTTCCAGTCGATAACGATGCCTCGGCCCTCGGCCTTCAGAACGACGTCCATGAAGACCTCTTCCGGCGGCATCTGCCGCATCTCGGAGACTTCCTCCACCAGCTTCCCGTTGACCTCGGGATCCTCGACGCCGAGACGGACGTGGTGCCAGCCGATGTTCGCGAGGTAGGGAGGCTCGTCCACGAAGTCCTTCGCGATGCGCTCGCGCTCCTTGGGATCGCGCAGGCGTGCGAGCATCGCTTCTCGTCCCCCCTCCTGCGCCCAGGCGGGGATGTAGTCCGAAAGACCGGTGATTCCCCAGGTATAGGTATAGGAGTCGCCGGTCACCCGGATCCCGCGGTCGCGCGCCTCGTCGATGATGGCGAGAAACTCGGTCGCCCTCGTCGACGAGAGGGAGTTCAGGTGGAAGAAGTGGAGCGGGGCGCCGGATTTCTCGGCGATCTCGAGCCCTTCGCGGATGGCGTTTGGGTCGGTGCCGTTCATGGTGCGGGCGTGGTTGGCGTAGATCCCTCCGACGGCCGCCGCTTCCTTCACCAATGCCGAGAGCTCGTCGGTGGACATATAGATGTTGGGAACGTAGCTCATGCCCGCGGAGACGCCGAAGGCGCCTTCCTTCATCGCCTGACGCACGAGCGATTTCATTTCCTCGAGCTCTTCCTCGGTCGGCGGACGGTCCTCATAGCCCATGACGTACGCGCGGATTCCGCCGGAGCCGACGTAAGAAGCGATGTTGATATCGATTCCCTGCGTCTCCATGAACGTGAGGAACTCACCGAGCGTCGTCCACTTCCCCTTCAACGATTCGGGTACACCGTCCTCTTGCTTTCCCCCGAGAGGTCCCATCGACGTGGTCTCACCGTACACCTCGGTGGTGAAACCCTGGAACGCGAACGAAGGCCCGCGCCCCTCGTGAAGGAGTCGCCCCTCCTCCGAGTGGCTGTGCATGTCGATGAACCCGGGCGCGACATAGAGCCCGAGAGTGTCGATCTCGACTGCGCCCTTGCCGGCAAGACGGCCGACGGCGGCGATGCGGTCGCCTTCGAAGGCGACGTCTCCTTCGAACGGCGGCCGTCCGGAGCCGTCGAACACCGTGCCGTTGCGGAGGACGACGTCGTAGTCGGGCTCGGGCGCGCATCCAGCCGCGGCGAGGATCACGAGGAGCGGAAGAGTCTTACGCATGGTGACGGGAGTTTTGCTCCCCTCGGTTCGAGGAGTCAAACGCCTGACGCGGGCCGTCTCGAACGCTGCTTCCTGGAAATCGATTTGATGACGAAGAAAGGAATCCCTCGAGCTGTGACGAGCCGTCCACGCGGCGAGTTTGTTATAATCCGGCGTATTCACAGTCAGAGGGAAATTTTTCGGGAGGAGCCTATGAAATCGTTCGCCGGTGTCGCGTTCGCATTGAAATGCACCGTTCTGACGGCCGTCACAGCGTCTCTGGGCCTGGCTCAAACCCAGGCCCCGTCCCATCAGCATTATAAGGAAGAAGAGAAAGCCAACCAGCCGTCCCCAACTGGACAGATTGCGCCTCGCCTCCAGAACCTGGGACCGCACACGTTCCCGGTGACCACGTTCTCGCGGGACGCTCAGCTCTTCATGAACCAGGGCCTGAATCTGACCTACGGGTTCAACCACGCCGAGGCCGGCCGATCCTTTCGGGAGGCCGCGCGCCTCGACCCCGCCTGTGCCATGACCTACTGGGGCCAGGCGCTGGTTCTGGGTCCCAACATCAACGCCCTCATGGATGCGGCGAATGAGGCTCCGGCCTACGAGCTGATCCAAAAAGCGGTGTCGCTGAAATCGAAGGCGTCGGCGCGCGAGCAAGCCCTCATCGACGCCCTCGCGAAGCGCTACACGGGAAAGGCAGAGGATCGCGCCGCGGGGGACAAGGCGTACGCCGATGCGATGGGCGAGGTGGCGAAGGCGTTCCCCGAGGACCTCGACGCTCAGGCGATTTACGCGGAGTCGGTCATGGATCTCCGCCCCTGGGGCTACTGGATGCCGGATGGCGAGCCCTATGCGGGAACAAAAGAAGTCGTGTCGACCATCGAGTCGGTCATCGAGCGCGACTCCCATCATCCCCTGGCCCTCCATCTCTACATTCATTTGATGGAGCCGACGGAGACACCGGAGAAGGCGGAAATCGCCGCCGATCGGCTGCTCGCGTTGATGCCCGGGGCGGGACACATGGTCCACATGCCCTCGCATATCTACCAGCGTATTGGACGTTACTCCGACGCCGCCAAAAGCAACGAGCTCGCGGTAGCGGCCGACGAGGACTACATCACGCAGTGCAACGCCCAGGGTCTCTACCCGATGGGCTACTACCCGCACAACGTGCACTTCCTGTGGTTCGCGGCGACCATGGACGGCCGCGGCCAGCTCGCCATCGACAACGCCCGCAAGGTAGCGTCGAAAGTGCCTGACGAGGCCCTGAAGGCAATGCCATTGGTCGCCGGGTTCCGGGTGGTTCCCTATTACGCGCTCACCCGCTTCGGGCGATGGGACGAGATGTTGAAGGAGCCGGCACCACCCGCGGACAACCTGTACTTGACGGGCGTCTGGCGCTACGCGCGAGGCCAGGCGTTTCTCGGAAAGGGCAAGCTGGAAGAGGCGGAAAAGGAGCTGGCCGAAGTGCAGCGCATCGCCAAGGATCCCGCGCTCGAGTTCGCGCTGTTCTCGCCCAATATCGCCGCCGCCATCTTTTCCATCGCGCCCGAGGTTCTCGGGGGTGAGATCGCCGCGGCGAAGAAGAGCTACGACGAAGCGATCTCTCATCTCGAGAAAGCCGTTCGGCTGGAGGACAGCCTGACGTATACGGAGCCCAGCGAGTGGCACTACCCGCCGCGCCACGCGCTGGCCGCCGTCCTCCTCGAGGCCGGCCGTCCACGCGAGGCGGAGACGATCTATTGGGAGGACCTGAGACGAAACCGCGAGAACGGCTGGGCCCTCTACGGCCTCACGAAAGCGCTCGAGGACCAAGGCAAGACCGAGCAAGCGGCGCTCATGAAGGCGCGGTTCGAGAAGGCCTGGTCGCGCGCCGACGTCAAGCTCACCTCGTCCCGCATGCGATAAACCGTTTCCGGAGCCGATGACGCGGCCGTGATATAACGTCGCGGCCGTGTCATCTCCCGGAAACGACTCAGAATCCCAACCCACCCTGAAACGCGCTCTCGGGCGCTGGGACCTCACCGCCATCGGGATCAACCAGGTCATCGGGGTCTCGATCTTCCTCATGCCGTCGCAGCTCGTGGCCCTCATCGGCAACTGGAGTCCCATCGGCTTCGTGCTCGCGGGCCTGGCGTCGCTCGCCGTCGCTCTTTGCTTCGCCGAGGTAGGGAGCCGCTTCGAAGGAACGGGGGGACCTTACCTCTATACCCGGGCGGCGTTCGGAAACTTCGTCGCGTTCGAGGTGGGATGGATGCAGTGGTTCACGCGGGCGACGAGCCAGGCCTCGGTCACGAACGGCATCGCGCTCGCGCTCGCGTTTTACTGGCCGACGATGAAGGCCGGCGGGGGGAGGGCGCTTCTCATTACGGCCCTTACCCTGGCGCTCGCTTTCATCAACACCCGCGGAATCACCCAAAGCGCGCGGCTCGTGAACTCGCTCACGATCGCGAAGCTCGTGCCGCTGGTGTTGTTCATCGCCGTCGGCCCGTTTTTCGCGGACCTGTCGAAGCTCGTCCCTCTGCCCGAGATCTCTCTCGGAAGCGCCGCCGCCGCCGGCCTCCTTTTGATCTTCACCTTCGGAGGGTACGACGTCATCGGGGTCCCCGCGGGAGAGGCGAAGGATCCGAGGCGTCACCTCCCGTTCGCGTTCGTGACTACCATAATCACCGTGACCGTGGTCATGACCGCCGCCCAGGTGATTGCCATGACGACCTACGACGATGTTGCCGGTTCGACGACACCGCTGGCCGACGCGGCGCTCGCCTTCATGGGTCCGGCGGGAGCGGCCGCGATCGGGTTGGGGTCGGTCATCGCCATGACCGGCAACAGCGCGGGACAGGTTCTGACCGGCTCGCGAATGCTGTTCGCGCTCGCCGAGAACCGGGCGCTTCCTCGATTCTTCGGCTACATCCACCCCGCCTACCGGACCCCGTCCAAGGCCATCTGGTTCACGTCTCTGGTGGCG
>CAZKNR010000059.1:0-20041 GCA_964553925.1 uncultured Acidobacteriota bacterium
GTCGAGTCGCGCCAGACGTTCGATTACCGTCATGTGACTACTCGTCTCGACACCGAGAACGAGTATATAGCACGAGTTCTACGTGCCCATGCGCGAGGGGTTCTCCCAGAGTGGTAGGTGGCTCGCGGCTGGGTGGCCCCGGGCGGTTACCGCACCCGGGGCTCCCACAGATCCGGACGTGCGCGATTCGCGCATCCGGCTCCTCGGTCTACGGGCTCACTGCGGTACGGTAGACGCTATGCACGACGCGCGGAGGGAGTAGAGGGTAGAGATGGAGTAGGCGTTGGAACGCCTCCCACGACATGGAAGCTTTGCGCGAGCGGCGACTGAGCCACTTCCGCCAGAGGCGTTCCGCCATCCGGTGGAAGCAGCCCAGCGCTCGTGCGTTGCCTGTCACGCCGTAATAGTTGTAGTGACCACGCAACTTTTGGTTGCGCGCCACCTGTTGCTCCGCCACGCGCTGATGCCGGTTGTCTCGGCACCAACAGCCAATGCGTTTCAACGCACGGCTGAGACGGCCTTTCGCCGTCTTGCGCTTGACGACCCAGTGTCCCTTTCGGGACTGCCCCCAGAAGTGGGTGAACCCGAGCATCTCGAAGCTGCGGCCGTGTCCCGCCTCGGAATCCCGACTCGGCCGGCGGAAGTCCACCAGCTTCGTCTTCTCAGGGTGAAGGGTCAGACCGAACTTGCCGAATCTCTTCGGCAGTACGGCGAGCACCCGTCTCGCGTCCTCTTCCCTTGCGAAGCCCAGGACCGCATCGTCGGCGAAGCGCACCATGAAGGCCCGTCCCTTCATGCGTGGTTTCACGACCTCGTGAAACCAGTTGTCCAGAACCTCGTGTAGAAAGATGTTCGAGAGCAGGGGGCTTATGACCCCTCCCTGGGGAGTTCCTTGGTCTGGGTACCAGACCACCTCTTCTTCCATCACTCCAGCATTCAGCCACTTCCCGATCACGCGACGTAGCACTCCGTCACGCACCCTCTGGTCCAGAAAGCTCCCAAGCTCGGCTCGGTCGACGCTATCGAAGAAGCTCTGGATGTCTAGATCGATCACAAAGTCGCCTCGATTCTCCATCAGTGCGCGCCATAGCGTATCGAGCGCTTGGTGGGGGCTTCGACCCCGGCGGAACCCGTACGAGCAGTTCCAAAAGTCCTGCTCGTACACCGGCTCCAGCACCATCGCCACCGCCCGCTGGAGCACTTTGTCCTCCAGTGTCGGTATCCCGATGGGCCGAGTCTTCTTGCCTCCACCTTCCTTGGGTATGTGGACTCGGCGTACCGCTGGCGCTCGGTAGCTTCCAGACTTGTACTTCTCGAGTAAACTCTCCAGGTTCGCCTCCAGAGCAGCTTCGTATTGCGCCGCCGTTACTCCGTCCACCCCCACCGCTCCATTTTTGCGCGTGCGGCGGTACGCCTCACGCAGGCATGACACATCCACGTGATGGCTCAGCGTCGTGAGCACCAGCTTCGGCTCTTTCTTCGCCAGTGCCGCTATCTCCCTTCGGGTGAGGTTCCCCCGCTTCCTCGGTACTACTCAGAGGCTCCGACGTCTCGCCTCCCCGCCTCGCTTCGTTGCCTTCACTCGGCGGTTCCACCCTGCACCTCTGTAGTTCGCTCCCAGCCAGCATGGGCTCCACGCTCGCTGGGCCTGGGCCTTTTCTTCTGCGGCGCCCGCACCGCAAACCTCAGGTGGAGAGAACGAGACCTCCCAGGTTCCTGGGGAACCCTTACGTACTTGCCCCGCTCTCCGACCCCGGCGGACCGCATCCCTCTCACCCTGACGAGGCATGCGATGTTGCCTTCCGCTCAGAAAACAGCGTCGGCTCCGCATCCAGTTTCCTTTCGAGGCTCTATCACGCGGCCTGCACATTCCCTGTGTACGCTTCGCAGCCGAGGTCGCCCTCGCACCACGCAACACTCGGTTCCGGCTAGTGGTTAGCCTTGCCGGTGCAGGTCTCTCACCTGCTGGGTTCCTCTAGAAGGTTTCCGTCATGTCCGTACTACATGGCTTCCTCCTCCTCCAAGCTTCGCCTGGCGCAATTTCCGCGGAGACGTTTCCTCGAGGGCGGCGAGATGGCCCAGCGCACGACGGATCCCACCCCCCACTGCTGTCCGCGATGGTCTCCAGACGGAAGCGAGATTGTCTCTTGTTCCTACCGGAGCGGAAGCCGCGACATCTGGGTGATGCCCGCGCGGGGAGGTTCGGAGCGGCAGCTGAATTCCCATCCGGCGCCGGATCTGCAGCCGAGTTGGTTCGTCCGATGGCAGTGGCCCGAACCTCACGCTTCTAGATCCTCCACTTCGATATACTGGGCGAAGTAAGCGAGATTGAGGCGAACGCCGTCGGAAGGCGAATCCGAGACCGCGATCGACTCGAGAAGCTATACGGTAAGGGGAACCGGAGAAAGATGAAGGGCGTGGCGCTCATTCGCCTTCGCAGCGGCCGAGTTCGGAAGGCTGAGCTTCATTGGTATGAGGCTCACGGTATCGGCATGAAAGAGTTTAAGCGCAAACGGTATCTGGACTAACGGTCATGACAGATGAAGGACTCCGATTCGCAGTCTGCATGCGGAATGAAGGGTACGAGGCATCCCTCGAACTGCACGAGATCTATCGTATCGTTCCCGATCTTGAGGCGGACAAGGAGGATGACGTTCGCGTTGTTGACGAGAGTGGAGAGGACTACCTGTATCCTGCAGAGTGGTTCGTTCCGATCGAAGTGCCCGAGGCTGTTCAACTCTCGCTCTTAGAAGCGTCCTGACTCGCGTCATCGTCGTACCGGCCGCTGACGAAGAGTGCCACGTTCACTCCAACGCCACGTTATGCGGGGACCCTCACGCGGCTGTGCAGAAATTCCGGTGCGAAGTCCGCGCCGTTACTCCATACAATGGTGTGTGGCTCAGGATGTAGCTCGAACGTTCGGAAGACCTTGACATCCCGCAAAGGCTCAAAGACCGGACCATAGAGCTCATCACGAAGATCTACCTCCCCTTCGAGACCATCGTTGAAGCGGAGGTGAATGACAAAGTCTCGAACCCACCTGGCTGCGGTAACTCGGATCATTGCTTACTCCAAGGGTGGGATGGGCTGCAATGGCTGACGCTGCTTCGCGCGCTTCCAATTCTCTGCGAGTTCCGCTTTGTGCAATTCATACCACTCAAGGACGTGCCGAAGCGCCCGTCGAGGAAACTCACCTTTCACGACTCCATCTTCTATGTTGATTTTGATCTCGTACTCCCCATAGACCGCGTGGAAATGCGCTGGCTCGTGATCCTGATAGAACATCGCGATCACGACGCCGAGAAAGCGGCTCAGCTCCGGCACATGTTCATTCTAGCGTTGACGCCACGTCTAGCGCACCCGCATAACACCGGCGTTGAGTGGTGTGGCCAGCCTTGAGTAAACCAACGAACTCAACGGAGGCGTAGCCGGTCAATCTCAACTCCGCCGGTGACGAAGAGGGCCACGTCCACTCCAACGCAATGTTGGGCGCCGCCCGCCCCTCATAGCACCGTGGTACCCCAACATGAGTGGTAGAAGATAAGCGTTGCGATGACGAGCGCCAATGCGACCACGCCAGAGAATGCGAGCGTAATCCTGACAAGGCGAGCCGGTGGCCAAGACACATCCTCGTTCCAACGCCGGCGCCGGAACCATGACCACGCACCGGTGGCCACTGCCCAGAAGAAAAGGCTCGAAACCAGCGTCCGTGGAATCGCAAGAAGCAGCGAGACCAGGCTCAGGATGAGCTGCTCACCGCTCATCGCGCTGGGAACTTCAAGTGCCTCATATCCGAATGCACGCATGAGCAGATGAGCTCCGTCAAGACCGAGGCACAGCCCTACTGCTGCAGCCAGCGTCGGGACGGCGAAATCGAGGCGCCTCCGAGCGACCGGGCTGGAGCCGCCCACGGCGGCGGCACACGCCAGGCCTGCGAGCGCTCCGACGCTGGTCATCGCTCGGACAACGCTAATAGGGGTCGGCGAGCGTGCACCTCCCAGATACTCCATCGCGGCAACCGTGAGGAAACCACCGACTCCGCCGATGAGGACCCCGAGTACGCTCGTTATCCAGGTCATCACTGTGTCTCGTGCGCCCAACCCTCTGCTCTCATGATCACTACAAGGGATTTAGCGAGCGAAAACAGTATCGGTAAAGAATGGCGGGGTGGCTGTTGGGGGCGCACCACGCTGAACGGATTTGGGTTAGGGGTGAGGGGTGAGGGGAGGTGTCTTGGTAATGGATATCGGAGTTAGCGGCGCGTGATAGCGTGGTAATGAGAGCATTGTCCCCTCTCTTGGCCGGGTTTCGCCGTTGGGTTTTTTGACTCTTAGTCATAATAGGGGGTTGGAGGGGGGCTTTCAAATAGTCTCATCCAGGGGACTTCGCACTCGGAAGGTTCCGATGCGTGCGAGGTGACGTAGACCATCGTCGTTTCGAGCTCGCTGTGGCCGAGGAGCTTCTGCACCGAGCGGACGTCATAGCCGCTCTCGACGAGGTGGGTCGTCGAACGAAAGACGCTGATGCCGGTCCCGGCATTATCCTTTTCTTTCCCCTCCCGTCCTCCACAGGCTTTCAGCATCTCGTCCGTAGCGAGGCGTTTGATGTTCCATACGGACCTGGCCCCCGTATGGGTGAGAAAGATGGGCTTGCCGCTCGCCTCGATGGTATCGAGCGTCGTTCGCGGGCTCGAGTGGGAGCCGTCGATGGCCATTCCTATGATGGTCCGCTCCGCGAGATCCTGGACCCTCTTCTCCTTCTCGCTCGAGAGCGGCACGAGGTAGGAGGCAAACGGCCCTCTCCCTCGACGAGATCGAACTCCCGGAAATCCCTCGGAGCCTTCAGATGCTGATAGGAGCCGTAGTCTTCGTGCTTTCCGTGAACGCCCATTGCACTCTTACATTCCTCGAGGCACGCTCGCGGCGCGTAGTATATGGCACCAATGGATTCCAGGATTGAACTTTTACGCCGCTCGATCGCGGAAAGACGCGAAGAGATGGCGAGATTCGCCGCCGAGCTCGTCGCGGTTCCGACGGAGAACCCGCCCGGCCGCTCCTACGAAGCCGGCCTCGAGGTCGTAGCGCGCCATCTCCAGAAGCTCGGTCTCGACTCTCGAATCGAGCCGGTCCCGGATGGCGATCGCGACCCCGAGCACCCGCGCTTCTTTCTTTGCTCCGACTGGGGCGAGGGCGATCGAGCCGTGTACTTCCACGGCCACATCGACGTCGTTCCCGCGCAGGATCCCTCCCAATTCCAGCCGAAGCTCACCGAAGACACTCTCTTCGGACGCGGGTCGACCGACATGAAGGGCGGGCTGGTCTCGATGATTTACGCCATCCGGGCGCTCGAAGACTCAGGTCTAACCCCGAAGGGGCGCATCGCGCTCCGGATCGTGCCCGATGAAGAAACGGGAGGTGCTTTGGGCTCGCAGGCGCTGTGCGAGCGCCGCCTCCTCTTCGGCGACGATGCCTGCGCCATGCTAACCGCCGAGCCCACGGGAGGTGTCATCTGGAACGCGAGCCGCGGGGCGCTGACCTATCGCGTTCGCGTCCGGGGCCGATCCTCCCACGTGGGCCTGCAGTATCGCGGAGCCAACGCCTTCGAGAAGTCGCTCGGCCTCTTGCGGGCTCTTTCGGCGATCAAAGAGGACGTCGAGTCCCGCACGACGCGCTACCCCCTCGAGCCTGGAGAAGCGCGGCGCTCCATCCTGATGATCGGAGGCGAGGTCCAGGGCGGGCAGAACTTCAACGTCGTTCCCGCGAGCTTCAGCTTCACCTTCGATCGCCGCCTGAATCCCGAAGAGGACTTCGACGAGGAGAAAAGACGCCTCCTCCAGGCCGTCGACGGCACGCGAGCGAAGGGAGTCGATCTCGAGCTCGAGTGCATCCAGGAGGCCCGCTCGGCGGGCGTCGCTTCCGATCATCCCGCGGCCTGCGCCCTCGCGGACTCTATCGAGGAAGTCAAGGGCGCGAGGCCTCGCCTCGAGCTCTGCCCGGGGATTCTCGAGATCCGCTTCTATGCCGAAAAAAGCATCCCGGCCTTCGCCTACGGCCCTGGACTGCTCTCGGTCGCGCACGGCCCGAACGAGTTCGTGAAACGCCGCGACCTGGAAGAGTGCGCCGTGGTCTACGCCCTCGCGGCGCTGCGCCTTCTGGGGTGAAACTGCTTCGTCTGTGGCCGTGGGGAACCCACCCCGCCCCAGTGGGAGAACACCCCCGCGAAGTCGCGTAGATACCCATTCCTGAAGAGTTTAGGGATGGCACCCGCTTTGCAAAGTGCGTGACGCCACGTGAGTTTTCTTAAACGTGAAAATGGAGGAAATGGGAACGATGAGAACCCGATCGGTCGTCTTGGCCACCTTGGCCTTCGCAGTTTCGTTGCTCTCGCCGAAAACGCTCGTCGCCGGGGACGCGTTCGCGAAGTTCGGATGGTTCTTCAACCCCGACGTGGGCGGTATCGGAAACAGCTGGTTCGCCTCCGTAGGCGCTGACTGGGGAATTTTCTATGAAAAACAGGGTTTCCTGGGCTTGGAGTTCCAGGGGGCCTACCACAGCGAATCGGGGGGGGGCGCCACGGCCTCGGAGGTGCCCGCCAACGTCCTCCTGAATTTCAAATGGAAGTCCCCTTCCGAAAAAGTTCGTCCGTACGTCGGCGCAGGAGTCGGGTTGATCTCAAGCTACATCAAGTTCGAATTCCTCGGCGAGTCGGACCACCAGTGGGTCAAGAACGCAGGAATCCAGTTCATGGGAGGAGTGGAGCTCAATCAAAATTTCGTCGTCGAGCTGCTGGCGCAGAAGGCCTTCGAAGAAGAATCCGGCGACATTTTTGAGAATCCTTCCGAACTGAGATGGGCGTTCCTGGCCGGAATCACCTGGTAGCAATCTGCTGAAGGCAAAGAAGAGGGATCCGGGGGACCCTTCCTTCTTCGTTTGATCCCTTGCGCCTTTGCGTTTTTCTTATCGATTCACGAAAGCAGCTTTCGCCCGAGGGCCGTTCTTCATGAAGTTCGAGACCCCGATCTTCATGTCTTCGAGCCGGCAGACCTCTCCGAAGCACCGTGCCTCGAACCGCAGGCCTTCTGCGAGAGGAAGCGCAGCACCTTCGAGGATCGCCTTTCGCATCACGTCGTCGACGGCGCGGGAGAGATGGCCGAGATCGACTTCGGGAAGCGATCGGGGCGATCGAGGAATGTCCAAGGGCTCGCGGCGGATGCCCGGAAGATCGACCTCGCCCCCGGCGGCGGCGCGCGCAAGCTCGACCGCGGCCTTCAGCAGATCGCCCTCGATTTCCTCGCGCACGAGGCCGAGCTCGACGGCTTCGGCGCTCGAGAGCGCCCTCCCCGTGCGGAGAAGAGGCCACGCTTTTTCGAGACCGATCAGCCGCGGGAGTCTCTGGGTGGCGCCGGCGCCGGGAATAATGCCGAGGTTCGGCTCGGGCTGGGCCGCGAGCGGGGCCACGCCCTTCCGCGCGAGCCGCGCATGGCAGGCCATGCCGAGCTCGTTCCCGCCGCCGAAGGCGAGACCGTTGTAGGCGCAGATCACGGGCTTTTCGAAGTCCTCGATCTGGATCAACACTTCGTGCGAGGCCCAGGAGGTGCGCTCGCCTTCCTCTTCGGATCCGATCTTCGCGAGCATCGAGACGTCGGCGCCAGCGACGAAGGCCTTGCGGCCGAATCCGGTGATGACGACGCCACCGACGCTCTCGTCCGTGCGAAGGGCCTCGAGGTGGCGAGAAATCTGGCGGAAGACCTCCATATTCAGCGCGTTCAGCACCTGGGGCCGGCGAATGACGAGTACGGCTATGTCCTCGAAGTCGCGGCGAAGTACGTAAGGAATCTCCCAGGACTCCCCCGAAGCTTCGCGTCTCACGAGGGCATCGGCAACGGGGAAGCTCGGATACATGCGCTGATAGGCGCGAACCTTCTCGAGCGCCGCGGGAAGACCGATCTGATTCATGAAGGCGAACGGCGGCCGGACGTTTAGCCCGAGCTCGCACCCGAGCTCGAGGTCCGAGAGGCTTACGATGCCGCTCGAGAGCACCTCGCTCGCGAGACCGAAGTAGGCTCCGGTCATGCGCTCGCGGATGGCAGCGGCCCGCTCGGGCGCAACCTCGACCGTCTCCTCCCGCTCGGGAACGTCCCAGGGTGTTTCCATCGCCATGGCCTTCCTGAGGAGCTCCGGAGTGCGGAACCACGGGTTCACCCGCTGGCTCATCTCGTCGAGCCCGTGCGCGGTAATGGGGTTGCCTCCGGTCAAGTTCATCGCGGTGAAGGGACCCACTCCGAGCCCGAGCGCTTCGCGCGCTACGTCGTCGACCTCGCGCGTCGTCCCGAGGCCTTCTTCCACCGCGAGGGCCGCGGCCTGGAACAGTCCCTCGAAGAGGGGATCGACGGCGTAGCCGTAGCGGCTCTCCACCCGAATCGGCACCTTCCCGATCGCTTCATAGAAGTCGAGAAGCCAGGAGACGACCTGTTCGGCGGTTCCCTCTCCGGGGACGATCTCGACCAATGGGTTCCTCTCCGCGGGGAAGAAGTAGTGGATGACCGATGCCCGGCTCGAATCTCCAAGCTCCTCGAAGATGCTCTCAGGCTCGAGATGAGAGGAGTTGGAAGCCAGAATGGCATTCCGAGCCGCCAGGTTCTCGAGCTGCGAGAAGATGCGCCGCTTCACCTCGAGGTCTTCGGTCGCGGCTTCGATCACGAAATCGGCATCCTGGAGCGACCCATAATCCTCGGTGAAGGTGACGTTCGCCTTCATCGCCGCCCCTTGCTCGGGAGTGAAGGCGGAGGCCTCAACTCCCCGGTCGATCTTCTTCGCGAGCTTCGCCCGGCCGGCATCGAGGGCCTTCGGCGCGATATCGACCACGACGACCGTGACCCCTAGGGGCGCGAGCACCTTCGTCATGTGAAGGGCGATGTCCGGGCCGATTTGGCCGGACCCCACGATGCCCACTCTATTGAGAGACCGGGATCCCAAAACGAAAGGCAACATTCACCTCCCAGTCACGAGCTCGGGGTAGCGGTCGAGCACCGAGAGGACCGCGGCGACGTCCTCGGGAAGATTGTAATAGTGAAAGCTGATACGAAGTCCGGGGCCCCTCGAGGATACGATGATGTCCTCTCGGGCGAGGATCTCAACAAGCTTCGCCGCGTCGCAGGCTCCGAGAACCACCAGCGGTCCCCGATGCTCGGGCTCCGCCGGCGTCAGCACCTCGAACCCGCGCTCTGTCGATTCCGCGATCAGCATCGTCGCCAGGCCCTCCACGTGATCGCGGATCGCCTCGAGCCGCACGTGCTCGAAGAGCGAGAGCCCGGCAAGGCCGGCGTAGAGGTTCGGGATCGGCGGAGTTCCCGTCTCGAACCTTCGCGCGGTGTGATGGTAAGTCGCGCGCTCGATGTCGAAATCGAACGGCCGCTCCTGGCCGAACCAGCCTGTGAGAAGAGGCTCGAGGGTCTCGATGAGCTCACGCCGGACGTAGAGAAACGCGAGCCCGGAGGAGCCCATGAGGTATTTGAGAGTGCCGGTGACGAGGAAGTCGCAGTCGAGCTCCTTCACGTCTAGCGGCCGGGTCCCCGTCGACTGATAGTCGTCGACAAGCGTGAGGGCGCCCACCTCGCGCGCGGCCGAGACCACTCCCTCGACGTCCTGGAGGTAGCCGTTTCGGAAGCACACCCGGGCCACCGGAACGATGAGGGCGCGCTCGTCGAGCGCTTCCCGGTAGGCGGAAACCGGCAGCCGGCCGTCGCGCGCGCGGACGCGCACGATCTCGGCCCCGCGCTTCTGCTGGACCAGCCAGTTGTGGGACACCGTGGGAAACTCGAAATCGCCGAGAAGGACGCGTTTTCGCGGGCCGTCGAAGGCGAGCGCGGAAGCAATGCTAGAGGTGGCGGTCGAGGCGCAAAAGGTCACGGCGATCTCGTCCTCGGACCCGCCGCAGAAGGCCGCGAAGCGCGACCTCGCCTTCTCGAGGATCGAGACCCATTCCTCCCAGGGTGAGCCCCCGCCCCTCCAGGAATCGAGGTAGAGCCCGTAGGCCTCCTCCACCTCGCGCGAGAGAGCGCCCTTCGAGCAGGAGTTGAGGAAAGTCTTTCTCTCGAAGATGGGAAAGCGCTCACGGAAACGCTCGGGGGTCATCATTAGTTGCTCGCTCGCCTCTTCGGCTCGCTCGCTCCCCTCGCTGCTCGCTCGGGGAGGCGCCCTCCGGCCGCCGCGGTCTTCGCCAGCTCGGGGCTACGCGGCTCGAGCTCGGACAGAAGCTGGACCAGCCGCTCGGGCACCGGAGTCGGCCGGAAGGTATGCCGCTCCACGGTGGCGACGACGATGTAGCCGTCCGCGATAGGAGTCCTCTCCGGGAGGCGAAAGGCGTCGAAACCGAGGGTGAAGCTCGTCTTTCCCAGCCGGTCGAGGCGCATCTCGATCGAGAGCAGCTCCGCGAGCTTCGCCGGCGCGCGGAAGTTGCTGTGACAGGCGACCCGCGGCATCCAAACCCCGATCTCGTCGAGGAAGCCTTCGTAGCTCAAGCCTTGCCTCCGGACCCACTCGAGCTCCGCGTTCTCGAAGTAGCTGAAGTAGCGGGGGAAGTACACGATGCCGGCGAGATCGACGTCGGACCAGGCGACTCGCTGCTCGATGATGAAGGCGGCCATTATACGATTCTATCTTACTAAATAACGCCCGTATTGATTCCCCGCTTACCCAAGGCATAGACTCCACGAAGTCATGCGGCTTTCGCTCATCGCCCTCCTCCTCTTGACGGCGTACGCCGCACCTCTGGCGAGAGCGGAGTCGACGTTCGCGCTCTCGGGCGCCGTTCTCGACGAGTCGGGCTTCGGCCTTTCGAGCGTCGTCCTGACGCTCGTCCATCAGTCGACGGGCCTCACCCGCACCGCCACGACGAGTGACACCGGCCACTACAGCTTTCCCGGTCTTCCTCCCGGGGTCTACTCGCTCGAAGCCCGCCTTCCCGGGTACGCCACCCCGCGCTACGCCGGGCTCAAGTACTTCGCCGACACCAAGCCGATCTTCAACATCACGCTCCTGCCGCGCGAGGTCCAGGAATCCATGACCTTCACCGGCGAGGCGCCGCTTTTGAACGTGAGCCAGTCCCAGGTAGGACTCTCGGTCGAGGAGCGTCAGCTCGAGGAGCTGCCCCTCTCGCGGCGCGATTATCTCGAGCTGGGAACGCTCGAAGGCTCGGCGCGCGAGCTCGAGGAAGGCTCGCGCCTTTCGATCGACGGAGCGAACGCGCATTACACGGCCTACCGGCTCGACGGATTTCAGAACACGCGCGATCAACACGGAGTCGTTCTCGCCGACGTCGGCATCGACGCCATCGAGGAGTTTCGGGTGGTCAGCGGTCCGTTCGAGGCCGAAAGCGGTGGGAGCCTCTCCGGGATCGTAAGCGCGGCCACGAAGGCCGGGGGCAACGACTGGCACGGGAGTCTCTTCGCTTTCTTTCGACCCGGTGGCTGGGACGCCCGCGATCCCCTCACCTCCGAGAACACCTCGCTCGATCGTCAGAATCTGGGATTCACGCTCTCCGGACCGCTCGTCGAGGAGAAGACCTACTTCTTCGCCGGGCTCGAGCACTGGAATCAGAACGAGGACGTGGTGGTGACCGCGCCTTATGACGACGGTCGCTTCCGCGGGGTCTTCGAGCTCGCGAGCGACCGGCTCCGTTCGCTCCTGAAGCTCTCTCACTTCTTCGACTCGCGCCACCAGCTGTCGGTCAAAGCGCTCTTCTCCCAGGAGTCCGCGCTCGAGGGCGTCGGTGGCTATGACGTCTTCGAGAACGGCCTCGACACGGAGAACGACGACATCGCGGTCTCGGGGACACTGGCCTCTTCGATTGGATCCGCGCATTCGGAGCTTCGCGTGGGCTTCGTTTCCGAAAGGTTCCGGGCGACGGCCGGCCCGCCTCCCCTGGGAGCCGCAATCCGGGATCCGCTCGCCGGCAATATCGGCTCTCCCACCCGCTTCGAGCGCGCCGACGAAGATCATTTCGAGATCTCCGAGATCCTCTTTCTTCCCGCGGGGACGCACAGCCTGAAGACCGGCTTCAGCTTCCTTCGCATCGAGAGCACGAGCGAGCTCGAACGCTTCGGCGACGGACTGATCTTCGTTCCGTCGGCCGCACGAGCTCCGACCGTCACTTGGGAATCGATGGGAACGACGGGCTCTCTCGAACGGAGCGAGACCCACTTCCAGGCCTTCCTCCAGGACGACTGGCCGATCTCTCCTTACATCACCCTCAATCTCGGCGTTCGGTGGGAGCAGGAGAGCTCCGTCCGCGACAACGACAACTTCGCGCCGCGGGTCGGAGTCCATTGGGATGCGACCGGGGACGGGCGCACCTCGGTGCGCGGAGGCTACGGAGTCTTCTATAGCTCCGTCATATCCATCGTGGATACTCTCGAACGCCTCTACGGCCACTCCGGAGTCGGGGTCGTCGCCCGCGCCAATGGCGTGCAGGGGACGGCGCCGAATTTCTACGCTCCAGAGGAGCGCCGCTCACCGTACGCCCAGCAGTGGAGCGCCGGGTTCGAGCGGGAATGGGCGCCCACTCTATCGGTCGCCGTCGACCTCGACTACATTCGAGGATCCGACCTCCTCCTCCCCCTCGACAGCAACGCGCCGTCGTTCTACGACTACACGGCGGGCGGTTCGCGCTCTTCCGCCGCCGCCGATCTCACCCGGCCCTTCGGCGTTTCGGGCTCCCGCGACCTCTATCTCATCGGGTCTTTAGGCTCGAGCCGTTTCTGGGGCGTCAAAATCCAGGCGACCAAACGCTACCAGACCTCCTTCACGCTCCAGGCGGTGTACCAATGGTCGCGGACGACGAACGACGGCGACGACTACCGCATCGAAGAGTCGCTGCCCCTGGACCCGGGACGACCCGACCTCGAATGGGGGCGGAGTGCTTACGACATCCCCCACTCGTTCGTCGCGAGCGGAGTCTTTGATGCTCCCTTGGGGCTGCGCTTGTCGGCGATCGCCCGCGCCCGCTCGGGTCGTCCCCTCGACCCCCGGGTAGAGGCGGACCTCGATGGGGACCTGAAGCTTCGCGAACGGGGCGTCGCTTCCGGAGGGATTCTCGCGCGGAACAGCTTTCGGGCGGGCTCGGTCGCTTCTCTCGACGTCTCGGTCGGCAAGACCTGGGAGCTCGGGGAAACGCGGAGGCTCGCCCTCGCTCTCGATGCCTTCAACCTGACGAACCGCCTCAACCCGCTCCAGGTCCTCGAGACCTACGGCGCCTCGGACACGCCCCTTCCGGCCTTTTTGGAGGTGGTCCAGGGAGCACAGCCGCGGCAGTTCCAGCTTTCCCTTCGCTTCCTGTTTTGACTTGTTTTAGATACACTAGCGCCCTCTTACGCCAAACCGTTTCCGCCGTCGGAACCCCAAACGCACGGAGGGAGAGGTGCCAACCGCGAAAGGCATACGCTTTCAGCCCTGCAAGCCCTGCAAGCGTTGTCATCGCCCCATCGATCCGATGGCGGATGCCCGCGGCAGGTTCGTCCGCTGCCGCTCTTGCGGGTACACCTTTCGGGCGGAGGCGGCGGAGACGTCGGCCAAAGGCGGCGAGCTCGAGCTGCGATCCGACCTCGTCATCGCTCCCGTCGAGGAGGAAGGCCGGTCCTATTTCGTTATCAAGGACCCGGCCTCGAATCGCTATTTCCAGGTGAAGCCGCTCGAGCACTTCCTCATCACCCAGTTCGACGGGAGGACCTCGCTTACGACCATCCGCCGCCGCGCGTCAGAGGAGAAAAACGTCCTGGTCTCCCCGGAAGTTCTATCGCGATTCGCCGAGAAGTTCCGGGAGCTCGGCCTCTTGCGCCGCGATGAGGAAGAGGACGTTTCCGTTCAGGTCGCTCCCTCGAAGAGCCTCTTCCACTGGAAGCTCCCCCTCGCGAATCCTGAAAGGCTTCTGGATCGGCTCTACCCGGGTTTTCAATGGTGCTTCTCCGCGGCGTTCGTCGGGCTCGCGTGCCTCTCCATCCTCGTCGCCTCGGCGGTCTTCCTCCTCAACGCGGAAGAGCTGGTCCTCGGTCTCGAGAGCGTCGTGAGCCTCGAGGGCCTCCTCTTCGTCCTGGTCACGGTGTCGCTCGTCACCGTTCTCCATGAGATGGCTCACGCTCTCACCTGCCGGCACTTCGGAGGGCGGGTCACGGACATGGGTTTCCTCCTCCTCTACTTTCTTCCCTGCTTTTACTGCAACGTGGGCGACTCGTATCTCTTTCGAGCAAAGCGCGAGCGACTCTGGGTCTTCTTCTCCGGGGGATTCTTTGAGCTCTTCGTCTGGGCGCTCGCGGTCCTCGGGTGGCGAGTGGTTTCGCCCGGGAGTCTGGCATCGAGGGCTTTCTTCGTGGTCGCCGCGGTGAGCGGCATAAGATGCCTGTTCAACTTCAACCCGCTGATTCAGATGGATGGGTACTTCATGCTCTCCGAGCACCTCGGCATCAAGAACCTGCGCCGGCAGGCGCTCTCCGCCCTGGGAAGCGTTCTACGGCGCGCGAACGGCCTCATGATCGAGCCCGCGGCCCCGGAGCTTCTCGAGCGTCGCATCTTCGGATTGAGAGGAGATCGCTTCCTCATGGTCTTCGGAGCGGCAGCGCTCGTTTACACCGCGCTTCTCGTTTTAGGGCTTGCCCTCTTTTCCGGAGGCTACGTCTTCGAGAACCTCGGGGCCGATGGCCTCGCGCTCTATGCCGTGACCCTCGTGGGCCTTCTTCACAAGCCCGCGCTCACCGCCACCTCCGCCGCGAAAGAAGCGGGGAAGGAGAAGTGGCAGAAGCTTGGCGAGAAGAAGAAGCGCTCCCGCTTCGTGTTCGTGTGGGCGGGAATCGCTCTCGTCGCCGTCTTCTTCCCCTGGCAGCTCCGCATCCGCTCCGACCTGAGCGTGCTGCCTCTGGAACGGGAGACCGTGCGCGCCCCCTCGAGCGGACGCATCGGAGTCATCCACGTAAGCGAGGGCGATCGGGTGGAGAAGGGCGGATTGATCCTGGAGTACGACGCGACCGAGCTCGGGCTCTTGCGCCGGAACAAGGCGGCGGAGCTCGAAGAGGCGAAAGAGCAGCTGCCGATCCTGGGAAAGACCAACCCGGCGGTCCGCGAAGAGATCCGCGTGAAGGAGCGCGCGCTCGAGACGGCGCGTCAGGTCGAGGACAAGGCGCAGAAGGACTTCGCCCGCGACCAGCAGGCATGGACCAGCGGCATCATTTCCCAGCAGAGATTCGATCATGCCGAGAACGCGTTCGAGGAAACGCGCGCCCGGCGCCGCGAGGCCGAGGCCCAGCTGGAGCTCGCGCGCAAGCTCAGCCCGACGAGCCGGGCCGAGGAGATCGAACGGACGCACCTCAAGAACGAGAAAGGGCAGCAGGCTCGGATCGAGATGCTGGAAGCGGAGCTGGCAGGGCTCGACGATCAGCTCGCGCGCTCCAAGATCTACGCATCCATCTCCGGTACTCTCACCACCTACCGGTTCGAAGAGAAGGTCGGAGACTTCCTCGAGGAGGGCGCCGACGTCTGCGAGATCGCGAACTACGATCGGGTGGTGCTCGAGATGCCGGTCTCGGAGAAAGACATGGACGTGGTGGACCTCGAGAAACCCGTGAAATTCAAGGTCCGGGGCTACCCCTTCCGGAGCTTTCACGCTCAGGTGGACGAGATCGCGCCCATCGCGACTCCGAGCGGAAAGTCGTCCACCGTCCTGGTCCGCGCCTACGTGGACAACAGCGAAAAGCTCCTGAAGCCGGGAATGACCGGCGTGGCAAAGATCTATTGCGGGATGAGCTTCGTCGGCAACATCCTCACCCGCGACCTGGTGCGGTTCATCCGGACGGAGTTCTGGCTTTGACCTTGTGATAGGCTCTCGCGCATGAAGAGACGGAGCTTCCTCAAGAGCCTGGGCGCGGCTTCGGCCGCCGGCTTCCTCAATCCCGCGACCACTCGCGCCGTGGAGCAAGCTACCGCGCGCATCGCCTCTCTCCCGCCCGAAGACGTGGCCGCCGATGAGTCCTACTGGCGCGACGTCCAGCAGGCGTTCACCATCTCCCGGAGTCTCATCGATCTCAATAACGGCTTCACCTGTCCCTCGCCCAAAGTGGTGACCGACTCTCTCATCGACTACATCTGGCAGCAGGAGGAGTCACCGTCCTACGTGGTGGCGCGGCTCCTCCCGCCGCGAATCGAAACCGTGCGGCAGGCGCTCGCCCGGCTCTTCGGCTGCGATTCCGAGGAGATCGCGATCGTGCGAAACGCGTCCGAAGCGATGGAGATCCTTCTGCTGGGCGTCGATCTGAAGTCCGGCGACGAGGTGGTGACCACCACCCAGGACTACGGGCGGATGCGCACCACCCTCGATCAAAGGCGGCGGCGCGAGGGAATCGACATCAAGTACATCACCATACCCGTTCCCGCCAAGACCGACGAGGAGATGATCGAAGGGTTCCGTCGCGCCATCAGCGCGAAGACCCGGATGATCCTGATGTCTCATCAGATCAACCTCACGGGTCAAATCGTGCCGGTGAAGGCGATCTGCGAGATCGCCCGCGAGCATGGAATCCCCGTCATGATCGATGGCGCCCACTCCTTCACCCAATTCGAATTCAAGCGGGACGACCTCGGCTGCGACTACTTCGGAACGAGCCTCCACAAATGGCTCCTGGCGCCGAAGGGAACGGGGATGCTCTACGTCCGGCGGGAGAAGATCGAGGGCCTCTGGCCGATGATGGCGGCCCCGGAGTCCATGAACGCGGACATCCGCAAGTTCGAAGAGATCGGGACCCACTCCCTCGCGCCGTACCTCGCCATCGGAGAGGCCATCGCCTTCCATAACTCCATCGGGGGTAAGCGCAAGGAGGCTCGCCTCCGTTACCTGAAGGATTCCTGGGCCAAGAGGCTCATGGAGCTTCCCAACGTGCGGCTCCATACGTCGCTCGATCCCAAGATGAGCTGCGCCATCGGCAACGTCGAGATCGTCGGAATCTCACCCCGAGCCCTCGCCGATCACCTCTGGAACAAGCACCACATCATCGTCGCTCCCATCGAGCACGAGGAGTATCAAGGGATCCGGGTGACGCCCAACCTCTACACCACGAAAGACGAGCTCGACTACTTCTGCGAGGTCTTCGAGGGCGTGAGCAGGAACGGGCTTCCGAAGTCCGCTTGAGTCAGAGCGGATCCCAGAGCGGGATTCCGATGCGCTCGGCCGCCTCGCGCATTCTCCTGTCGTACGTCGCGAGCGTCACCGACTGATTCTGAGATCTCAGAAACTCCACGGACGCCAGATGGATGGCATCGAGGGTTCGAACTGCGAGCGGGAACGGCTCGAGGGCGCGCATCAACACTGGGCGAACCAGCTCCAAGAAAGCGAAGCGACCCAACAAAGAGCGCAAGAGCTCGCCGTGGGAATCGGCGAGTCCCATGGAATGAATCCGGACCCAGGACTCGTATTCGAGAAGACGGCACGAGATGAGAGCCTCTTCCCAGAGGGATTCGGGAGGTGCGATGCCCGACGCATCCATCGCCGAGTACGACGTCCCTCCCGTGGTGAGCATTCGTCATGCTTCAGGACGTCGAAACCTGGCCGACCCAGATCCACGTCGTTCAGAACTGGTTCTAGGAACTGAACGCGCGAGTGCCCCTTCGCCAACCGTAGTCGACGACTCCAGTCTGTGGGGGTAACGCCACCTTTCAAGGCACAGAGGGGGCGCGGCGCTCCCCGGCGCCGCCTGCTTCTCGCGCGGTCACGTCTCGACAGTCCGGCGGAGGGATGCTACGATTTTTCCAAGCCCTCCATGTCAAATCATGACGAGAGGAAGGCCGCCTCTGAGACGGCCCTCCCGGCCGCTCCGCCCAGGACCGGTCCCGCGCCTCCCGCGAACGACAGCCTACAGAAATTCCTCGCCCGCTGGGCGGCCGGGGACCACGACACGATGCCCGGTGTGCCGGCGCCAACTCCAGTAGCACTCTCGACGTTCTCAACGATCCAGACTCTCTTCGGCGAGTCGCCACCGGACGACCTCGCGTTGATCCCGGAAGACGACTCGGGGGAGATACCCAAACCGCAGGGGGACCGGCCCCGGTACCGAATGGTGGCGCGCCTCGGCGAGGGCGGCATGGGAGAGGTCTACGTCGCCTTCGATCGGGACCTGAGACGGCAGCTCGCGCTCAAGACTGTACGCGCGGAATCCGATAAGCCGCAGATCTGGCGCTTCCTGAAAGAAGCCCAGGTCCTCGGTCAGCTCGGTCATCCCAATATCGTCCCCGTCTACGAGATGGGCCTGACGGAGGCGGGGAGGCCCTACTACACCATGCCGGTGGTGCACGGAGAGACGATCCATCAGATCCTCTCGTCTCTCGAGCTCGAGGATCCCGCCTACCTCCGGGTGTTCTCCTTGACGCGGCTCGTACAGATCTTCCTCCAGGTGACGCTCGCGGTTGCGTACGCCCACGTCAAGGGAGTGGTGCATCGCGACATCAAGCCCGCGAACATCATGGTGGGAGAGCACGGAGAGGTGATCCTTCTCGACTGGGGGGTCGCCAAGCTCCTGGGAGAGACCGAGGTTTCGACCGAGGCCAAGGAAGACATCACCCAGGCGGGTTACGCGGTAGGAACGCCCACCTATATGTCGCCGGAACAGGTCACGGGGGAGGACGTCGACGCGCGCACCGACGTCTACGCGCTTGGAATTCTGCTCTACGAGATCTTGACCCTCGAGCCTCCGTTCAGGGGAAAGCTGATGGAGGTGATGACCGCGCACCTCGAAAAGGAACCGACGCCGCCCAGGGCGAGAGCGCCCCAGCGCGAGATTCCGCTCGAGCTCGAAAGGGCCTGCGTCAAGGCGCTCGCGAAAGCGCCCGATTCCCGCCAGCAGACGGCGAGAGAGCTCCACGACGAGGTTCAGGCGTGGCTAGAGTCGGCTTCCGACCGCGCCAAGCGGCGCGAGCGAGCGGGAGAGCTCGCCGATCAGGGGAGGCTTCTCCTCGATCAGTACTACGCTCTCAAGGAGAAGGTCGAGGAATCTCTGAAACAGGTAGAAGACCTGAGGCACCGCTATCACGACTGGCAGAGCGTCGAGGAGAAATCGCCGCTCTTCGAATCAGAGGACGAGGTGGCGAGCCTTCGAACCGCCCTCGCCGAGGCGGCGTCCGAAGTGGTGATGACGCTCTCCGCCGCCCTGGGCCACGATCCGGCGCACCCAGACGCCCGCCGCTTCATGGCGGAATTCTACTGGGATCGCTTCCGCGAAGCGGAGCAGCGCCGCGATTTCGCGGGCCGGGACTTCTTCTCAAAGCTCGTCTCTTCGTTCCACGACGGACGCTACGCGCGGGAGCTCCGCGGCGACGGGACGCTCCTCCTCGACTCCTCGCCCGCGGGTGCGGACGTGACTCTCTACCGTTTCGAGGAGAAGCGACTGGTCCTCTCAACTACGGACGCCCGGAATCTCGGGACGGCGCCCGTGGGCCCCATGGCGCTACCCATGGGCAGCTACCTCGCGGTCCTGAAGAAGGACGGACATCGCGAGACCCGATATCCGGTCTTGATCTCGCGGACTCGACAATGGCGCGGCACGGTGCGCCTCTTCTCCGAAAAGCAGATCGGAGAGGGGTTCGTTCACGTGCCGTCGGGGAGCTTCGAGGCCGGAGGCGATGAAGAGGTTCGCGGATGGTCGCTTCCGGGCGCCGAGGTCGAGCTCGAAGATTTCTTCATCGCTAAAGCCCCGGTGACGGTGCGGGAGTATCTCGATTTTCTCGAGGAGCTGGCACGAGCCGATCCGGACGAGGCGCTTCGCCGCTCGCCTCGCCGCAGCCCCGACGGAGGTTTCTACTTCCACCAGGACCACCAGGGAAAGCACGGACGCCTCGCGCTCCCTCAAGGCACGGGGCGCTTTCGCTGGAGCCCGGAGTTCCCCGTGGTCTCCGTCTCCTGGCACGACGCCGTTGCCTACTGCGCGTTTCGATCGACGCTCGACGGGCGGGAGTACGCGCTTCCCACCGAGCTCGAGTGGGAGAAAGCGGCCCGCGGCGCCGACGGCCGCTGG
>CAZKNR010000060.1:0-7025 GCA_964553925.1 uncultured Acidobacteriota bacterium
CTTTGAGCCCACGCTCCTGCACCCTGATCAGTTAAGCAACAGAAAAGCGCAGAGTTTCCTCGTCCGGGACCAGCCTGAACCGCCGAACGCCCGAGCCCCCTCGGAAGCCCCTCTCCTCTCCGGAGGAGAGGGGCCACCAAAACTAGGGCTCGCTCGCCTCCTCGGCTCGCTCTTTCCCCTCGCTCTTCGCTCGGGGAAGGACGGCCGGATTCCCGCGGTTCGCGCCTTCGGCGCAACCGCTTTCCTCCCGGCCGGGCTCGCTCCGCTCGCAAATTTCTCGATGCTATAATGCCGCCCGTAATGTGTAGTTGGTTCTTGTCTTTGACGAGCATTCTCGCTTCTGCCAACGCAAGGTCTACACCTTACCCCCGTCGGCATCGACAGGGTGAAAGCGGCAAGAGGAGGTAGATCGGGCATGGCCAAAGGGACGGTAAAGTGGTTCAACGACTCGAAAGGTTACGGCTTCATCCAGAGTGAAGACGGCCGTGACGTGTTCGTTCACTTTTCCGGGATCGCCGGCAGTGGGTTTCGTTCGCTCCGCGAGGGCCAGCAGGTGGAGTTCGAAGTCACCCAGGGTCCCAAGGGCGATCAAGCGTCCAACGTAAAGGCAGTTTGAGAATCGACGAGACGACGTGCGCGTGGCGACAGCCGTTCAGGAGAGCCCAATCCCCACAGGAGCGTGCTCGTGTCGAGCAGATGCGCGGACTTAGCGGCCGCTCCAGAACGCGTCGGCTTCTTCATCGGTGCGCGCCCGTTCCCAGCCCTCGGTCATCGTGAACTGCCCCCGCATGGCGCCTAGTGCCGACGCGCGCCGCTTGCGCACGGGCACGAGCTGCGCCACCGGGCGTCCGTGCCGCTCGATCACCACCGGCTCGCCATCCTCGACAAGATCGAGCAACTTCGAAAGTTGGGTCTTGGCACGTGCACGCTGACGTTCAGGTTGCCAGTTTAGTTCATTTTCGGCCTAACGCCATCGGGCTCGATCGGGTTCCTCCCGGTTAGGTTAGAGATCGCCGTTGCCGCATCATTTCCAATCCGCCCGCGCCCGCGCCACTGCCGCAAACCCGAGAGTAACGTGGCGGGAGCGTGACGGGACAAAGCCCCTCAGCGCAGTAACAGAGCGGGATCGCCGAGCAGGTGGTAGATGCCGAGCAGCTCCGCGGAGTCTCCCGATTCGAGGTACGCGGCTTGCGCCGCCGCCACGGCGTCCCCCAGGCGCGCGTGAGCTCCGGAGAGAATCTCCTTCAAAATCGCTTTGTGGTAGCGCTGCGCAGCCGCGCTCTGACTGAGTCCCGTGGGCGAGAACGCCGCCACCGCACCTCTTCCTTCCGACTTCAGGAGCTTCTCGGCGAGCGAATCGAAATACGGGAAATGGAAGTAGCCGTTCAGGCAGTTCATCGTCAGGAGAAGCGGTTGGAGAGGCTGGACTCCCAGCGAAGAGACGGCATCGTTGTCGAAAACACCTTCCGAAGCCCATAGCTGGATCCCGCCATGGCCCAGGTAGCTCATGACACTCGCGCCCTGGTCGAAGGCCGCGACCACGCTGGCCCTTGCCGGGGCGGCACCGAGCTCCCGAAGGTAGATTTTCTTCACTTCATGGCCGGTGAGCAGCTCCGAAGCGATCTCGTCCGCCTGAGCCTCGAAGTTTCCGGCGGCATCCGGATTGTCCGCGACGAGCACGATGGGATCCGAGAGGCGGGCGTCTCTCGACTCGTAGGCGAGGATCTTTCTGATCAGTATGCTCACCTCGTCGAGGGTCGCTGCCGGCAGGCGTCCGATGGCGACGTCGGGCAGCGAGTCGTCTCCGTTGAGCATGGCGTAAGCGGGATCGGATGCGGTCCAGAGGTATCGGGTCTTCACCATGAACGGGGGCACGCGATTCGAAGTGCCGGTCCCCAGGTAGTCCTTGAAGTCGTAGGTGGCGTCGCCCAGGAGAAGGACATAGCGTGGCGCGGGCGGGCGCCAGTGATGGTAGGCATACGAGAGAAACTCGAGAATGGCTTCGGGCCGCGCTTCTCCGTAGCCGAACTCGGTGAACAGATCTTCGACCGCCACCGACCGCGCCACCAGGCCCTGACGTCGGCGATGCTCGAGTAGCGGCGCCGCCACACCCAGGAACTCGCGAGGGGCGATGAGCAGGTAGTCGGCCCGATTCCTCCCGCTCTTGAGACGGCTCGGGGACGCGGCCAGGACCCTCGGGCGAAGGACTTTTTCCGGGCTCGACGCCAGGTAGCTCCGTCCTGCCCCCACGCTGAAGCGAGACTGGGCCTCAGGAATGAACTCGATGCCGCGAAGCCACCGCGGGGGATCTTCGGTCACGTCCAGAACGAAGCTCCCCGGTGATAGGCCGGAAGCTACGGCAATCCCCGATTCACTGGGCCTTCCCTCGAGCCCACCCGACTCCGCCAGCAACTCTCGCGGGTAGGCCACCGAAAAACGGTCGACCATGACCGACGAGTAAGCTGCCCCGGTGTCGCCCACGTTCTCGATGGCGAGAACGTTCTCTCCTTCCGTGAGGAGGCCGGGCGGAAGGTCGGCTTCGATCCGACGCCCCGCCTTTCCGTCCCAGCTGGTTTCGGCAACCAAAGATCCGTTGGCGTAGACGCGCACATGGTGGTCGGGGCAAGCCCCTCCGTCGCTCACGCCCTGGAGCGAGAGCGTGAGCCGGGCAGGCTCGGCGACCGTCGCAAGCCCATCGACGTGGAACGGGAAGCTCTTGGTCGAGGGCGCGAACAGCAGCTCCCAGAGCCACGGATCCTCGGCGCTCATGAGCCCCGCTTGGTAGTAACGGTTCTCCTCGCGCGATTCCACGTGCCAGAGGAACCGAACGGGCGAGCCTGCCGGGGATGCCTCCTCGACTGGCATCTTCGCCCCTTTCGCGGCCGCCAGCTCATATACCGCCTCCGGTCCGTAGCGATTCAGCGACTCTCCCTCGCTCACGAAGAAGAGCGTCGAGCGAGGTCCGAAGACGCCGTCGTCCGGCTCGACGTGATAGGCGACCAAACTACCCAGCCGGCTCAGGCGCAACGAATCGGTAGCGAGGGACTGGCGCCTTCTTCCGAACAGGTCCTCGAACGCGACCCGATACAGACCCTTTTCTCGAGTGGCCATGCGGGTGATGACCGGCGTGTCCGTGTGACCTGCCGATTCCCGATGCCTTCGCCCGCGGCCAAGGTTTCGCGGGTCGAGGAGGCGCTCGCTCGGCTCACGCCCGCTGAAAGAGACGTCGACGACCAGGCGCCGCGCCAGAAGGAGCCGGCGACCCGCAGCGTCCCATCGAAGTGGAGCGAGCTCGATTTGGGCCTTCTTGTTCTCTCCTTGAAACGCCGTGCCGGCGAGCCGCGCCGCTTCCTCAGGGTAGAGTCCTGCTGTCTCCAAGGCGACTCCCGGTCTCGGCCGACGAGATCCCGCGTGCGCCGTCCCCATCGCGTGGGCCACGAGCTCGGGCGCTTCCGCCCACGACGGTCGCAGGCCCGAGAAGTCGACGACGTCGCTCGCTCGCACGGTAGCGATTCGCACTTGCCGTCCGACGGCCGCCTCGATCCACGTCTGCCGAACGGGAATGCTGGGAGCGCCGGCATCAGCGGTCTCGATGAAGTCGGGAATTTGAATTCGGACACTTCCGTCCTCTCCTGGCTCGGCGTAGAAGCCTCCCGTCGCGAGCTCCAGCGTCACTCCACCCTGTCGGCGCGCGAGCACTCGGAGCGACGTGGCCTCGGGGTCCCCGTAGGTGATGCGGGCCGCTTCCGGCAAGCTTTCTTCCTGCCCGGTGGCCCTCGCAGCGGGTGTCGCCGCCACGGGTCCGTGCTCTTCGGTTCGGCCGGACGTCTCGATGTCCGCGAGCTTGTAGAAGTACGTCGTCCCGTTCTGGCGTCCGGAGTCCGTGTAGCTATAGCGCGCCCCGACGGGCGAGGCGCCGAGCCCCGGGATCGGCATCACGGTGATCCGTTCGTAGACGCCTTCCGCTGCCGTGGCCCGGTAGAGGTGAAACCCCAGGTTGTCGAGCTCGGAGGCCGTTTCCCAGAAGAGCGCGACGGCTCCGTCGCCCCCTTGGGCGGTGAACGACCGGAGTTCGACGGCCGTGGTGTTGAGGTCGATGGTGGCGTCGCCTTGAAGCGTGCCGCTGAAGCTCGATCCGTAGTAGACGTTGTTGGCCGCCGTTCCAAAGGCCGCGGGGATGGCGGCGAGGGTGATGCGGGTGATGCCGTCGACTTTGAAGGTCATGGACCCACCGCCGGTGAAAGCGACCTCGAGTGAATACTGGGTGCCTCCGACGATGACCGCCCCAGCATTCCAGGTTCCGGTGCCGGTGGTCCCGTTCATGCTGTATCTCATTCGAATGGTATTGACGCTGTCCCAGTAGACCTGAATGTAATCGTTCGCGTCTCCCAGGAACGCCGCGATGTACGCCTCATCGGCGGTGGTCTCGGCGAAGCTCACCGCCTGAGCCGGGCTGTGGCGCGGACGCCAGTCGAAAGCAACGAGGCCGGCGGTGGTCGTCATCTCGCCGACACCGTTCTCGACGTAGACGTCGCGGCCGTCCACGCGCAACTCGGTGGTGTTCTCCAAGCTCATGGTGTTGCTCGCGGGAGTGACACTCAAGGACACCGCGGTGAGCGAAACGCCGTAGAAGTCGTCGATGAGGAAGTCGCCCGCCACGTTGAACTGTCCGACGAAGAAGTTCGGATCGCCGACGGCGTCGGTTCGGCTCACGCCCATTCGGTTCTTCCACGCTCCCGGATCCGCACCGACCGGAAAATCGAACATCGTCGAGGCCGAGCTTTGCCGGAACCACACCGTGTCTCCGCCGAAGGCGGCGAAGGAGGCCTGCCCGGAAGACCATCGGGAGAAAACGCCGTAGGCGCGGAAGTCGCCCGCCGTGCCAAAGCCCGGGTTGTAGTCGGCTCGGTCGAGGTCGGGCCCTCCGTTCAAACGCAAGGAGGCTGTGCCGGAGTGAACCGTCACGGTCTCGCGCGTCGGGGCGCCGGCCTCGATCATCTCGTTGACCCAGCTCACCGGGATGTCGGGGTTGGTGCCCTGCCAGCTCTCCATGGACGGGTTCGTGATCGTGTTGGCGAGAAGCTCGACCTGGTGCCAGTAGCAGGTGCCGGTCGCGGCGGTGTTCACTAGCTTGACGCGGAGCGTAGTGCACCCCGCGGGCGCCTCTCCGGTGAAAACGAGAGCGTCCGGTCCTCCTCGGGTCGAGGTCGTCGTGCCGGTCAGGCTTCCGATTTCGGCGACGCCAGTCTGGTTGTAGAGAATGAGTTTCGGAACGCAGGTGCCGTCAGAATGCGCGAGAGCCCTCACCACCCAGTCGTTTCCCGCGCTCACGCCCACGTCCTGGTAGATTCCCTCGTTGGCCCCCGAGGAGGTCGTCTTGTAGCCTCCCGCGAAGATCTTCTCGCTCGCGGCGAGGGCGGTGACCGAGGCCGGCGTGCCTTCGCTGCTCCAGCCGTCGGTCGCAGCCGTGCCCGCGAGCATGAACCCACCGCGGTTGGTGTTTCCCGGAATCAGGTTCGACAGGGAGGGATGACTCCAGGCCTCGCCCGCGCCGCTCACGAGCGATCCCGTCTGGGAGTTCGTCGGGACGTTGATGACGACGTCCCAGGATCCGGTGATTTCTGCCGGGTCGGCGCCGGCGCCGGAGTTGTAGATGAGCGCGACTTCGTTTCCACCGCCGATGTCGATCCCTCGGGTGCCATCGAACAGCGGCCTGCGGTAGAAGGTGAGCCCTTCCAGGATTCCCGACGCCGCCCCGGTCGTGCCGTCGGAGCCCACGACGACGTTGGTGCCGGGAGCGGAGGCGGTGGGGCCCGTGGTGGCGCCGAAGGTCGTGACACCGTCGATGCTGAGCGCCAGGTAGTTCACCCCGTCGAGGAAGTTTCTCGTGTCCCAGCGAGCGACGAGGCAGTAGGCAGTTCCCGCGTTGAGCGCCGCGGCGACGGTGAAGCTCTGGCCACCGGCGCGAAAGTGGAAGCGGTCGGTGTCGTACTCGTAGGCGAGGAAATACGCCGCGTTCACGTACCAGAGGTAGTGGTCTCCCGCGCCGGAGAGACTTGCCGACGCGTACTCGGGGGTCCACCAGAGAACCGCCGAGCCCTGGTCGGTATCCACGTTGGTGTAGAAGTTCCCCGCGACCTGGCTCCCGCGGGAGTACGTGAGAAGATCGTCGACGAGGCTGAAGGCGTTGTTGGGATCGCCTTGAACGATGGGAGCGGCGTCGAACGGGCCGACGGTGACTCGTTTGACCATTCCCGCAGTGAAACCAGAGGCCCAGAGCACTGAGGTCAGGCTCAAAAGGGACCACGCCCAGACGAGGGCGGTGGGCGCGACGCTCCAGCCCCGGGTTTCTTTGTTGGGATGTACTCTCACACTGACACCAGCGGCGTTGGTACTACTAAGCAAGAACCATTCCCCACTCAGGCGTCGGGCCTAACCGGGGATAGCTTTGCAAGTCTAGAGTTTGGGCGCCTCTCGATCCTTTCCCGGTGGAGCCCACGTAGGGCATCCCCCACTTCGTCTCGGGCTACGAGGGGGCAAAAGCAAACGGAAAGGCGTTTGCATTCGGCGGACGTGAGAGATTTGGAAGACGAGCCGAAGGTCTGGATAACGGCCACCATGCCCGGCGGGCGTTGGGCTCTTCGACGGCGGCCGCCATCATCTCGCGGACACTGGTTCAACGAGTCGAAGGGTTACGGCTTCATCCAGAGTGAAGACGGCCGTGACGTGTTCGTTCACTTTTCCGGGATCGCCGGCAGTGGGGTTCGCTCGCTCCGTGAGGACCCGCAGGTGGAGCTCGAAGTGACCCAAGGTCCCAAGGGCGATCAAGCATCCAACGTAAAGGCGGCTTGAGAATCCTTCGGATGAACCTTCCCCGTATTGGAACTAAGACGCCGCGCTGACCCGCGCCCCTTCGAGGCGCTCCCGCAGGAACTTCCCGGTTTGTGACCGCCGTTGCCTCATCACGACCGCAGGCGGACCCCAGGACATGAGCCGGCCGCCGCGATCGCCGCCTTCGGGTCCGA
>CAZKNR010000061.1:0-8964 GCA_964553925.1 uncultured Acidobacteriota bacterium
GGTTATTGCACGTAACCCAGGCTTCTCAGGCGCTCGAGCTCTTCGGGATTCAGCGTCTCGATGACTCCTTCGTCTGAGGGGAGCTTCGCCGCTTGAGCGAACTTGTACCAGTCCTCGAGGAGTCGAGACAGCCGCTCGACCACCTCCGGGTGCTCGCCCGCGACGTTGACGAGGTTGAGCGGGTCCTTCTGGTGGTCGAAGAGCTCCCATTCAGGATAGTTGGGCTGGTCTTTGGGGATATCGAGGTTGTGAATGAGCTTGAAACCCTCGGCGACGACGGCGATGGAGTTCGCGGAGGGCCGGTCTTCGTCCTGCCGGAAGCGCTCGCTGAAAGCGGGCAGCGAACGAAAGCGTTCCCGGCCTCCCGTCAAGAGAGGCACGAGGCTCTGGCCCTGGGCGGCTTCGGGAATCTCGAGGCCGCTCAGCTCGACGAGCGTCGGCATGAGGTCGATCGACTGCACCGTTTCCGTCACCACCGTTCCCGCGGGAATTCGCCCGGGCGCCCAAAGAACGAGCGGCACGTTGGTCATCTCGCCGTACACGTTGTTGCCGTGCCAGTGGCGGCCGTGCTCCAGAAACTCCTCGCCGTGATCGGCGATGAAGGCGATGAGAGTCTCCTCCGCGAGACCGAGCTCGTCGATGGCTTCCATAAGCCGCCCCAGCTCGGTATCGAGAGCGCGGATGGAGCCGTCGTACCAGTCGTGCTCTCTCTCGACGAAACGATCGGGGTCGAGTCCCGCGGCTTCGAGCTCTTCGCGTGAGGGGAGCTTCCGCTGCTTCATGGAATCGTCCTTGATGAACGGAAGGACCCGCGCGGTCTCACGCTCGTGCGCTTCTTTGGTTTCCGGGCTCGCCCAGGTGCGTTCGTAAGGAGCGTAGGGCTCGAAGGGGCTATGGGGATCCATGGCGTGGAAGAAGATGAAAAATGGCTGGTTCCGGTGCGCTTCGAGCCATGGAAGCAGTCGATCCAGGTAGGCGCGGCCGGTTTTGCTGGTGCTCACGCCGTCGGGCAGCTCGAGCGACGTGCGCTCGTGAAGCTCTTCGAACCCCTGGTGTAAGTTGGTCCCCTTTCCAGTGAAGGGGGTGGAGGAGAACGAAAGCGTCGCATAGCCCGCCTGACGATAGATCTCGGCGAGGGTGGTGGCCGAAGCCGGGATTCGATCGGTCCTCTTCCTGATGCCGTGAGTCGTGGGATAGAGAGACGTGAGGATCGAGGACACCGAGACTTTGGTCCACGTTGCCTGCGACTGGTTGTCTCGAAACAGGGCGCCCTCGGAGACGAGTCGCGACAGGTGCGGCGCGGTGTCCCGAGGGTATCCATAGTCCTTCAGGTGATCTCGGCGTAGGGTATCGGCGACGAACAGGATGACGCCGCGCGGCGGGCGCGGGCCCGTCGCTTGCGACGGAGTAACTCGATCTCGAACCGCGGGCGCTCCCCAGAAGCCCAGGGCTCCATCGTTTTGCGCCGAAACCGAAAGCGAGACCGTCACTCGGCGTGAAGCGAACCCGTCGAGCGCTACCGGGGCCGGCTCCCAGCGGTGGGCGGTCGTCACGGTCTTCTCGAGCAGGCGTTCGCGCTTACCCCCTTCCTCGACTTCGACCCGGAATGTGACCGGACCCTCCTCGACGGTGCCCACGGACAAATCGAGCCACGGCCGAGAGGGGAGGTCGACCTCGAAGCGCGCGCTCTCGGGGGAGCGGGTCACGAGGGTCTCACGGTAGACATCGCCGAATCCCTGCCAGCTCACACCCGAAGGGATACTCTGGAGGTGCTCCTTCCGGAAGACGAGACGAACGGACTCGATCTCGAATTCCGCTCCGGTCTGATCCACCGGGCGGAGGAGAACGTGGCGCGTGGTCGAAGCGGAGAAGGAGGGTATCCGGGAGTCGGCATGGGTGATGGTGTACGTCTGGAAATCGTCCCCGGGGACGACCGGTGTCTTGAAGGGCCATCCAAACAGACGGGAGCGACTCATGGAGGCGCCGAGGTCCAGATCCCTCTCTCCGACGACGATCATCTCCAGGTTCCCGCCCTTCGAGACGCGCGCCCGCACTTCCACCGAGTGGAGAACGTCGGGCTCGTCGAGCCCTGACGTCCGTTCGACGTGGATGATGGGAAAGTCCGTGTTTGTGGTCCCCGCGAGCCGGCCCTCGCGGACCTGGAGGCCGGTGACGCCCACGCCCGCCTTCCATCCGAGATCGCCCCCGGCTTCGAATCGCCACTCGGTCGGCGGGATCTCGGAGGGCGCGCCGGCGCCTCCCTCAACGACGGCGGAGGGGAAGAGATCAACCAGCCGGACCACTTGAATTGGCGGCGGCTCGTGAACGGCGGCGCGACAGGAGAGAAGCGCGATGAAGAACGGCGAGGCAACCAGCGCGTGTTTCCCGAGAGCGATCATGCTTTACTCCTCACGACGCGGCAGATACTAACACAGCGCGACGGAGACGCACCCAATGCGGCTCCGCCGCGAGCGGTGACCTGGAGGGCTCGACCACAGGTCGCGCTAGCGCAGGAGCGGGCGGTGTGCCCTCTGTGATCGAAACCAGCGCCGAAGTGTAAAGAAGGTTTACTCGGTCTGGACCGAGTTTCAACGAGCCGAGCGGCGGTAGGCGTTGATCGTGGGTGACGCCGATAACGGCGACTCAGCGCAGAAGACGTCGCATCAGGACCTCTTCCACGTCGCGGCGTCCGTCGATGATCGAGTCGACGAACACAAGGTTACCTTCTATGCGATAAACGATGCGCCATGGGGCAAGGACGATCTCGCGCCAGCTTCGCAAATCGAAGTCGAAGAGCTCCGGTACGATTCGACCTCTCGAAGGGCTCGACCGGAGCGTGGCCGCTTTGCCACGAATCTGCTTCAGGACCTTTTTGGCTTGTTGCCTTGAGTCCTCCGCGATGTACGCGACGATTCCTTCGAGATCCCGTGAAGCCGTTTCCGTCCAGATGACCCGGTAGCGGCGACTACTCATCTCTCCGAGCGCGCGCGATCGCACGTTCGGCGCGCTCGAAGGCTTGCTTTTCCGAGAGCGTTCGCCCTGCCGCCACGTC
The DNA here is from genome assembly GCA_964553925.1 of uncultured Acidobacteriota bacterium. Taxonomy (GTDB): domain Bacteria; phylum Acidobacteriota; class Vicinamibacteria; order Marinacidobacterales; family SMYC01; genus DAISKN01. The sequence goes on from CAZKNR010000061.1 coordinate 3,053, forward strand.
CGCCTCTCCATGAGCTATGAGCTTCATCAGGATCGTGGCCTGCTTCCAGCGGTCGTAGGTTGCGACGTCCACCAGGACTGCCTTGGCCTTTCCGTTCTGGGTGATCGTCACGGTGCGGCCTCGCTCCGAGACGTCCCGAACGAGTTGCGAAGCGTTGTTCTTCAGGTAGGTGACCGGCCTGATGTCTTCCTCGAGCTTCATCGTCTGGGCTTCCTAAACATGGTCCTTGCATGGTACCACATTCGGGCCCGCCGCCGCTCAAGCGGACATGGATTCTTCGCTGTGAGTCACGGCGTCGAAGAAGTCCTCGTGCAGGGTTCGGGTACGACCCTCTTCCAGATCTGCGGTGCGGACGATATCGAGCCGGGCTTCGAAGAGGTTTTCGGGAGTGACGGGCACTCCGGGTCTCACTTCGATCTGGACGAGATCGGGACCCTGATTCGACTTGGGGGCGATCTCCCGTAGGCCCCGGCACTGCCAGCAGGCGCCCGTCTTGTTGATGAGCTGGCACATCCCCTCGTAGGCTTCGATCATCGAGCTTCGGGCGGCTGCGAGATGGTGGCGGAACTTCGGCTCCGAGAGACCGAGAATCGAGGCCCCTTCCTCGGCGGTGAACCCCATCATTTCCTTAAGGAAGAGAGCGGCCTGCTTCTCGGGCTCGAGGGAGCGGGCGAGGCACGAGAAGCAGAAGGCGATGTGCTCGCGAATCTCGAACGAGAAGTCGGGCCGCGCCATCATCGCGCCCACCCCGGCCATGCGCTCGGGATCGGCGCGGGCGCGGGCCTCACCTTCGAGCTGGGTCTCGACCCGCCATCTTTTCTTCCTCCTCAGGTGATCCAGAGAGACGTGGGTCGCGATGCCGAAGAGCCAGCTCTTGAACCGGGCTTCGCCGCGGAACCGGGGGATCTGCTCGATCGAGCGCAGCAGCGTTTCCTGGAGCAAGTCCTCGGCGTCCTCGCGGCTCGTGACCATGCGATAGATGTAGCCGAAGAGAGGTTTTCTCCAGGGCTCGAGAAGTGCTCCGATGGCCGCGCTGTCGCCGCCGCGCGCCCGCTCGACGAGACGATCTTCCTCGTCCGCCTCTTTCATTTCCCCGGCTTCGGTAAAGGACCGAGGTTCGTCAGCTCCGGCGGCGTGTCGCGCACGAACACGATGATGTAGCCGTGCGGATCTCCCTCGAAGAGCACCATGGGGGAATGCGCGTTTCCGTCCACGACGCCGATCTCCTCGCTTCGCACGTTCGGAGCGTAGATCATCAGGTGAGGCGGCGCCAGGATCAAGTCCTTGCCATTCGAGGTTACGGCCTCCTTCGAGAGCATGTAGGAGATCCCTGTGCGGCTGGGTGCGCGATACTCACCCGAGAGGAACCGGCGCGCGGTGTCTTGACGTACTTCTTCCTCCGTCTTGCCGTGGAGGCGCAGCTCGGCCTCGCGGATATACCGCGGGAGGATCGTCTCCGTCCCGATTTTGTCGAAGCACACGGGCCAGCGCGTTCCCGGCTCACTTCGGCCCACCATACAGGCGAAACCGTTCGTGCCTTCCTTCGCCTTCGAATAGCCTTCCGGCCCAAGGACGTAGAGGGTCGCTTCCTCGTTCCAGGGCGGAAGGCCGGCGCTTTTCGCGAGCGCGACCTCCCGCGCGAGGTCGAGCATCTCGTAGGGCGCGCTCTCGGATATCGAGAGATAGGCCACAAAACCGACTACAGCAGCGATCGTAGAAATCATGTGGAATGCTCCTTTATCTAGGAGCTATGTCGTTTGAGCGCGACGAAAACGCCAAACTATTGATAGGAAGCCAGATCGTCATCCCACGAGGTAGGCGGCGGTCCCGACGGCGATGAGGCTGTCCTCATTATTATGTAGCTCCATGCGGGTCACGGCGACTTTGTTTCCCGAGCGAAGGAGGTAGGCGGAGGCGAGAAAATGCCGGCCGGCCCCGGGGCGAAGGTAGTCGACCCTCATGTCGATCGTCCCCACGTTCGCGAGCTTCTCGAGCTTCTCCTGGTGCGTGCCTCCCGTCGCGTTCTTCAGCGCCGACAGGAACGCCACGAGCCCCCCGGCGAGATCGAGGACCGCCGAGATCACGCCTCCATGAAGGCTTCCGCGGAGGAAGTTCCCCACGAGCTCGTCGCGAAAGTCGACGCGGATTCGGGCGCTCTCGAACGACATCGAATCGATGTGGATGCCGAGGAGCTTGTTGAACGGAATCCGTTCGGTGAAGAGCTCGTGGACGGCGGAAAAGAGCGCTCCCTCGTCGTCGCGAGTTTCATCGGCCATCGGCCGGCATTATAGTGCCCCGGAGGGAAGAACCATGAAACTCGCCTTCGCAATCCTGGTGGCGGCTCTTGAAGCCGGGGCCCTTCACGCGCAGACCCGCGATGCCGGGCCCTGGTGGCCCAACCCTCTCTGGGGTGAGGGAGATCAAGCGGGAGGCTCCAACTGGATCACCCCCGAGAAAGTTCTCGATGCCGTTCGGCTGGTGAGAACCGGGAGGATCTACGAGTTGGGCCAGGTCTACGAGAAGAGCATGCCGAGCTTCGGCCAGAGGACCTATGCGCTCCTCAGCCCCGGAGGCCCGACCTACTCGTTTCCCGGAGCGAACTCCCTTATCGCCAACGACGAGTTCCTCTGCGCCGAGATCGGCCAGGTGGGAACGCAGTTCGACGGGCCCGGTCACATCGGGATGCGCATGCCCATGGCGGACGGGACGGTGAAGGACGTCTACTACAACGGCTTCACGGGCACTGAGATGTACAACCCCTACGGGCTTCAGAAGCTCGGAGTCGAGAACGTGAAGCCCATCGTGACCCGGGGAATCCTCATCGACCTCGCGGGATACGCCGGCGTCGAGAGCCTTCCGAACCGCTACGAGGTGACGGTCGAGGACGTGCACGGTGCTCTCGAGAGGCAGGGCCTCTCGGAATCCGATCTCCGTCCGGGTGACGCGATCCTCTTCCGGTTCGGCTGGGCACGATACTGGACGAATCCGTCTCGGTACACCCACGAGCCCCCAGGAATCGGCCTCGACGTCGCTAAATGGGTGGTGGAGCGGAAGGCGTCGATGGTCGGAGGCGATCAGGCCGGGACCGAAGTTTCGCCCAGCTCCGATCCGGAGAAAGCTTTCCCCGTGCACCAGGAGCTCATCATGAAGAACGGGATCTTCAACCTGGAGAACCTGACTTTGGAAGAGCTCGCGCGCGACCAGGTCTACGAGTTCCTCTTCGTCTTCACCCCAATCCGTTTCAAGGGCGCCACCGGCTCGCCGGGACGGCCGATCGCGATTCGCTGATTACCTGCCATGAACTTCGTACTTCTGTTCTCAGCCTTGCTCGCGGGAACGCCGACGATGCGGCTCGACTACTACCATAGCGGCAACGCGTCTCAGGAGCTCTTCAGCGTCGACCGCATCGTCATCGAGCCACTTCCCTGGCCCGGAAGCCCGGCGCAGGCGATCGACGAAACCAATCTCGGCAAGTACTTGTTCGAGGTCGTGGACCGCTCCACGAACCGCGTCGTCTTCAGCCGGGGCTTCGCTTCGATCTACGGCGAGTGGGAGACGACGGAAGAGGCGACGAAAGTGAACCGGACGTTCCACGAGTCGCTGCGCTTTCCTGCCCCCGAGACAACGGTGCAGGTCGTGCTCAAGAAGCGAGACTCCGACAACGCCTTCCGCGAGATCTGGTCGACCCTCGTCGATCCCGAGGACCGGTTCATCGACCATTCGAAGCCGGCGCCGCCCGGAGCCCTCATCGAGATCGAGAAGAACGGGGAATCGGCCGGAAAGGTCGACTTCCTCATTCTCGGCGACGGCTACACGGCATCCGAGCGTTCGAAGTTCGAAAAGGACGCTCGGCGGCTGGCGGAGCTCCTCTTCCAGACGTCGCCGTTTCGGGAGAGGCGGAAGGACTTCAACGTCTGGGCGCTTTGCCCCCTCGCCGCGGAGTCAGGAATCTCCCGCCCCTCGAGTGGCATCCATCGCCGCTCGCCCCTCGGCACGACGTACGACGCCTTCGGCTCCGAACGTTACGTCCTGACGTTCGATAACCGCGCGTTTCGCGACGTCGCTTCTTTCGCCCCCTACGAGTTCGTCGAGATCATCGCGAACAACGAGACCTACGGCGGCGGAGGAATCCTCGGTCTCTACGGCACCGTCGCCGCCGACAGTGCGGAGGCGCCCTACGTCTTCGTCCATGAGTTCGGACATCACTTCGCCGGGCTCGCCGACGAGTACTACACCTCCCCCGTGGCCTACGCGCCCGCGACGGTCAAAACCGAGCCCTGGGAGCCGAACGCGACCGCGCTTCTCGATCCCGAGAAGCTCAAATGGAAGGACCTGGCCGACGCGGAAACTCCGCTCCCAACCCCGTGGCAAAAAGAGGAGTTCGAAAGGCGCGAGCGGGAATTTCAGGAGCGCCGGGCCCGCATCCGGGCCGAGGGCCGCCCCGAACAGGAGATGGAGGCTCTGTTCCGCGAGGTGCGGGAGTTCGAGGTCCGGCTCTTCGACGTGGAGAAATACCTGGGGAAGATCGGAGCCTTCGAGGGCGCGATGTACGAGGCCAAAGGGTACTACCGGCCCGAGGTCGACTGCATCATGTTCACGAGAAGCCAGGCGTTCTGCACCGTCTGCCGGCGGGCGATCGAGAGAGTGATCGATTTCTACGCGAGATAGCCGTCATTCCCGAAACCGCACGACCCCGGCGCGGGCGAGGATCTCGAGGTACTCGGTCACGGCCTCGATCGAGACCGGATCCAGCTCCGCCGACACCGCATCCCGGATCTCCGCGACCGTCCGCCGTCCGTCGGTGAAGTTCAACACCTCGAATTGAGCCAGCTCGTCGAGGGCAACGGACGGGACGTCCGGACCCAATGTCGCGGCGAGGTGGTCGTAATAATAAAGGTTGGTTGGCCCCTGGGGTTCCTGTTCCCTACGTCGACACCCACGCCGCGGAAACCTCAACCCTCTCGAGTTGCTCGCTCGTGTGCTCATCCACATTCCCGAGCCCAACCAACACTCGATCTTGCTGCAAATCGTGATTCCGGAGAGCCTTCTGAACCAGGTCATGCAGACGGTCCTTGAGCGCGCTCGCACCCCCGCAGAAGCTCCCTTCGCCTCTCGCCCCGTTCGAGGGCTCCGCACTCCGAGTGCTCAGGATCCCGATACTCGCTAGGGTCGATTCTGCCGAGCGCAGGTGGGTCAGTTTTCCCGAGCAGCGAAGGGTTGTCTGCCGATCCATTATTGTATATACTAAAGTGCATACTTGGAGACTCTCATGAAGACGAAAACGGCGAAGATATTTCGCAGCGGCAACAGCCAAGCGGTGCGGATACCCAAGGAATTCCAGCTCGAAGGGCGGGAGGTTGAAGTCGAAAAGAGGGGTGACAGCTTAGTCCTTCGTCCGAAACGGAGATCGTGGGCGCCCTTGATCGAGAGCCTCGATGGGTTCTCCTCTGATTTCATGGAAGGAGGAAGAAGACAGCCTTCCGACCAGAAGCGTGAGGAGGCATTCTCGTGAATACGATGCTCGACACGAACATCTGCATCTACATCATTAAGCAAAGACCAGCCCAGGTTCTCGAGAAACTCCTCGCTACCCGAGCCAATGACGTTGGCGTTTCTGTGATCACGGTCGCCGAGCTTCGTTACGGAGCGAGCAAGAGCGGGCGACCCCAGCAGAACCAGGAAGCGCTGGATCGGTTCCTAGCGCCGTTTACCATCTCTCCCTTCGAGAGTCAGGCGGCAAGCGCCTACGGAGACCTGAGGGCCATACTCGAGAAGAAGGGGCGACCCATCGGACCGCTGGACATGCTAATCGCAGCGCAGGCCTTGAGCCTTGGCGCGCGCTTGATAACCAACAACGCGAAGGAATTCCGCCAGGTACCCGGCCTCAAAGTGGAGAATTGGGTGTAACTGCG
>CAZKNR010000062.1:0-10075 GCA_964553925.1 uncultured Acidobacteriota bacterium
TCCTGCGGGAGTCCTACGAGTTGGGGCGTTCGGCGCTCCTCGACGTCATCGCAGAAGAGCGGCGCTATCTCGAGGTAGAGAAGGGTTACACCGAGGTCCTTCTCGAGGTGTACCAGGCCCGGGTCGACTCGAGAAGGGCACAGGGCGAGTCCCGGTAATCAAGGAGGTGAACGGTGTGGAAGGTGTGGTTGGTTCGCGGCGGAGTCGGAGCCGCGCTCGTTGCCATCGGCGCGGGCACGACGTTGGTGATCATGAGCCGACGGGAAATGAAGAGTACGCCTGTCACTTCGGCTGTGCCCGGGCCTGCCGACGCTTCACCCACAGAGCCTCTGGCGGACTTCGAGTTCTCGCTGAACGAGGAGGCCATCGAGCGGGCGGGTGTCGAGATCGCGACCGTGACCCGACGGAGCGTGGCCACGGAAGTCCGGGTCCCAGGGGTCGTGCAACCGAACGCCTATCGCACGGTGACCGTCACGCCCCTGGTGAACGGAAGGGTCGTCACCGTGCCCGTCGTGCTCGGTGAGCGCGTTCGAAGCGGTCAGACGCTCGCCACGGTGTTCAGTCCCGATCTCGCGGAGTCGCAGACTCGCTACCTTTCCATGAAAGCCGAGTTCGATTATGACCACCAGGTTCTGCAACGCACCGAGCGGCTCGTTGCGATCGGCGCGGCGAGCCGCCAGGAGCTGGAGGAGGTGCGGGCCATTCACACCCGACACGAGACCGAGGTGGAAGGCACCCGCGCGCGGCTTCTGCTCCTGGGGCTGGACCCGGAGCAGGTCGCCGAGCTCACCTCGCCGGAGCAGATTAGCGCCACGGTAGGCGTGCCGGCGCCGGTCGAGGGCATCGTCATCCGCCGGGTCGCCAACCCCGGTCTCGTGGTCGACACCTCCTCGGAGTTGTTCACGGTGAGCGATCTGTCGACGGTGTGGGTCGTGGGCGCATTGTACGAGCGCGACTTCCAAGCGGTGGCCCTCGGCAGTCCCGCCACCTTGACGACGCCCGCCTACCCCGGCGTCGAGCTTCACGGCCGGGTCGGCTACGTCGACCCGCGAGTCAATGAGCAAACACGGACCACCGAGGTGCGCGTCGAGGTGCCGAACCCCGACGGCCGCCTGCGGCTTTCGATGTACGTGGACCTCCGGATCGCTGGTCCGGAAGGAGCGGAAACGATCTTGGTGTCCCGCGAAGCGGTGCAGCTCCAGGGCGATCGATCCGTGGTCTATCTCGTCGACAAAACGGAGAAAGGCCGGTTCATCGAACGCGGTGTAACCCTTGGACGTCGCATCGGTGAAGAGATGGAAGTGCTCGAGGGATTGAAGCCCGGGGACGCGGTCGTCGCCAAAGGAAGTTTTTACGTTCGGGCTGAGCGCGAACGTAGCTTTCCGAGAACGGGAGGCTCGCCCGCGCCCGGTCCGATGGGGCACGCGCATTGATTGGGATGCTTCTTCGCTACACCAGCCCTTGGTCCAGCATCGCGTTTGCCACTTTCAGGAACCCGCCGATGTTCGCGCCGTTGACGTAGTTCCCCGGGGTTCCGAAACGATCCGAGGCCTCGACGCAGGTCTTGTGAATGTTCTTCATGATGACCTGGAGCTTGCCGTCGACTTCCTCCCGCGACCAGGCCCAGCGCGCGCTGTTCTGGGACATCTCGAGGCCCGAGACCGCGACTCCGCCGGCGTTCGCCGCCTTCCCGGGGCCGTAGAGGATCTTGCGCTCGATGAACTGCTCCACCGCCTCCGGGGTGGACGGCATGTTGGCTCCCTCGGAGACCACGTAGACCCCGTTCTCGAGGAGGTTCGCGGCGTCCTTGCCATTGATCTCATTCTCGGTGGCGCTCGGAAACGCGCAGTCCGCTTTGCGGTCCCAGAGCGGATTCATCCCCGCCTTCGGGTCCGCGGGAGTGTAGGCGGCGCTCTTGTATTTCTCCGCGTACTCCTTGATGCGGCCGCGCCGCACGTTCTTGAGCTCCATCACGAAGTGGAGCTTCTCGTCGTCGATCCCTTCCGGATCGTAGATGCAGCCGTTCGAATCCGAGAGCGTGACCGCTTTGCCGCCGAGCTGATTCAGCTTCTGGACGGTGTACTGCGAGACGTTGCCGCTTCCCGAGACCAGACAGGTCTTCCCCTCGAGGCTTTGGTTCCGAGTCTGAAGCATGTTGGCGGCGAAATAGACGGCGCCGTACCCCGTCGCCTCCGGACGGATGAGGGAGCCGCCCCAGGGGACGCCCTTTCCCGTGAGGACGCCGGTGAACTCGTTGGCGATGCGCCGATACTGCCCGAAGAGGAATCCGATCTCGCGTCCCCCGACGCCGATGTCGCCCGCGGGAACGTCGGTGTCGGGCCCGATGTGGCGATAGAGCTCGGTCATGAAGCTCTGGCAGAAGCGCATGACCTCGTGGTCGCTCTTCCCCTTGGGATCGAAATCGGATCCGCCCTTGCCTCCGCCCATTGGAAGGGTGGTGAGAGAGTTCTTGAGCACCTGCTCGAACGCGAGAAACTTGAGGATCCCCAGGTTCACCGAAGGATGGAACCGGAGTCCGCCCTTGTACGGCCCGATGGCGCTGTTCATCTGGATGCGGAAGCCGCGGTTGATGCGAACTTCTCCCTGATCGTCCATCCAGGCAACGCGGAACATGATGACTCGCTCGGGCTCGATCATCCGCTCGAGGATCTTCGCCGCGCGGTACTCGGGGTGCCGATCGAGCACCAACACCAGGGACTCGGCGACTTCGTGGACCGCCTGGTGGAACTCCGGCTCGACCGGATTTTTCGCCTTTACCTCGGACATCAGGGACTGGACGTAATCAGCCATGAAGGCATGGTAGTTCCAAAGACCTTCCGGCGTAAAGCCGTGAATCACTCTTCGAGGTAGAGCTCTTTTCTCAGCTTCGCGCGCTGCTCGTCGCTCAAGGGTTGTTCCTCCAAGACGCGCAGGAGTTGGACACGATCTCTCGCGACCGGCTTGAACCCGCAGCCCTCGAAGAGCTCGGGGTTGGCGTGCTCCAGGAGCGCTCGAGGATAGTCCCGGCACATGCCCGGCCGGGAATGGTAGCTGTCGCACCGCCGGGTCTTCGGGTCGAAGTGAGTGCAGCGAAAGATGAAGCCGCGATCGGCCCGGTTCTTCTCCACCATCTCGAATCCGTTCACGTGCTTGTGCCAGAGAAGGAAGGCCCGCTGGAGCAGGGGAAAATACCAGATGACCCGCCCCACCTGGATTCCCGGCGCCTCGCAGCATTTCGCGCAGAGGACGCAGGCGCCGCCGAGCTCGTAGGGGATGTCCGCGCGTTTCTGACTTCGATGGAGCGCGAGCCTTATGTTGTAGACACCGAGGGCGAAAGCCTTGATCGTCCTCCGCGCCGGACCGTCCCTCAACGGGAGGCCGTCCCCAGGAGCGCGAGGATCTCCTGGATGCGGTGCTCGAGCGCCCCGGCTTTCTCGGAGCTCGCGTAGCGATTGCGGAGCGGCTCCGGGATAAAGGCCGGGTCGGTGGCCTCGCGAACGGCGACCAGCTCCTGGAGCTCCTTCTCGAGCCCGTACTCCGGCGCTCGAAAATGCGCGAGCGCCTCGCGGAAGATCTCCGGGCCCGGCGATAGAGACTTCTGGAGCGCGGCGCGGCGGATCGACGAAACCACGAGGCTCTCGATGTCCGCGCCCGAAAGCCCGGGAGGAATGGGGGGCACGCCCGAAGCGGCGACCGATACTCCCGCCTTCCTCGCGAGAGCGAGAAACATCTCGCGCCGGCTGTCCTCGGTCGAAGGGGGAAAGAGGGGGATGTGGACTTCACATCGCCCCTGACGTTTGAGATCCACCGGGAGAAGGTCCGGCCGCGAGGTAAGGAGCATCCACAAGATTCGTCCCCGATACTCGGTGTCGCTCATGACGGTCGAGATCATCGCGAACATCCGGCTTCCCGTCCCGCTGTCGCCCGAGGCCGCGCGCGTTCCGAGTGCGGCGTCAGCCTCGTCGATGATGACCGCGACCGGGCTCAGCGCCTTCACGACCGAAAGCACCTTCTGGAGGTTCCCCTCCGAGCTCCCGACCCACTTGCTCCGCAGGTTCTTGAAGACGACGGCGGGGATTCCGAGGCTTCCGGCGAAGCACGTGGCGGTGAACGTCTTTCCCGTCCCGATGACGCCGCAGAGCAAATAGCCCATGGGGAGGGCATCGAAGCGGCCGCTCCGGAAGAGCTCGACGTCCTGCTCGAGGCGCTCTTTCACCGCGCGCTCGGCGACGACCATGTCGAGCTCGTGCCGCGGCGCCACGAACTCCACGAGACCCAGGCACTGCTTCTCGATCAGCTCCTTTTTCGCCCGTCTCAAGCTCGCGAGGTCGACGTCGCCGTTGTCCCCGCTATCCCCGCTCCCGGGGGAAGCGCTCGAGACCGCCTGGCCGAGGCCGACGAGCGTGAGACCGTTCGACTCGCGCGCGATCGAAGCCGAAGCACTTTCGCTCTTGTTCAACGCCTGCCGCGCGTAGCGTTCCCTGAGAGTCTCGTCGGGGAGTGGAATCTCCACCTTCGAGATGAAAGGGTTCTCCGCCAGCCGCGGATTGACGTCGGACAGGTTCTCGGTGAGGAGGCAAAGCGTCACGTCCGCCGAGCGGATCGACGGGTCGTTGGCCCAGTTGAGCACCTGGATGAGGTGGGCGCCGAGCTCCCCGCTGAGCCACGAGCCCTCGACCGCGGGGGTGATGGTCTCGAGATAACGAATCAAGATCGCGAGGCTCTTGCGGCGATTCTCCTTCGGGTCCTCGACGAGCTTGTGAAGGATGTAGCGATCGAACAGCTCGAAGACCTGTTTCGGATCCTTGGGGCGGCTGCCTCGATCGGCGGCGGGGAGGGTCTTCTCGAAGTCCTCTTGCATCGCCGCCCGCCGCTTGGGCGCGCCCGGAGCGAGAAACCGGATTCCGCTTCCGCGATCGTAGGCGAGGACGACGTCGCGGGTTCCGAAGACTTCGGTCGCGAGGTAGTGCTCGAGAGAAACGAAATTCGAACCGTTCGCCGGCACGAGGTCGTGGATGTTCCCGTGAAGGAGATAGACGCTCGAAGCACCGCGGACGTAATTCGAAGCGAGCTCGTTCGCCCAGGCGGGAGCGCCTTTCGGAAGGACACCCGCCGCCGTCATCAAGTCTCTTCGGACTTTTCCGACATTTCCGACATTCCCGACAAGGGAAGCGCCTGCTTCTGCGGGCCCACCGTCTTCGGCGACGGCGCGGTCGTCGGCTCGACCAGGCCCTGCTCGATCTTGAACTGCTGGAGGACCTCGCGCGCCTGCGCCTTCTCCGCCTCCACCTTTGCCTTCAGCACCTCGACTCCCTGATCGCTCAGGTCGGAGGCGACCTTGGAGCGCGCCCGCGCCTTGTGAATCTGGTCGTCCACCCGGGTGAGGATGCTCCCGATGTCGGTCGAGACGTCGAACTTGGTATTGAGAGCCCCCGCGGTCTCCGAGACCTCCGCCAGCGCCTTCTCCATCTGGAGCGCGGCTTTCTTCTTCTCGAGCCCTTTTTTCGCCCCCTCGATGTCGTTGAGAGCGGCCTTCATCTTCAGGAGGTTGTTCTCGTAGCTCTGGCGATGCTGCTCGAGCTGATCTTCGTTGGCGGCGAGATCCGATTTGACCTGCGCGAGCTGGAGCGCGAGCTCGCCCGCCATCTCTTCCTGTCCGGCGCTCAAGTGGCTCTTGACTTGTCCCGTGAGGCTCACGATGCGCGTCTTCTCGGTCGCAACCTGATGCTGTACTTTGAGGACCATCGCCTGATAGCTCACCAGTCCCTGGCGGGCATCTTTCAGTTTCTCCGTCGCCTGCTGGAGCTTCGCTTCGGCGAGAGCGATGACGTGCTTGTCCTCCATCTCCGTCACCGACTGGTTCAGCAGCGCATACCAGAGCGACTTGATGCGCGCGAAAAGACCCATGGCTAAGTTCTCCCTGTGAAGACCGGCGTTTGCAGGTCATCGTAACACAAGGCTTGACACCGATGACCGGTGCTTGTAGTATTGGCGTTACCCAACACAATCATTCGCTGTACAATGCTTTTTCCTGTGTTTCCGATGAAGGAATTGTTGTCAGAGGTCCACCATGGATCCGGCTCGTGGGAACGACCGGATCTTTTCCATCCATCGACCGAATCCGCTTATATAACCTGCTCTTACATGAACCCTGTCCTAAACAACTCCACATAAAAAGCCTTTGGCAACTGTCCTCATCGGGACACCGGGGGGCGCGAAAGCGCCCCCCGCGTTTTTTTAGGACTCACTCGTCGCGCCAGTTCTCGATCTTGAGTCCGGCGACGCGCTTGAACTCCCTCACGTTATCGCTCACCAGTACGAGGCCGAGAGACAGCCTCATTGTCGGGGTGTGGGTTCTGATAGCATCTCCCGCCTATGAAGCTTCCGATCACAGTCCTGCCAGGTGACGGCATCGGTCCCGAGGTCATTTCCGAGGCGCTGAAGGCTCTCGAAGCCGTCGCCTCCAAGTTCTCCCACGTTCTCGACGCGAAGGAGTTTCCTTTCGGCTCGGCGGCGCTCGCCGTCGCGGGTACGGGGTTCCCGAAGGAGACCCGCGAAGCCTGCTCGAGTGCTACGGCCATTCTGCTTGGCGCGGTGGGGGACCCGAGGCACGACCACCTTCCCCCGAGCGAGCGTCCCGAGGCAGCGCTTCTTTCGCTTCGGAAGCTCATCGATAGCTTCGCGAATCTGAGGCCGGTCGTTTCCCAGTACGTCTCTCCCCGGAGTCCGTTCCGCCGCGAGACTCTGGAGGGGGTCGATCTGCTGATCGTTCGAGAGCTGGTCAGCGGGCTCTATTTCGGCGAGCCCCGGGGGATCGAGGGAACGGGCGGCTCTCGCCGCGCCGTGAACACCATGACGTATAGCGTCTCCGAGGTCGAGCGAGTGGCCAAGGTCGCGTTCGAAGCGGCCTCGGGCAGGCGGGGGCGCGTCACTTCGGTCGACAAAGCGAACGTTCTCGAATGCTCCAAGCTCTGGCGCGAGGTGGTGACGGACGTCGCCCGCGGGTATCCCGGGGTCGAGCTCGATCACATGCTCGTGGACCGGGCGGCGATGGAGCTCATCGCCCGCCCGTCCTATTTCGACGTCCTTCTGACGGAGAATCTCTTCGGCGACATCCTGAGCGACGAGGCTTCGATGCTTGCGGGCTCGATGGGGCTTCTCCCGTCGGCGAGCATCGGAAGCGGCATCGGCCTCTACGAGCCGGTGCACGGGTCCGCGCCGGACATCGCCGGCCGCGGGATGGCGAATCCGGTGGGAGCCATCGCCTCGGCGGCGATGCTGCTCCGCTACTCGTTCGACCTGAAAGACGAGGCGCGAGCCATCGAGACCGGTATCGAAGCCGCTTTCGCCGAGGGCGTCGTGACCGCGGATCTGGCTGAGCCGGGCCGCGCGCGCTCGACGCGCGAGGTGGGGGACTTCATCGCTGAATTTATTTCCGACGGTCCCGGGCCGCCATCTTCTCGGCGATGAAGACCTCGTGAGGCACGTGGAGGAGCGTCGCGACCTTGCGGATCAAGTGCTCCTCTCGCGCCTCGATGCGCTGGTCGGTGAGAGCGACCTCCCATAAGAGGCCGATGATGTGCCGCTTCTGTTCCGGCGTGAAGCTCTTGTCGACGAGCCGGGTGAACTCGTAGATCGACACGGCTCGAGCCACCTCTTCCTCCGCGAGCTCGACGATCTCGCGGGTCTCCTCTTCGGTGAGTCCGAAGCTCTTCCGCACCAGCTCTTCGATCGCGGCACGCTCTTCGCCCGAGACGTCGAAGTCGGCCCGGGAAACTTCGATGAGGAGTGCCGCAGTCGCGAGCTCGAGCGACGCCTCCTTGTGCTCCTGGCTTTCGATCCGGGCGGCGAAGTACTCGCGAATGCTCCGGATCACGCGGGCTCCTGCGCCGGGACCGGAACCGCGGTCACCGGGGGCGACTTCCGGGCGAACCCGTCGAGGAGATAAAGCGTGATGGCGCCGAATCCCCAGAGCGCTACGGTGACGTTGACCAGGTGCCCCGCGTAGGGAAGGCTCTTGGCGATGTGGAGAGCGAGAAGCCCCACGGCGAGGCGCACCAGGAGCTGGGTCCGATCGGCGGGCCTGCCCAGGATCCCTTGCCCGACATAGAGCCCGGCGTAGACCTGGGCCGCGTAGAGGCCGAGCACCCATAAGAAAAGCGTCACCAAGCCCAGGGGAAGGCCGACGAGAGTGACCATCAAGCCGAAGGCTAGCGCCAGCACCGCCCCGAACGCTAGAAGCCCCACCAGCAGGCTCTTCGCGTGGTGCGGCATGTGGACGGCGGTGATGGCCTTGGCGGCGCCGGGGCCGATGAGGACGAAGGCCGCGCCGAGGACGAAGGCCGCGGCCCAGAAGAAGAAGAAATGGGTGAGCCAGGAAAAGCGAAAGCCCTGGTCCTCTTCGCCTTGCTCGCCTTTCTCGAACGAGATGGGTGAGGCGAGCTTCGCGGTTGCGGATACTTCCGGCTCGTGCCCTCCATGGAAATGAATCGGTCCTTCGATTTCAGCGCCGTCGCCGACCGAAAGCTTTTCGCCGGCGAGAAGCGCGGAGCCTCCGACGCGAGAGCCGATCAGGTGCGTCTTCGCGGCGATCAGAAGATCGCCGTCGATGGGGGCCGCCAGGATCGCTTCGCGTCCGGCGGCGGTAAAGCTTCCGCGGATGTGGGCTCCGGGGCCAACGCGGAGGACCTCCCCCGCGGCGGTGACGTTTCGTTCGACGAGCCCCTCGATATCGAGGGACCCGCTTGCGGTACGAACGTTTCCTCCTACCGTGCCGGTCACGTTGATCTTCCCGGCGAAGCCCAGGATGTCGCCGGTGACGGAGCCCGACACTTCGACCAGGCGGGCGAAAACGATGAGGTCGCCCGCGACCGTCCCCTCGATACGCACGATGTCGCCGGCGACGATGAGGTCGTTTTCGATCGTTCGGCCCGCCGGGAGAACGTAGGTGTCCTGGTCGAGCTCGATGACCGCGGCCTCGGAGTCTCCTGAAAAGGCTGAGAAGGCCGTGAGAGCGGCGAGGATCGAAAACGCGGGAGCCGACGTCCGGATCCGCCTCCAGGCGAAGAGCCCAAGCGTTCCCAGCGCGACCAGGAGCGAAATCCAGAGCGCGAGCTGCGTCAGAGTCGATACCATGTTCGTCCAACCTCGAAACAGAAGACCGCGGATGACGACAGCGGTGAAAAGGCTCTGTCCGTCGACGCCCACGCTGTCCATTCCGCGAAGCATGGGGTCGACGACCGAGCTCCAGAACTGTGAGACGCCGAGACCGCCGAGAACGAGAGTCGCGGCCACGAACCAGAAGAAGCCTCCCTGGGCGCGCAACGCTTCGGGAAGCGGCTCCACGTCCTCGCGAAGAGTCGCGCGCAGGATCTCGGTCTCGGTCTTGAGGGATTCGTAGGCTCCCTGGCAGGGGGCGCACTCCACGATGTGGATACGGGTCGAAGAACGACGCTCCGGCGACAGCTCGCCGTCGACCATGCGCAGGAGGGTCAGCTCGTCAACGTGTTTCACGCAGGCTTTTCCTCATCGCTCGTCGAGCCCGCAGCAGAAGCACTCCCGCGAAGTTCGGAGAGATGCCGAGGGCTTGTCCAATGTCCTCGTAGGTCATGTCGGCGTAGTAACGGAGCACGATCGCAAGACGAGAGCGGTCGTCGAGCTCGGAAAGAACGCGACGGAGGGAATCGCGGCTCTCGATCGCGAGCACAGCCTCCTGGGGAGTGGGGGCTTCGTCCTCGAGGGCCGAGAGCTCGGGCTCGCCGTCATCGAGCTCCGCCCGGCTCCGCCGCTTCCGGATCTCGTCCCAGCAATGGTTCGCGGCCACGCGATAGAGCCACGGGGTGAAGGGCCGGGAAGACTCGTAGCTCGCGAGGCGAACTCTCGCCTTGAGGAAGATCTCGGAGGTCGCGTCCTCGGCGTCCTCGCGGGACGCGAGCACCCTGCGGCAGATCCGGAAGACCGACGGCGCGAGAGTCTCATACACCCTTCCCCAGGCCGCGGAGCTGCCGGTTCGGGCCAGCTCGACGAGTGTTTCGAGATCTCCGCGACCCGCCATTCCTCACAGATCCTTACGTGG
>CAZKNR010000063.1:0-21738 GCA_964553925.1 uncultured Acidobacteriota bacterium
GCATCACAAGGCGTACGCCCTTCGCGCCGCCTGGATGGAGATCGGCTCCTCGCCCTACCTCGCGAGCCTTCGCATGAACCAGGCGACGACGTGGGAAGAGTTCAGGGAGGCCTGCGCCTACAGCCGCATCCCCGCGGAGAACATGATCTGGGGCGACGTCCAGAAGAACATCGGCTACCACGCCGTCGGCATCTCGCCCATCCGCCGCAACTGGAGCGGCCTCGTCCCCGTTCCCGGCGACGGACGCTACGAGTGGGACGGGTATCTTCCGATTCAAGCGCTTCCCAAGGTGAAGAACCCGGAGAAAGGATACTGGGGAACGGCCAACAATTTCATGGTGCCGGACGACTTCGCTTATCCCGAGGCGCTCCACTGGGAGTGGGGCGACGAGATGCGCGGTCTTCGCGTTGACGAGCTTCTCTCGACGGGACGCCGCTTCACTCTCGTCGACATGATGGAGTTCCAGCACGACGAGCTTTCGGTGCCCGCGCGAAACCTGGTGCCGCTCCTCCGCCACCTCGAGCTCCCGGAGCCCCGCTCACGGGAGGCGCTGTCGAAGCTCCTCGACTGGGACTTCGTCCTCGCGAAGGAGTCCGTCGTCGCCGCGATCTACGTGAGCTTCGAGAGGAGACTCCTCGAAAACGTGAAAGCCAAGGTGGTGCCCGAGGCGGCGCAGAAACTACTGGGCCGCCCGAACACCAAACGGCTCATCGACTGGCTCGCCGCTCCCGACGGACGGTTCGGAGACGATCCTATCGCCGGCCGTGACGCGGTCCTGAAGGCGAGCCTCGAAGAGGCGGTGGGGGAGCTCACCGAGCGGCTCGGAGCGGACATGAACACCTGGCGCTACGGACAGGAAAAGCTCAAGCACGTCCTCATTCACCATCCGCTGAGTGCGGCCGTATCGGACGAGACCCGGAAGAAGCTCGACGTCGGACCGGCGCCCCGGGGGGGCAACGACTCGACCCTCAACAACACCGGAAGCGGAGACAACCAGACCTCGGGCGCGACGTTCCGCGTGGTGCTCGACGTCGCCGATTGGGACAACTCCGTCGCCACGAACTCCCCCGGGCAGTCGGGCAACCCCGAAAGCCCGCACTATCGCGACCTGTTCCAGCTCTGGGCGAAGCACCAGTACTTCCCGCTCTTCTACTCGAGGGAGAAGATCGAGTCCGTCACCGAGAATCGCTACGTTCTCGAGCCCGCGGGAGCGACCGATCGATAGCCGCATTCCGCCTCCGCGGCCTCCCGAGACCAAGAGGATCCTCGAGAGGCTCGAGATCCACGGCCACGTCCGCCACGACCCTTATTTCTGGCTCAATCGAAGGGACGATCCCGAGGTCCTTGCGCACCTTCGGGCGGAGAACGCTTACACCGAAGAGGCGATGGCGCACACTCGGGAGCTCCAGGAAACTCTGTTCAGAGAGATCACCGCGCGCATCGATCCCGACGACTCTTCAGTGCCTTACCGGAAGGACGGTTACTACCACTACCATCGGTACGAACCGACGAAGGAGTACGCGCTCCACTGCCGCAAGAAGGAAAGCCTCGAGGCGCCGGAGGAGGTTCTTTTCGACGGCAACGAGCTCGCGCGGGGACACGAATTCTTTTCGCTGCGCTTTTCGGACGTGAGCCCCGATCAGAGGCTCGCCGCCTATGCCGTCGACACCCGCGGGCGGCGCATCTACACCGTGCGGTTCAAGGACCTAGAGACCGGAGCGCTCCTCGAGGACGTCCTCCCGGACGTGACCGGGACCGTCGCCTTCGCGGGAGACAATCGCACGGTTCTCTACACCAAGCAGCACCCCGCCACGCTTCGCTCCTACCAGGTCTTTCGGCATCGCCTGGGGACCGACCCCGGCGAGGACGTCCTCCTCTACGAGGAGAAAGACGAAGCGTTCCACCTGAGGCTCTCGCGCACCCGATCGAAGAGGTTTCTGGTCGTGGTCTCGGCGCACGTCCTCACGACCGAGTACCGCATCCTCGAAGCCAACGACCCCGAGGGAGAGCTCCGCGTCCTCGTGCCTCGGGAGCACAATCACGAGTACTCCGCGCGCCACCACCGCGATCACTTCTACATCCTCACCAACCGAGGAGCCCCGAGCTTCCGCCTGGTCAAAGCGCCGGTGGAAGCGCCCTCTTTCGAGAACTGGGAAGAAGTCGTTGCCCACCGCGAGGGCGTGATCCTGGAGGACCTCGAGGTCTTCCGCGATTTTCTCGTGCTGGTGGAGCGGCGCCTTGGGCTGCGGCGGATTCGCGTCGTCCCCTGGGACGGCGGAGGCGAGCACGAGATCGCGTTCGACGAGCCCGCCTACGCGGCCGGTCTCGGCGACAACTACGACCCCGATACCAGCGTCGTTCGCTTCGCCTACAGCTCCCTCGCGACCCCGCCCTCGGTCTTCGACTACGACATGAGGACCCGCGAAAGAACGCTCCTGAAGCAGGACCGGGTCGGAGGCGGCTTCGATCCCTCGCACTACGTCACCGAGCGGCTCTTCGCCGAAGCGAAAGACGGGGTGCTCGTTCCCATCTCTCTCGTCTACCGCCGCGACCTCGAAGCCCGCGGTAAGAAGCCTCTCCTCCTCTACGGCTACGGCGCCTACGGGCTCATCCACGATCCGAGTTTTTCCCTCGAGACGGTGAGTCTTCTCGACCGGGGGTTCGTCTTCGCCATCGCCCACGTTCGCGGGAGCGAGATTCTCGGACGGCCGTGGTACGACGGCGGCCGCCTCCTTCAGAAGAAGAACACCTTCACCGATTATGTCGCGTGCGCCGAGCACCTCGTCGAGAAGGGCTACGGGCATCGGGAAAGGATCGCGGCACTCGGAGCGAGCGCCGGCGGTCTCCTGGTGGGCGCGGTCTTGAACCTCCGGCCCGGCTTGTTCCGGGCCGCCGTGACCCATGTGCCCTTCGTCGACATCGTCACCACGATGCTCGACGACAGTCTTCCCCTGACGACGGGCGAGTACGAGGAGTGGGGCGACCCGAGGGTGAAGGAGTATTACGACTACATGCTCTCGTACTCCCCGTACGACAACGTGGAGCCCATGGAGTACCCGCACCTTCTCGTGACCACGGGCTTGAACGACTCCCAGGTGCAGTACTGGGAGCCAGCCAAGTGGGTCGCGAAGCTTCGCGCGGCGAAGACCGGGGACGCGCGGATACTGCTGAAGACCAGCATGGACGCGGGGCACCACGGGCCTTCCGGCCGCTACCGCCACCACCGGGAGACGGCTCTCGACTACGCGTTTCTCCTTGACGTCCTGGACCTCGAGAACCGGGGCCGCTAACTTGCCGAGCTTTCTGCTCTGGCATCCGGCGCTCGCGCAGACCGACCACCGCCCCTGGCCTCTCCCGCCCTCCCCCTGGGTCATGGCGATGAGCTGGCACGATCTCGCCTTCCTCCACTGGCCGGTTCGGGCAGAGAGCTTGCGCGAGAAAATCCCCCCGGGGCTCACGCTCGACACGTTCGAGAACGAGGCATTCCTCGGTGTCGTACCCTTTCACATGACCGGCGTCCGTCCGCGGTGGGTTCCACCGCTCCCGGGAGTGTCGTCCTTCGTCGAGCTGAACGTGCGGACGTACGTCGTGGCCGGGGGAAAGCCCGGTGTGTGGTTTTTCAGCCTCGACGCGACGAGCCGGCTCGCGGTCCGGGGTGCGCGCCGGTTCTTTCATCTCCCCTACTTCGACGCGCGCATGTCGTCGTCGCGGAGGGACGGCTTCGTCCACTACCGCTCGGAGAGAACTCACCGCGGCGCTCCCGAGGCCCGCTTCGCGGCTCGATACCGCGGCACCGGACGCGCGCGAGGCTCGGATCTCGAGCGCTGGCTCACGGAGCGCTACTGTCTCTACGCCGCGAACGACGACGGAGCGCTCTTCCGCGGCGACATCCACCATCCGCCGTGGCCGCTCCAAAACGGCGAGGCCGAGATCGAGACCCTCGACGTGACGCGCTTGCTCGGCATCGACCTTCCTCCAAAACCGCCGCTGGTGCATTTCGCCGAGAGGCTCGACGTCGTGGGATGGCCCCTCCGCTTGATTGGCGATATGTTAGTCCGATTGCCTCGCAAAGACGGTGCGTGTTAGCGTGCACGTCATGAGCCGAAACGCTGGCGCTTCCAACCGGACCCTTTTCATCGGCATCACCGCGCCTTTCGCCGCCGCTGGCCTCGGTCTGTTCACGTACCAGACTCTCACGCAGGCGAGCTCGGATCGGGACGCCGATTTCGTTTTCCGGCTCGCGACTACCGCGGTAATGATGGCGATACCTTTCCTCCTCACCTGCGTCGTCGCGTTCTTCGAGAAACGACGCGGGCCTCTCGGAATGCGCGGCGTGATAGGCCTCGTCCTCGCCTCGATCTCCGTCTCCCTCGCCTGGGTTCCCATCCAGGGCGCGATGGCGAGAGCGAAGCAAGCCGAACTTCTCTCGCTCGAGGGCGTAGAAGCTCCTCCGTTCCAGACGGTCGACATCAACGGAACGACACACCGACTCGCCGATCACCAGGGAAAGGTGGTGCTCATCAACATTTGGGCGACCTGGTGTCCCCCTTGTCGCAAGGAAATGCCCGACCTCGACAAGCTCTATCAAGCGCGTCGCGACCAGGGATTCATCGCATTCGGCCTATCTACCGAGGACCTCGCCACCCAGCAGGACTTCGCGGAGAACACCCTCTCCGTAAGCTATCCACTTCTGACTCTCAACGGTGACGTGCCCGAGATTTATCGAACGACAGCACGCTATCCCGCGAACTTTCTCATCGATCGCGAGGGACGGCTGTCACCCGCTCCTAGCACCGAGCAGCCTTTCGAGAATCTCGTCGCGAAGATCGACGCGCTGCTCGCGGAATAGATAAGGACGTTCCATGACGTCACAGAAACCACCACCCGCACCAACTCTCTCCGAACTCCCGCATCAAACCCTCCCGGCCTCCCAGCGAAATCGGACCGTCGTTTGATGCAGGTGCCGAGCCCAACGGGCTACAATGGTGCTGGGGATTTCGAGTTGAGCCAAACCACAAAGGCCCTGAGGTTCCAGAGCGGCTTCGAAAGCGAGCGTAGCGCGTTCGAAGGGCTCGCGCCCGCACTTCGCGAGCGCTACGACGAAGTCTTCGTCGCGGTTCATCGCGGAGAAGTGGTGGATTCCGACGCGGATCTCCAGACCCTCGTCGCCCGGTTCTTCGAGCGCTGCGGCGAGGCTTCCGTCTATTTTGGCTACGTTGGAAAGGGCAACCCGTTTCTGCGAGTCTCGTCCCCCTCGGTTCAGCGATAATGCCAGAATACCGAAGCCGTATCGGCTCGGTGCAATTCCTCCCCTCGGCTCCTGTCGTCGACCTCCGAGTATCCAATGGTTCGTCGACGGAAACGGTAGAGGCTCTCATCGACTCCGGAGCCGACTCGACTTGCGTCCCGGAGCGCCTTGCCGAAGCGTTGGAACTTCAGCCGATTTCCATCTTGCTCGTCGGAGGGGCCGGTGCTCGCGCCGAACATCTTGACCTGGAACACATCGCAATCGACAACTTTGCCGTGATCGGGATGCCGGCCGATTATGCGATTGTCGGGCGGGATTTGATGAACAGGTGCCGCATTCGACCAGACGGCCCTGCGCTTCGTCTTACGATCGAGTGAAGTAGCTCTTGCGACGTTACTAAAGAATAGTCCTCTTCTCGAACGAGCGCGCCCCCGCTAGCGCCAGGATCGTCGTGAACAGAAGGAGGCCCGCGAGAATCAACGCCAGAGGCATGTGCGGGATCTCCGGAGTCACCGCGAGCCGCATCGCCTCGCTCATGAAGACCAGAGGATTCAGAAGAAACAACCACTGGAGCGGGCCCAGGACCTCGAGACTCATCCAGGGATAGTACGCGCAGCCGAAGAGCATCATCGGCCCCAGCACCACCGCGAACAGGAGACCGCTGAAGCGAGGCTCGACCCGGGTGCCGAGATTGAGCCCGAAGGAGGCGGAGAGAAGGCCGCAGAAGACGACGAGGGGAAAGAGCCAGAGCCACCGCGGGTGCACGTTGACCCCGGAGACCTCGTGCACCAGAACCATCATCACCGGAAGGGCGATGAGGCCCGCGGTGCTGGCGTGAATGGCGCCGGCCACCACCCGGCCGAGGGCGACTCCGAAGGGAGTGATGGGAGCGAGGAGCCTCTCGTCGACTTCCCGTGATCCAGAGAGATCCGCCATGAGCGGCATCAGCACCGCCTGCACTCCCGACATCATCATGGTGATGGCCATGAGCCCGGGAACGAGCACGGTGCGAAACTCGTCCGCCACGAGGCCGAGACGAGGGAGGATGTTGCCGAACACGAGCACCACGAGGATGGGTTGAGTCAGGGTTCCGCTGAGGAGGAGAAACGCGCTTCGAAACGTCACGTGGATGTCGCGCCGCAAAAGTGCGAGAAACGCCGTCACTCCCGAAGCTCCTTCCCGGTGAGATGGATGTACAGATCCTCGAGGCTCGGCGTCGTGAGGCTCACGTGATGAAGCGCCGCTTTTTTCTCTCGCACGGCTTGGAGGATGTCGTCAAGGACCCCGTCGCGCGGATCGACGAAGAGCCGAAGGCGCTTCAGCCCGTCGCGCTCCTCGAGCTCGACTTCGATCTCTTCGTGACGGAGAACGCCATCGATCCGGGCCAGCACCGGTCCGAGAGAGTCCGCGGTCTTGATCCAGAGGTCGAGGATCTGTCCGCCGGGGAGCGATCGCTTCAGCGCCTCGGGAGTATCCGCGGTGAGGATCTTCCCATGGTCGATGATGGCCAGCCGCTGGCAAAGCCGATCGGCCTCTTCCATGTAGTGAGTGGTGAGAATGATCGCGAGACCGCGGCCGTGGAGCTCGCGGAGAGTCTCCCAGAGGAGCCGGCGCGCCTGCGGGTCGAGACCGGTCGTAGGCTCGTCCAGGAGCAGGATCTTCGGGTCGTGCATCAAGGCGCGGGCGATCATCACGCGCTGCTGCTGCCCGCCCGAGAGGGTCTGGGGCTTGGCGTTCGCCTTGTCTTCGACGTGGAGCTCCTCGAGAAGGCGGCTCGCGCGGGACTCCCTCTCCGCCGCGGGAAGGCCGAAGTAGCGACCGTGATAGGTGAGGATCTCGCGCACCGTCAGATCTCGATCGAGGTTGCGGGTCTGCGGCACCACGGCGATGCGCCGCTTCGCCTCCGTGGAATTGCGGGTCACGTCGATCCCGTCTACTTCGATCCGACCCGAAGTGGGCCGGACGAGGGTCGTGATGCATCCGAGGGTGGTGCTCTTCCCCGCGCCGTTCGGACCTAGCAGGCCGAAGAACTCCCCGCTTTGGACCTCGAACGAGATCCCTCGCACCGCATCGACCGGTGGGCTCTTCCTCGTTCCCGGGTACGTCTTCTGAAGGCCTTCGACGACGAGCGCAGGCATGGCGGATTCCAGTCAGGGATCATAGCATTAGCCCTCGATAGCCTTGGATAGCCTTGGATAGCCTTCGATATGCAATAACCTCATGCTGCGAAACGACGCTCGGGCCGAGCTCTTTCGAGAGCTCGAAGCCATGCCCAACTTTCTCGTCGTGACTCTCTCCGGCCTCACTCCAGAGCAAGCTTCGATACCGGAGCCTGCGGGGGCGTTCTCGCCCGTCGAGCACTGTTGGCACGTGGCGGATCTCGAGCGCTTCGGCTACCGGGTGAGGATTGGAAGGCTTCGAGAGGAGCTCGAGCCGCACCTCCCGGATTTCGACGGCGCGCGCATCGCGAAGGAGCGCGAGTACCTCAAGCTCTCGCTCGCGGAAGGAATCGAAGCTTTCCGGCGAGACCGGCTAGCGAACCTCGAAGCCCTCCGATCTCTCGAACCCCAAGAATGGCTTCGGACCGGCTCCCAGGAAGGAGTGGGTCGAATCGCGCTCTGCGATCTGCCGAGCATGATGTCGGAGCACGACCGGTCCCATCAGGCCGAAATCCGAAAATGGGTTGAAGTTTACCTTTGACTTTGATGTCTTTGATAGGTGTAACGCGCTCGCACGCTCTGGAGGAAGGCTTTCCTCCTTTGCCCCCGCGCGCCATACTGGCTTGCCCACCGGGCCGCTGAGGCCAAACGGAAACGAGGTTTGTAGACGATGCCAGAACTGTTGGCCCTTCTTGCTCCTCTGTTCTTTTCCGTCCAGGAAGCTTCGCCGGATCTCGATCGGGCGCTCCTCGAAGCTTGCGGCAAAGGGCGGGCCGAGGTGGTCGAGAAACTGTTGAAAGAGGGCGCGCAGGTGAACGCGCGCGCGGTCCTGCCGCAGCCCGAAAATGACGAGGACGTGATCCCCTCCGACTGGAACGAAGGGGCGGGAGGGACGGCGCTCATCCTGGCTTCGGCGGCCGGCCACGGCGAAGTCGTCGATATCCTTCTGAGAGCGGGCGCCGACGTGAACGCCGTCGATGAGAGAGGGTGGCCCGCGGTCATGCGCGCCGCGTATTTCGGCCGTGGAGGGATCGTCCGCGCGCTCCTCGAGTCGGGTGCTTCGCCCGACCTGAGGGAGTCGCACGAGGGCGCGACCGCGCTCCAGTTCGCCGCTCGTCAGGACCACGTCGATACCGTTCGCATGCTGCTCGACGCTGGTGCGAACCCGAATGCCGCTCTCACCAACGGCTGGACTAGCCTGATGTGGGCGGTCGAGCGCGGAAGCCCCGGAATCGTGCGGATGCTCCTCGAGGCCGGGGCCGACCCCAACGCCACCACCTCGAGCGGCGTTTCCGCCCGCCAGTGGGCGAAACGCCGCGGCGATCCGGAGATCCTCGCGCTCCTTGGTCCCGAGCCCCGCAGAAACTAGTCCGGTTCCGTCGACGACGCGCCCGCGGGAAATCACGACGTCGATCGAAGATCCTCGCCCTTGCGGACGCGCCGGTTTGGGGGGAGCTTATCGAGGTCGATGAACGGCTCACGATGACTCTGCGGGGACTGAAAGTCGCGGATGAAGTTACGTCCTCGAGACGGAACCAGTCACCGTGGACGGCGGAATCGACGGGAAACCGCTCGGGTTCCGGACGCGGAGCTATCCTTCGCTTCAGGCTTCGAGAGCGCCTCGAGCTTCCGGTGCAGAACCCAAGCTGACTTACTTCGACTGCCACACAAGAGGGAATCGTTCGCAATCGAGCCAGGCACCGTTGGGCAGTCCCGGATCTTTCGTCGGGATCGCAACCTCCCCGGGACGCCGGAAGTACCGCGCGTCGTCACCCGTCCACCTTGTAGAGAGAGCTCGCCTTCGATTCGCGCTGGTGTTGCCCGGTGAGCCGTGAACGATCATCGCCTGGAACACCAGGCAGTCTCCCGGGTCCATCGGGAAGCGAGCGATCCGGTACTGGTCACGGTGAGCGTCGATATCGGGGAGCGGAGGAAGGCCGGTGCCGGTGTAAGGAGAGCCGTCGGCAAAGTGATAGGGACTGAACTCCGGCCAGCGATGGCTTCCGCACACGTACTCGACGGCGACTTCTTCCGAGACCGGATCGAGCGGTAACCAGACCGAGCACACCTGGAACCCGCTCACCGCCCAGTAGGGCTGGTCCTGGTGCCACGGAGTTCTTTCTTTCGTTCCGGGCTCTTTCACCAGCAGCTGATCGTAGAAGAAGTTCACTCGGCTCGCGCCCATGATGCGTCCCGCGATTTCGGCCGCGGGAGACTCGAGCGCGAAGCGCCGGAACTTCGGAAGCCGTTCCGCGAGCTCGAGGTCGCCGAAGAAGCGGCCTGGACCCCCGCCCCTCGTGTACTCCTCGGCATGCGGTCCGGGAGTAGCCAAGGCCTCCTCGATCGCATCCGAGAGAAAGGAACGCCACTCCTGCGGGAAGATATCTCTCGCGCATACGACGCCGTCCCGTTCGTAGACCTGTCGCTCTTCTGCTGTGATCGAACGGAGCGGACCTGACGCAAGCAAGAACGGCCTCGAGGGCAGCGATAGTATCATGAGTGATCGAGTCTTCCGTGGTTCTCGACGCCTTCGACTCGGAAACCACACTCGCGTTCCTGCTCTGTCTTTTCGTTCCTGGCATCGGCTCGTCTCTCGAGATCGACGCCGACGTCGCCCGCGCGATGAAGCCTTCGAGGTCCCCGGGATCGGCCTAGCAATCGTCAAGGACGGGGAAGTAGTGCTCGCGAAGGGATACGGAGTGGGAACCCCCTTTACACCCGAGAAACGTGGTTGCGTTCGGCTTCACGTACCTTCACCGCGCCTCCTGTCGGTACGGGTGAAGCTCTCGTTCCAGTAGATTTCCCTTCTTTGCGCCCGCCCTTGCGATCCTCGCGCCTTTGCGTTCCTTCTTCTTCCCATTCGTCAGCGTAATTAAAGAGCGAAGTACTCAGCTAGCGCCGCGGCAGGTATCCGGGTCCCCTGAGAATCCGGCCCGGGCGCTCGGCGGTGATCTTTCCCTCCTCGATTACCGCGCGGCCGTTCACGAGGACGTAGCGCACGCCCACCGAGTAGTGGTTCGGGTCCTCGAACGTCGAGACGTCCCGGATGGTCGCGGGGTCGAAGACGGTGATATCCGCTGCCAGACCCGGGCGCAGGATGCCGCGGTCCAAAAGGCCCACCCGCGCCGCGGAGCGCGACGTCATCTTGCGCACGGCTTCCTCGAGCGTGAGGAGCTTTTCCTCGCGCACGTACTTTCCCAGGATCCGGGGAAACGTTCCCCAGGCGCGGGGATGGGATTTACTTTTGGACAGGGGCCCATCCTCCGCTCGCGCTTCGGAGTCGGTGTCGATCGACACGAGTGGGTGCCTTAGCGCGAAGCGCACGTCGTCCTCGTTCATGATCGAGATGATGCAGGACGTCTCGCCGTGGTCGGCGATGACCAGGTCCATCAGAGCATCGCGCGGGTCTTTTCCCATCTCGCGCCCGATCTGCTCGAGGGTCTTCCCCTCCCACTTCCGGAGCGATGCGTCGAGAACCGAGCTCACCATGACGCCGGCGCCGCCCCCGGAACCGTACCACTGGTTCTCCCAGTCGGCGGGGGAAGGGTCCTCCATCTCCGTCTTGATGCGCTCTCGCAGAGCGGGGTCGCGCAGGCGCTCGACCATGGCGTCGGCGCCGCCTTCGCGCACCCATATCGGAAGACAGGCATCGAGACTGTTCGACGCGCGGTCGTAAGGATATTGATTCGCGCTCACGTCGAGCCCCCGGGCTCGCGCCGCTTCGATTCGCTCGAGGACCTGCGGCATCTTCCCCCAGTTCGCCCGGTAGGCGGTCTTGAGGTGCCAGACCTCCGCGGGAATTTCCGCCCGCTCCGCGATGGTGAAGATTTCATCGAGAGAGTCGAAGATGCGGCCCGACTCCGACCGCTGGTGGGTGATGTAGATGCCGCCGTAACTCGCGGCGACCTTCGCGAGCTCGACCAGCTCCTCCGTCGAGGCGAAGCGACTGGGAACGTACTGGAGCGAGGTCGAGAGCCCGAGAGCGCCGTCCTCCATCGCCTGCGCCACGAGCTTCTTCATCTCCTCGAGCTCCGCCTCGGTCGCTCTGCGATTCTCGCCCCCGATGACGTAGTCTCGGAGTCCGCCCGCGCCCACGAAGGTGGCGATGTTGATCGCGATCTTCGACCGCGTCTCGATCCGATGGAAGTACTCCCCGAGAGTCCGGAAGTCCTGCTCCACGCCGTAGTGGCGATAGCTCGGAGCCCGGGCCGCGATCATCCGGTCGTTCAGGGGTGCTATCGAGCCTCCCTCGCCGGTGACCTCGGTCGTGATGCCCTGGGTGATCTTGCTCGCCGCCCGGCCATCGACAAGGACTACGAACTCCGACTGGCCCAGCATGTCGATGAACCCCGGAGCGACGACCAGTCCCCGGGCGTCGATCCGTTTGGCCGCTGTCGCGTCGCCGAGATGGCCCATCGCCGCGATGCGGTCACCCGAGATCGCGACGTCACCGGTAAACCACGGAGCCCCGGTTCCGTCGACGATGCGCCCGCCGGAAATGACGACATCGAACGAAGACTCGGTCTGCGACAGGAAAAGGAGGAGAAGAATCGCTTTCATAGGGAGGAATGCTAGCAGGACTGCCCTCGCCCTGCCACGCCCTCACTCGGACCGGAGCGACAGGAACGGATCGATCCGGCTCGCCCGCCTAGCAGGGAGGTACGACGCCGCGAGGGCGACTGCCACGAGAAGCACCGCGATGACCACGAGGGTCATCGGATCGCGGGGCTCGACTTCGTAGAGCAGGCTTTCGAGAAAGCGCGCCGCGAAGAGCGCGCCCGCGACTCCGAGACCGACGCCCACGAGCGCGACCTTCAGGCCTTCCCAGAGGACGAGCCGGGATACGTCGGACGAAGACGCGCCGAGGGCCATCCGGAGCCCGATCTCCCGGACCCGCTGGCTCACGCTGAAGGCCACGACGCCGTAGAGGCCGATCGCGGCGAGAAGAAGCGCCACTCCCCCGAAGAGGCTCATCAGCGACAGCGTGAGGCGAGGCCGCCCGAGAGAGCGCGCCACGACGTCCTCCATCTCCTGGACGCTCGTGAGCGGAAGCTCGGGATCGACGGACGCAATCGCCGCACGCAGATCCGCCGCCGCCGGGGGCCGGCCCTCTCTCCCGCGCGCGATGAGAGTCATGAAGCTGTTCGTGAGCTGCGATTGGGGCCAGTAGAGGGTCGCCCGGGGCGCCGTCTCCATCTCTGTGAGCCGCACGTCGCCCACGACGCCCACGACCTCGGCCGCGATATCGTCGCCCCAGCTCATCTCGACGATCTTTCCGACGGCGCTCTCTCCCGGCCAGACGGTGTCCGCAAGAGTCTGGTTCACCACCACGACTGGGCGAGAATCCGAGCGATCGCGCTCATCGAACCCACGCCCTGCGAGGAGCGGAATTTCCATCGCGCGAAAGAGATCTCCCGCAACCATCCGCACGTCGGCGACGCGCTCCTCGCCCGGCGGCGGGTCGGGCTTATCCGTGACGCGATAGCTCGTCGCCGAGCCCCCTCCGCTTCCGAGAGGAAGCCAGCTGATGGCCCCCGCGCGCTCGATCGTCGGTATCTCCTGGAGCTTCGCAAGCGCCTGGCTGTAGAAGGCGATCTGGGCCTCCTCCGTCTCATACCGAGGGCCCGCGAGGTTGATCTGGACGGCGGTGAGCCCCGCGGGCTGGAATCCCGGGTTCACCCGGGAAAGCGAGTAGAAACTGCGGATGAGAAGTCCGGTGGTCACGAGAAGGACGACGGCGAGGGCGATCTCGAGGGTCACGAGCGCGTTCTTCAATCTCTGCCGTGGCACGCTCGCGCCGCTGCGGGCGCCTTCCTTGAGCGGCTCCACGAGGTCGAGCCGGGAAACCTGGAGCGCGGGGAGAAGGCCGAAGAGGAGGCTCGTCGCGACCATCATTATTAATGTGAACGCGAGGACCCGGAAGTCGAGCCCGATCGCGGCGAATGCCGGAAGCTCCGCGGGCAGGACCGATAGAAGCGCGCGACGGAACACTTCCGCGAGCGCGAGACCGAGAACGCCGCCGACGCCGGCGAGGAGAAGACTCTCGACCAGAAGCTGGCGAAGGATACGGAAGCGCCGGGCCCCGAGGGCGGCCCGCACCGAAAGCTCGCGCTCCCGGGCGACAGCCCGCGTGAGGAGCAGGTTCCCGACGTTGGCGCAGGCGATGAGAAGCACCGCTCCGACCGCGGCGAAGAGAACCAGAATGGCTCCGCGCACGTCCCGGACCAGCTCGGGCTGGAGCGGGAAAACGTTCGCGCTCCACCCCGCGTTGAAGTCGGCGTTCTCTTTCTCGAGGCCGGCCGCGATGCGCGTCATCTCCTCCTGCGCCTGCTCGAGCGTTACTCCGGGCGCGAGGCGCGCCATCACCATCATGTACCGTCCCCGCGCTTCGCGGTGCTGATCGGTGAACGCCATCGGGTTCCAGATCTGGACGGAGCCCCCCATCTGCTGAGACGAGAGCTCGACTCCGGGAGGGAGGACCCCCACGATGGTCATCTCATTGCCGTCGACTCGAAGCGTCTTTCCCACGACGTCGGGAGCCCCTCCGAAACGCCGTTTCCAGAGGCCGTCTCCCAGGAGCACCACTCGGTCGTTGCCTGGGACTCCGTCCTCGGGAGTGAACACCCGGCCGCGGGCGGCGGAAACGCCGAGGGTCGAGAAGAGGTCCGCGGAAACGTAGCCGATCGCGACTCGCTCAGGCTCTCCTTCCCCCTCCGCGAGGTTCGCGGCCCAGGAGACGAAGGCGGACATCGCGGCGAACGAGCGAGCCCGTTCGCGCCAGCGAAGAAAGTTATAAGGACCGACTACGTTTCGTTCCCGATCGCGCTTGTAAGCGTGCTCCCAGACCATGACGAGACTTCCGGGGTCCTTGAAGGGAAGCGGCTTCAGGAGGACACCGTTGACCACGCTGAAGATCGCGGTGGTGGCTCCGATCCCGAGCGCGAGAAGAAAAACGGCGACGAGGGTGAACCCGGGGCTCTTTCGCAGCATGCGAATTCCGTAGCTCAGGTCGGCTCCGAGACCTTCGCCCAGGCGGGCGGAGCTCCTCAGGTCGAGGGCGTCGGCAACGGCGCCGAGAGAGCGGCCCATAAGCTTCATCTCCATCCTCCAGTCTTCACCTCCTCCCGAGCGGGCTCACGCCCGACGAGAGGTTCTTCGTGTTGCGGCGGTCGCGGCCGGAGCGCTGCCACGGAATGCTGTCGGCCCTCGTGGCGGCGTCCGTGTCCCAGAGATAGAGGCGCCCTTCCCGCGTCGCCGCGACGACCTCGTTGAGCCCGTCCCCGTCCACGTCTCCGACGGCCGGCGACGCGATGAGCCAGCCGTGGGTGAACTTCGGCCAGCCCGCGGGCTCGCTCCCGTCGGCCCGGTACGCGCGAAGAAGGTAGCTCCCGCTCCCTTGCACGATCTCGGGAGCGCCGTCGCCATCCACGTCGGCGATGGCGGGGCTAAACAGGAACTGCATGTCGTCCATGGGACGAGGGAACGCTTCGAGAAGCGCTCCGTCGCGCGGGTTCCAGGCGGTTACCTGATGATCGCCGAACGTCTGGCTCGCGGGCGCGGCGATGTCGAGAAGCTTCCGGAGCCCTCCGGTAGGGGCGACGTACTCGGGAAGCCCGTCTCCGTTCAGGTCGCCGAATGCGCCGGAGCCGAGCGACCCGAAGAAAGGCGCATCGGCAGAGCCCGCGGTTGCGGGAATGTGGGGGAAGCCAGAGGCGAAGTCCATGGCGAGGACGCGAGGACGGCCTTGGACTTCCCCGAGAACCGGAGCGCCATCGGGATCGTAGAGATGCACCGGCCCCGCGGCACCGAAGATCGCGACCGAAAGACGGCCGCTTCCGTCGATATCGGCGAGAGCGGGAGAGCCCGGAGTCCCGGTGCCGATGGTCGGGAGGACGCCCGGCGCGAGAAGGATCACCGGCGCCGGCCAGCCGGCGCGGAATGGACCTCCCTCATGGAGATTCCCGTCGGCGTGGACCGCGTAGACGCGCCCCCGGACGTCGAGCGACAGCTCATCCCCGAGATCGACGTCGAGGCGGCCGATCAAGTTCAAGAGCCTCACGAGTCGGGTGTCCGCGGGAAGCCCCTCGACCTCGCCGCCGTACTCCTCGTTGCTCGCGACCACGATCTCGAGCCGCCCGTCGCCGTCGAGGTCGCCCACGGCGGGCGAGCTGACGATCTTGGCCGCCCGCTCGCGGGCGTCCACTCCGGGCTTCGGCCGCGCGACCCCGGTCTCGAGGTCGATATCGACCTTCGACCGATCCGCGATGCGCACGGGGAAGCCGGCGACCGAAGCCCCTCCGTGGTCCCAGGCGTAGAGGTGTCCGTCGAAGGCGGCCGCAAGGATCTCGAGTCCTTCGTCTCCATTCAGGTCGGCGAGAGTGGGCGCGCCGAAAATACCCGGGTCGGCGTCATTCAAGGGATCCCGATTTCTCGGATCGGAGAAGCGCGGATCCGTTGCCACGGGAAATCCGAGGCGCCTCGCGCCTCGATCGTCGAAGACGTAGACCTTTCCCTCGATCGACGCGGCCACGATCTCGACCCGCCCGTCCCCGTCCAGGTCGTCCGCGGCGAGCGGAGCGAGGATCGCCTCGTGAGGGATCTCGACCTCGAACGAGGCGTACGCCGGCGAGGCGTGCACGGGAATCGGATCGGTGCGGACGGGAAATCCGGCGATCGCAGCTCCGGTGTCTCCGCGGATCGCGTGGACGCGGCCGTCGGAAGCCGCATAGACCACGTCGAGAACGCCGTCCCGGTCGACGTCCGCGAGGACGGGAGACGACTCGACCGAAGCTCCGACCTCGACCGGAGGCCGCGCCAGGCTCCCGTCGGTGTGGATGGCCACCGTCCTTCGATCCTCACCGGCGTTGCCGCGTCGGTCGACGACGCGGAGCCGGAGGGTCACGGTGTGAGCGTCGGGCTCGTCGATCGATGCTCGAGGGTCGAACCCACAGGCGGCGGCGGTGTCGGCGGGACGCCACGTCGCCAGGACCGCTTTCGAAATCCGCGCCGCGGACCGGCCCGCTCCGATGGGAAGAAACTCCTTCGGCTGGACCCCGCAGCCGGCTTCGACGTAGTAGGTGAACGCACCTGAGGCGCGCACCGCGGCCGCGGAACCCACCACCGCCACCTCGGAAGAGCGGGCGGGGTCGATGGTATCGAACCACTCGAGGCTTCCGGAAAGATCCGCTTCGGGCGGGATCCTCTTTGGATCGAAGAGCAGGAGCCGGAGCGCGTCCGGCCGGCCGTATCCCGTGTACTGATCCCAGCCCGCCTGGGTGGGAAAACGCCTGGAGTCGAACGAGAGCCCTTCCGCGGGCGCCGAGAGGAGCCGATGAAGCGGGCCCAGCATGGTCAGGTCGTCGAGCTTCCCCTCATGGTCGATGTCCTTCGCGGACTCCCGCAGGAGCTGGCGGATCTCTTCCGCCGAGAACGGCGTCGAGAGGCCGGGATAGGGATCGAGCTTTCCCAGGTCGATCAGGTTCTTCCCGCGCGAGACGAGAAGCGCGACGAGGCCGCCCGCCCGGGCGGTCGCCTCGGAGCTGCAGCTATTCGAGGAGATGGCGACCCAGGCGCGGCCGCCGAAGTTGGTGCAGCCGTTCAAGAGGTCGTAGGTCCGTTTCTGACGGACGACCACTCCGTCGCCGTGGACGATGGAGTTGACCCAGATCGTGTGCTCGAAATTCGAGGGATAGTTGTGGTGGCGGGCCTCTTCGTCGGCGGCGCTCGCGACCACCGGGATGCCTCGGGCGTACGCGTAATCGATGGCGGACTGAGCGTCCGGAGGGGCACTCATGGCGCCGAGCGCCTCGGAAATCACCGAGACCTCCCGGTCCACCGCGTAGACCACGGCCTGGGAGAACTCGCTTCCGACGGCGATGAAGCTGTCGGCGACCCGCAACGGAAGGAACATGGCGCTCGGCGCGAATCCAGGAGTGCCTTGCCCATTGTTGGCCTCGGCAAATCCGTCTTCCGCCTGCCCGGTGCCGTGGCCGTACTCGACGTCGTCGTCCGGGTCGTTGTCGTTCTGGTAGAAATCCCAGCCCGCGATGTCGTCGACGTACCCGTTGTGCTCGTCGTCCACCCCGTTACTGAGCTCCCTCAGCAAGTCCTGCGCGTCCAGAATGCCGTTTCTGTTCCCGTCGGCAACGCCCCGGTAGTCCTCGACGTTGACCAACCCGTCGCCGTTGCAGTCATGGGAAGCGCAGCCCGGAGGAACGGGAAGCTCCCCGGTGTTGAGCGCCACCTTGCGCGCGAGATCGGCGCGGTTCCACCGGATCCCGCTGTCGAGGACGGCCACCACCACGTCCGGGCGGCCGGTCGAGATCCTCCAGGCGGGAAACACGCTCATCCCGATAAATGGCTTGTACTTCCAGTTGCCGGAAGACGAAGGGTCGAAGTCGTCGGGCACTTGGCCGGAGCGGCGAAAGAGATAGCTCGCGAAGTCGCTCGGATCGCTGCACCCCACCGCCTGGCAGGTCGGATAGGGGACTTCGGCGGACGCGGCCGCGGAAACGAAAAGAAGCATGGAGAAGACGAGGCGCTTTTCCATCATCGCGCGGGAGACTATCACCGCGCGCGGCGAGAGCGCCAGAACGAGGGTTGCGTTTTTTCGGACGTTGGACCATTCTCCCGCCCGGTGTTCTCGAACCTGATCCAGCCGTCCGAGCTCGCGCCTCATCTCGGAGATCCTCGATGGGCGATCTTCGACTGCCGGTACTACCTGATTGAGCCTTCGAAGGGCGAAACCGAGTACGAGAAGGAGCACCTGCCGGGGGCGGTCTACGCTCACCTCGATCGGGACCTCGCGGGACCCCGCACCGGAAAAAACGGCCGGCATCCGATGCCGAGCGCCGAGATCATGGCCGAGCGCTTCTCTCGCTTCGGCATCGACGACGAAGTCCAGGCGGTCGCCTACGACACGTCTCAGGGACAGATGGCGGCGCGACTCTGGTGGATGCTGCGATACCTCGGACACGACGCCTCGGCCGTCCTCGACGGCGGTCTCCAGAACTGGAAGGCTGAGAAACTCCCTCTCGCGAGCGGTCGCGTCGGCCGTGCGGCGCGGAGCTTCATCGCCCGCCCGCGGGAGTCGATGCGCATCGACGTCGACACTCTCGAGCGAGAGCGCACCGAGCATCTCCTCGTCGACGCCCGTGCGCCCGAACGCTTCCGCGGCGAGGTCGAGCCCTTCGATCCGGTGAAGGGCCGCATCGCCGGAGCTCGCAACCATCCGACGGCGTCGAGCCTCGGGGCCGACGGCCGGTTCCTCGCGCCCTCCGAGCTGCGGGGGCGCTTTCAATCGATTCTGGGAAGCCGGCCCGCCGGCTCCGTCGTGTCCTACTGCGGATCGGGCGTCACCGCGTGCCACAATTTGCTCGCCATGGACGTCGCCGGGCTCCACGGCGCCCGGCTCTATCCCGGCTCGTGGTCCGAGTGGTCCGCCGACGAAACGCGTCCCATCGAGAGGGGAGAGGAATGAAAGACATGAAAGCGGTCGTCCTGTTGTGCGGCGTGCTCGCCGCGTCTCTTGCGGAAGGCGACGAGACCGAGCGGCTCCTCGCGGAGCTGACCAACGCGCACGGAGTCTCGGGATTCGAGGGCCCGGTCCGCGACATCTTGAGGCGCGAGTGGAAGGATCTCCTGACCGACCTCCATACCGACGGCCTCGGAAACCTGATCGGCTCGCTTCGAGGGAGCACGGACTCACCGCGGGTTCTCCTCATGGCGCATATGGACGAGGTGGGGTTCCTCGTGCGCCACATCGACGAGAACGGCTATCTCTACATTCACAACGCCGGCGGCTACTTCGATCAGAGCGTCCTCACGCAGAGGCTTTCGATCCTGACGGCGAGGGGAGAGGTCCTCGGCTACACCGGGATGAAGTCGGGACACATCCTGAGGCCCGAGGAGCGAGACCGGATGATCCCGCTCGCCGACATGTTCGTCGACGTCGGCGCCTCGAGCCGCGCCGAGGCCGAGGGGATGGGTCTACGCGCGGGGCTTCCCGTCGCTTATGCGACGAAGTTCGAGATTTTGAACGGCACGCGGCGCTACCTGGCGAAAGCTTTCGACGACCGGGTCGGCCTCGCGGTCATCACCGAGGCCCTTCGGCGGCTTCAAGGCCGCGCTCACCCGAACAACGTGCTGGTGGCGGCGACGGTCCAGGAGGAGATTGGCCTACGGGGCGCCTCGGTGGTGACGGCATCGACGAGCCCCGACATCGTCATCAACCTCGAGATCGGAATCGCGAGCGACTTCCCGCTCCTGACCTCGAAAGCGCTCTCCCAGGAGGAACTGGGAAAGGGCGCGGGAATCTTCGTGTTCGACGGGAGCATGATCCCGAACAACCAGTACATCGAGTGGATCTTGAAGCTCGCCGACGAGAACACCATCCGCGTTCAGCTCGAGTCGGTCACGGGCTACGGCGAGGATGCGGCCATGATCCAGAAATCCGCCCATGGCGTTCCCGCGGTCAACATCGGCATCCCCACGCGGTATGGTCACAGCCAGTCCGGAGTTATCGACCGCGCCGACTACGATCACACCGTGGAGTTGGTAGTGAAGATGATCGAGCGCCTCACCGCCGCGGACGTGGCCTCGCTCCGGGAGTTCTGACGTGCTTCCGATCCTCGGGCTCGCGCTTCACGCGGCGCTCTTCGCTCAATGGGCTCAATGGGCTCAATGGTCTCACTGGGGCTCACTGGGCGCTTCGTGCATCGCGAGTCGGGAGCTTCGTCCCTCTTACCGTTCTCTAATGTCTCTCGAATAGGCTTGTCGCCTATTCTTGAGCGGTCTTGAGCGGTCTTGTGAAGCCTTGGGAAGCCTGGAGGTCGAAATGATTCGGACGGGTGTTACGTTTTGGGTGCTGGTCCTGGCGGGAAGCTCCTCTTTCGCCGAAACCGTCGGGTTCGACAAGGACGCTCCCGGCGCCATCGCGTCGGGGTGGAAGGCCGCGGTGACCCATGAGGGCGCGGCGCCCCGGTGGGAAGTGGTCGCGGACGAGAGCGCGCCCTCGAAGCCGAACGTGCTGGCGCAGCTCTCCTCGGAGCCGAAAGGTGCCCAGTTTCCTCTCGCGGTCTACCAGGGCGTCACGTGCCAGAACGGCGACGTCAGCGTGAAGTTCAAGCCCATCTCGGGGAAGGAAGACCAGGCCGCCGGGCTCGTGTGGCGATACCGGGACGAGAACAACTACTACATCGTTCGGGCGAACGCCCTCGAGGACAACCTGGTGCTCTACAAGGTCGAGGGCGGGAAGCGCACCTCGCTGGCGCCCAAGGGCACGCCCGCCGGGACCTACGGAGTCGAGCATGAGGTGCCGGGGGGGCGGTGGAGCACGCTCCGCGTCCTCTTCGAAGCTTCGCGGTTCACCGTCTTCTTCGAGGGGAAAGAGATTTTCGTGGTCGAGGACAAAACGTTCACCGGCGCCGGACGCGTTGGCCTTTGGACCAAGGCGGACAGCGTCACCCATTTCGACGATTTCCAGATCGTGGCGAAATGACCGCGTTCGGTAGAAGCGCGTTTCTTTTCCTGGTCTCGGGACTTCTCTCCGCCTGCGGTGGGCCGGCCGCGCGGGAAGTCGTCGTCTACACTTCGGTCGACCAGATCTTTTCCGCGCCGGTGCTCGCGCGTTTCGAAGAGCGATCGGGGATCCGGGTGCGGGCGGTGTACGACACCGAGGAGGCGAAGTCGACGGGGGTGGTGAACCGCTTGATCGCCGAAGCCGCCAATCCCCAGGCCGACGTTTTCTGGAGCGGGGACTTGTTCCGCTGTCTGGTGCTGAAGGACAGGGACGTTGTCACTTCGCACCGAGCGCCCGATGCGGTTCCCCCTGGCTTTCGCGATCCCGAGGGGATGTGGACGGGCTTCTCCGGCCGCGCGCGGGTTCTCGTGTACAACCGGGAAAAGATCCAGGGAGCGCTTCCTCGGTCGCTTTCCGATTTCACCCGGGCCGAGCGTTCGGGCCAGCTCGCCATCGCGAACCCGCTCTTCGGGACCACCACGGTGCACGTGGCGTCTCTTTTCGTCAGTCTCGGCGACGACGAGGCGCGGGCGCTTTTCGACGGCTTGAAGGCCAATGGAGCTCGCATGGTCGGCTCGAACAGCGAGACCCTTCGAGCCGCTCTCGCCGGCGACGTTTCCTTCGGCCTGACGGATACCGATGACGCGTTCGTAGCGCTTCGAGACGGCGCCCCCGTGGGACTTCTTTTTCCCGACCAGGAGGGTCCGGGGACGCTCTTCATGCCGAACGCGGTCTCGCTCGTCCGCGGAGGACCGAACCCGAAGGAAGGCCAGGAGCTCATCGACTTCCTTCTCAGCTCGGAGGTCGAAGCG
>CAZKNR010000064.1:0-47455 GCA_964553925.1 uncultured Acidobacteriota bacterium
ATTCATGGTGAGGATGCCGCCGAGAGAGCCGGGGATCCCGACGCCGGGCTCGAGACCTCGAAGCCCCCTCGCTGCGGTCTGTCGGACCAGCGCCGGAAAATTGACGCCGGCGCCCGCTTCCACGATCCCGTCGCCCGGAAAGTGAACCTCCTCGAGAGCGGCGGTTGCGATCACGACGCCTCGGACACCGGCATCATCGATGAGGAGGTTGCTTCCGGCGCCGATCACTCTCACTGGAAGATCCGCCGAGCGCGCGAGCGCGAGGAGCTTGATCATGTCGGCGACCGAGCCCGGACGCGCCAAGATGTCCGCGGGACCCCCTATGCCCATGGTAGTATGGCGAGAGAGAGGCTCGTCCAAC
Organism: uncultured Acidobacteriota bacterium; assembly: GCA_964553925.1. Classification (GTDB taxonomy): domain Bacteria; phylum Acidobacteriota; class Vicinamibacteria; order Marinacidobacterales; family SMYC01; genus DAISKN01. Next base: position 362 of record CAZKNR010000064.1, read on the forward strand.
CGGAAGTCGATCCCCGCCTCGCGGAGCTCCGAAGCGAGTGAGGAGGTGCCGTTAGCGAGCCCGCTCATGCGCCACCTCCGCCAGCCGATCGGAGAGTCCGGTCACGCTTCCCGCTCCGAGAGTCATCGCCAGGTCGCCCTCCTGGAGCTCCGTCTTCAGCACCGAGAACGCCTCGTCCAGGTCTTCCACGAAGCGCACGTGGCGATGACCGTGCCGCTCGATCCCCTCCGCCAGGAGCTTCCCCGAGACGCCTTGCACCGGGTCCTCGCCCGCGGCGTAGACCTCCGTCACCAGAAGCACGTCCGCTTGATGAAACGCGCGGCAGAACTCCTCGAACAGATCGTGGACCCGGGAATAGCGATGGGGTTGGAACACCACCACCGTCCGGCGGCCGAAGGCTTCCTTCGCCGTCTGGAGCGTCGCCCGGATCTCCGTGGGATGATGCCCGTAATCGTCGATGACGAGAATCCCGCCGGCATCCGCCTTGACCTGGAACCGCCGCTCGACTCCCGAAAACGATTCGAGTCCGCTCGCGATCTCCGGGAGTCCCAGACCGAGCTCGCGGGCGACGCCCACCGCCGCGAGCGAGTTCAAGACCGCGACCCGGCCGGGAACGCGCAGGCGAACTTCCGCGACCGGCTCTCCCGAGAACTTCAAACGATACGACGAGCCCGCGCCTTCGAGCTTCACCTCTTCGGCGGAAACGTCCGCCTGAGCCGAAAACCCATAGGTCACGTGACGTCTTCGAATCCGCGGAAGGATGTCTTGTACCCGCTCTTCGTCCAGACAGACGATCGAAGCGCCGTAGAACGGAACCTTGTTGACGAAGTCGACGAACGCCTGGTCGAGATCCGCCATGTCCCGGTAGGCTTCCATGTGCTCGCGATCGATTCCGGTCACGACTGCCACAACCGGCGATAGCTGGAGGAAGCTCCGATCGGACTCGTCCGCCTCCACCACCATGAGGTCGGAGTCGCCGAGCCGGGCATTGGTTCCGAAGGCGGTGATGCGCCCGCCGATGACCAGGGTGGGATCGAGCCCCGCGCGATCGAGGACCACCGCGACCATCGAGGTAGTGGTGGTCTTGCCGTGAGAGCCGGCGACCGCGATCCCGTATTTCAAGCGCATGAGCTCCGCGAGCATCTCGGCCCTGGGGATGATGGGGATCTGAAGGCGGCGCGCCTCGGCAACCTCGGGGTTCGTGGGCTTGACCGCGGAGGAGACCACCACGACGTCGGTTCCTTCGACGTGCTCCGCCAGGTGGCCCTCGTGCACCTTGACTCCGAGGGAGCGAAGCCTTTCCGTCGAAGCCGAGCTCTTCAGGTCCGAGCCGCTCACGGTGTAGCCGAGGTTCTCGAGCACCTCGGCGATGCCGCTCATTCCGATGCCGCCGATCCCGACGAAATGCACCCGGGTCTTCTTCGAGAAGAGAGGGGCTCTCACGATACGGCCTCCTCTCTTGGCTCTCCGGTGAGGTGCAGGAGCCGGCGAGCGACGTTCTCCGCGGCGTCGGGCCGAGCGAGGGCTCGGGCGGAAGCCGCCATGCGCGCGCGCTCCTCGGGAGCGTTCAGAAGCTCCAGAATCTCCCGCGCGAGGCGCTCCGGATTGAGCTCGCTCTCCCGGAGAACGCGGGCAGCGCCTTGTTCCGCCATCATCTCGGCGTTTTTCTCCTGATGGCCCCCGGCGAGCGCGAGGGGCAGGAGTATCGCTCCCCGCCCGGCACAGGCAAGCTCCGCGCAGGTGGTGGCGCCCGCGCGGGCGATGACCAGGTCCGCGGCTTCGTACGCCTCGTGCATCTTGTCGATATACGGGACCACCTGCGCCCGGACCGCCAGGACCGAACGCCGGGCGTAACTCTCGCTTACCGAAGCGAGGTCCCGGGGCCCGGTCTGGTGAACCCAATCGAGACGATGGAGCTCGGCGGAGAGGATCGTTTGGCTTTCCCCGACCGCGCGGTTCAACGCCGCCGATCCCTGACTTCCTCCGAAAATCAAGACCCGCATCCTTTGCGAAGTCTGAGCACCGAGGGGCGAAACTTCGGCGATCTCGCGCCGCACCGGGTTTCCGGTGACGAACCCCTTCTTGCCGAAGGTGCGCGTCGACTCCTCCCAGGCGCAGGCGGCCTCGTCGACGAAGGGCGCGAGCCAGCGATTCGCGAGACCGGGCTCGGCGTTGGGCTCGAGGATGAGAGTCGGGATCCCCTTGAGCGCGGCCGCGAGGAGAAGCGTCCCCGACACGTACGCGCCGACCCCCATGACGATCTGTGGATCGCACCGCCTCAGGAGGCGCACTGAATCGAAGAGCCCCAAAAAGATCCCCTCGACCCCGCGAAGCTTTCGCGAGAGCGAGCCTCCGCGGAGAGGAGCGGCGCGGACGAGCTCCAGCGGAAAGCCGGCGGCGGGCACGATCGAAGACTCGAGTCCCCTTTCGGTCCCGACAAAGATCACTTCGGCTCCTTCCGCGAGCTCGCGGAATTTCTGCGCCACGGCGATCGCCGGATAGAGGTGTCCCCCGGTGCCGCCGGCGGCGACGAGGAGCCGCAGTCGACGATATCTCTCGGGGGCCTCGGGCAACCTTCACCTCGCATGCTGGGATACCGAAAGAAGAAGCCCCACGGCGGCCATGCCGGCGAGAAGCGACGATCCGCCGGCGGACACGAAGGGGAGCGGTATCCCCGTCGTCGGGAGCATTCCCAGGACCACTCCCATGTTGATGAGCCCCTGACCCACGAGGAACATCGTGAGCCCCGCGGCGAGGAGCGAGCCGAAACGATCGGGGGCACGGTCGGCGATGACCAGACCCCGCCACAGGAGGATGGAAAAGCCGCCGAGGACCACGAGTGCTCCCACGAGACCGAGCTCCTCGCCGACGACGGCGAAGATGAAGTCGGAGTGCGGCTCCGGGAGGTAGAAGTGCTTCTGCTGGCTCGCCATGAAGCCCTTCCCCAGAATCCCTCCCGAGCCCACGGCGATGAGCGACTGGAGGATCTGGAAGCCTTTGCCCAGCGGATCCTGACCGGGATCGAAAAAGATGAGGAACCGCTCCCGGCGGTAGTCCTCGCTGACGACGAGCCAGAGGAGCACCGGCGCGGAAGCGAGGGCGAGCGTGGTGAGCTGCCGGAGAGGGACACCGGAGACGAAAAAAAGACAAGAACCGATGAATACCAGGCAGAACGCCGTCCCGTAGTCGGGCTCGATGAGCACCAGAAAGGCGAGAAGGCCGGTTGTCAGGAGCGACCAGAAACAGCCGGACCAGAAGTCCTCGAGCCGGTCGCCGCGGCGGTCGAGCTGGTAGGCGAGCGTCAGAACGAGCGAGAGCTTCGCGAGCTCCGACGGCTGGAACGAGATCAGTCCCAGCCGGATCCAGCGATGGGCGTTGTTGAGAGGCGGGCTGAAGAGGACCGCGATCAGAAGGACCACAGTCGCGGCCAAAAGACCGTAGACCACGAAGGGACGTCTCAGCTTTCGATAGTCGAGGGGTGTCAGGACCATCATGAGGAGGACACCCATCGCCGCCCACATGCCCTGCTTCACCGCGAAGAAATAGGGGCTCCGGTGCGACTCGAGCGCCATGACCGATGACGCGCTGTAGAGCATGACGATGCCGAACCCGACGATGGCAATGGTGGCCGCGAAGAGCGTCCTGTCGGGAGAGAGCTTCTGAGCCACCCTTCACTCCCTCTCCGCCGCGAGCCTTTGGACTGCCGCCCGAAAGCGCTCGCCCCGTTCGCGATAGTCCCGAAACATGTCGAAGCTCGAGCCCGCGGGCGAGAGCAGCACGACGTCGCCCGGGCTCGCGCGGCGATGGGCGCTTTCGACCGCCGTCTCCAGATCGGAGGCGATCTCGACCGGCGCCGCGCCTTCGAGAGCTTCCCGCACCCTCTCGCGGCTCTCCCCGATGGCGAAGACGCACTTCACCTTGTGCGCCACCAGATCGCGGAGGTCTCTGAAGTCCCCGCCCTTGAAGCGCCCGCCGAGGATCAGGAGGATTCCCCCGTCGAAGCTCTCGAGCGCGGCGCGCACCGCCTGCACGTTCGTGGCCTTGGAGTCGTTATAGAACCGCACTCCGTCCACCACCGCGACCCGCTCGAGCGCGTGCGGCAGGCCCTGGAAATGCAGGAGCGCGTCTCCGATCTCGTCTCCCGAAATTCCGAGGAGGGCCGCGGCGGCGGATGCCGCCATGGCGTTCGAATGGTTGTGCCGGCCCACGAGCTGAAACTCCTCGAGCGAGGCGAGCGGTGTGATGGCGCCGTCCTCGTGCTTCACGATCCAGGGACCGTCGAGGTGCAGGTGCGGCGAGAGCTCGGACATGCAGTCCAGGTTGAAGTACCACTTCCGCGATTTCGCTTTCTCAGCCATGGACACCGTCAGCCGGCTTCCGCCGAAGATCACAGCCGCGTCCTCTTCCCGCTGGTTCTCGAAGATGCGGCTCTTGGCGGAAACGTAGGCTTCGAAGCTGGGATGCCAGTCCAGATGATCGGGCGTCACGTCGAGGAGCACCGCCACCCGCGGCCGGAACGACGCAACCGTCTCGAGCTGAAAGCTCGAGACCTCGACGACGAAGAGAGTCTCTTCGGAGCTTCCGAGAGCCTCTCTCACCAGAGGAGCACCGATGTTGCCCGCGAGGCGCACGTCTTTCCCCGCGCCGCGCAGCATCGCCGCGAGGAGGGACGCGGTCGTGGACTTGCCCTTGGTTCCGGTCACAGCGGCGACCGTTCCCCGAATCTCCCGAAATCCGATCTCGATCTCCCCCCAGACCGGAATGCCGCGCTTCTGCGCCTCCAAAAGTATCGGAAGGTCGGTTCTCACGCCGGGGCTCGGGACCACAAGGTCCACTCCTTCGACGAGCGAGGTCGGATGAGAGCCGAGGTGGAGCGTTACAGAATCCGCCTCGAGCGCGAGCGCCTCCGGACCGAGCTCTTCCCGCGTCCTTCGATCGGTCGCCGTCACCACCGCTCCCCGGGACCCAAGGAGCTCGCAGACGGCGATCCCGGAGAGACCGAGCCCCACTACCAGAACCCGCCGGCTCCGATAGTCTTCGATCGGATGGGTCATGGCGATCCTTCGGCGGTGCCCACGTTCTCTTCATCTCAGCTTCAGAGTGGTCAGGCTCGCGAGGGCGAACATGATTCCCAGAATCCAGAACCGGACGATGACCTTGGGCTCGCTCCAGCCCGCGAGCTCGAAATGGTGGTGGAGAGGCGCCATACGAAAGACGCGCTTGCCCGTGAGCTTGAACGACGCTACCTGGACGATGACCGAGACAGCCTCGAGCACGAACACGCCGCCGACGAGCATCAGGAGGATCTCCTGCTTGATCAGGAGGGCCATGGTGCCGATGGCGCTTCCGAGAGCGAGCGACCCCACGTCGCCCATGAACACCTGCGCCGGATAGGAGTTGAACCAAAGGAACCCGAGGCTCGCTCCGATCATCGCTCCGCCGAAGATGGTGAGCTCCCAGATCCTCGGGATGTGGATCAGATCCAGGTAAGCGGAGAATTGAGCGTGTCCGGTGACGTAGGTCAGAACCGTATAGGCCGAAGCGGCGATGAGGACCGTGCCGATCGCCAGGCCGTCGAGCCCGTCCGTGAGGTTGACCGCGTTCGACGCCCCAACGATGACGAGAACGGCGAACGGAATGAAGAACCACGACAGGTCGGGCCGGAGCTCCTTCAGGAAGGGAAAAAGGATGACCGTCGAGAAGTCGCCGCTTTCGGACATCGAGAAGAGCACCATCCCGACGACGAGGGCAAAGGTCGTCTGGAGCAGGATCTTGGCCCGCACCGACAGTCCCAGGGAGCGCTTCTTCACGACTTTGCGGTAATCGTCGGTGAAGCCCACGATTCCGAAGGCGAGCGTCGTTCCAAGCGCCACCCATACGAATATGTTCGTGAGGTTGGCCCAGAGGAGCGTCGGCACGACGATCGCCGTCAGGATGAGAATGCCGCCCATCGTGGGCGTCCCCGCTTTCGAGCGGTGCGTTTCGGGACCCTCCTTCCGGATGTGCTGCCCGATCTGGAACTGCCGCAGCCGCGCGATGAGCCACGGGCCGAGGAAGAACGAGATCGCGAGCGCGGTCAAGGTCGCGCACGCGGTGCGAAACGTGACGTAGCGGAAGACGTTGAGGAATCCGTACTCGGTGTGCAGCGGGTAGAGAAGATGGTAGAGCATTAGTTCCCCACCCCCTCCCGCACGACCTCGATCGCGCGCTCGAGACCGAGCCCGCGAGAGGCTTTCAGGAGGACCACGTCCCCTTCCCGCAGCTCCTCGAGGAGCAGCTTCCCCGCTTCCTCCGCGGTCGCGACCGACCGGAGCTTCGAAGGCGCAACCCCGGCCTCGAGGGCACCCTCGAGGATGTGCGCCGCGAGCGGACCGACGCCGACGAGGCGATCGATCGGAAGGCCGGCGGCGAAGCGCCCTGCCTCACGGTGAAGCGCAATCCCGCTCTCGCCGAGCTCCAGCATGTCCCCTACGACCGCGACGCGCCGCACGGATTGCTCCTCGGCGAGAGAGGAGAGCGCGGCATGAAGGGCGCGCGGGCTCGAGTTGTAGGTCTCGTCGACGAGGACGAACCCGCGGCCGAGATCCACCCGCTCACCGCGATGGTAAGGGGGACGAAGGCCGGAAAGAGCCCGGGCCGCGTCCGGGATGGGAACGCCGAGAGCGCTCGCCGCCGCGAGACCCGCGAGCAGGTTGTAGACGTTGTGCCGGCCGCGAAGAACGGTCTCGATCTCTACTTCTTCAACCGGCGCACCAAGGCAGACCGCCTTGAACCGGAGTCCTTCGGAGGTCGCCCGGATCGCCGAGCCGCGGACGTCGGCTTCCTCCTCGACTCCGAAGCGGACCTTTCGTCCCGTGAAGCGGCGCGCCTGATCGAGAACCAAGGGGTCGTCGGCGTTCACCACCGCCGTCGCTCCTGCCGAAAGGCCGCGAAAGAGCTCCCCCTTCGCCTCGGCGATGGCCGAGATCGTCCCGAAGAACTCGAGGTGCACTTCGGCGACGTTGGTGAGAACGCCGACGTCCGGCCGGGCGATCTCGGTGAGCCTTCCGATCTCTCCCGGCGACGACATTCCCATCTCGAGGACGGCGACCTCCTCGTCCTCGAGCTTCAGGAGAGACAGGGGAAGGCCGTAGAAGTTGTTCAGGTTGCCTTCGGACTTCAGCACCCGCTTGGTGCTTCCAATCGCCGAAGCCGCAGCCTCTTTCGTCGTCGTCTTTCCCATGCTGCCGGTGACGGCGACGACCTGGACGGCGCGGCTCCTTCTGAAACCGCTCGCGAGATCCTGAAGCGCTCGCGTGGTGTCCGGCACTCGAATCGAGAACGCGGGCGGCGGGACCTCGCTGTCATTCTGAATCACCACACCCGCGGCCCCTTTTCCGATCGCCTCGCGGAGAAAATCATGGCCGTCGTACCGCGGCCCGGAGATGGCTACGAACAGATCCCCGCGGCGGAGAGTGCGGCTATCGATGGAAACCCCTCCGTCGAAGGCAACCGTGGGTGCCCCCACTTCGAGGGTTCCCCCCGCAAGGCGCGCCATCTCACCGACCGTCAGTTTCAAGGTCCCAGGATCTCCCTCACCACGTTTCGATCGTCGAAGTCGATGACCTGGTCGCCCACGATTTGATAAGGCTCGTGACCCTTGCCGGCGATGACCACGAGGTCAGAGGCTTCCGCTCTCTCGAGCGCGAGCGCTATCGCTTTGCGGCGATCGACCTCGACCTCGATCGACTCCGGGTGCTCCTTGGTGCCGAGCTGGATCTCCCGCACGATCGCCTCGGGATCCTCGCCCCGCGGGTTGTCCGAGGTGAGGACTACCCGGTCCGCGAGCCGCGCCGCCACCATCCCCATCAGCGGGCGCTTCGACCGGTCGCGCTCCCCGCCGCACCCGAAGACCACCCAGAGCTTTCCCTGCGTGAGCGGCCGCGCCGCTTCCAGAAGTTTCCTGAGCGCGTCGTCGGTGTGGGCGTAGTCGACGACGACGTCGAAGGGCCGGGACACGGAAACTCTCTCGAATCGGCCCGGCGCTCCCGGGATTTCGGGAAGGGTTCTCAGGATGTCGTCGCTCGAAAATCCGAGCGCGCGGACCGCGGCGTAGACGCCGAGAAGGTTCAGCGCGTTGTAGCGCCCGACGAGCGGGCTCCGAATCTCACGAACGACATCCCCTTCTCGAAAGGAGAGTCGCGTCCCCGCGAGCGAAGTGTCGACCGAGACCATCGACAGATCCGCCGTCGAAGAAACGCCGAACGTGGTGGTCTCGGCGGAAACGCCGGAGGCGAGCCGTTCTCCGTACACGTCGTCGATGGCGATGACCGCGCGGCCAGAGGGACGAAGGTATCGCGTGAAAAGCAGACGTTTGGCGTCCCAGTAACTCTCCATGTCGTGGTGGAAGTCCAGGTGATCCCGGGAGAGGTTGGTGAAGATCGCGACCTGGAACTCCGAGCCCTCGAGACGAGAGAGCGCGAGGCCGTGGGACGAGACCTCGAGAGCGCCGTACCGAGCGCCCGCCGCCACCGCCGCGGCGAGGAACTCCTGGACGGCTGGCGCCTCGGGAGTGGTGTGGCGCGTGGGCTCGCTTCGGTCTCCGATTTTCGACACGACGGTGCCGAGCATGGCGGAAGGCGGAGCGAGGCGGGAGACGAGCCCGTCGATGAGATAGGCGGACGTCGTCTTGCCGTTGGTCCCCGTCACTCCGACGAGGTCCATCTTCTTCGCCGGGTCGCCCCAGGCCTTGGCCGCCATCAAGCCCGCCGCCTTCCGCGGATCGGGCGTCTGCACCCAGGTGGCGGAGCCCGCGAACTTGGGGTCGGGAGGCCTCTCGCTCACCACCACGATCGCTCCCCGGGCGACGGCGTCCGCGAGGAAACGATGACCGTCGGTTTTCTCGCCCTCGCGCGCGACGAAGACGAAGCCCGGGCGCACGTCGCGCGAGTCCACGGCGACGCCGTGAATCTCGGCGTCGCGCGGTCCGCGCACCGTCTGGAGCGGCACCAGCGCGAGAAGCTCTAGAAGCTTCGCTCGGCTGCCACTCGCGCTCAGATGTTTTCCTCCCTCGAGCTCGGTCGTCGCTTTCATCGGAATTCTTCGATACCCTCTCTGGAAACTCCCGCCACTCGTATCATTTCGGGCCTCGCTCCGCGCGGCGGCGCTAAGGGAGCTGACAGCCCCGGCGCCGGGGGACTCGACCCGAGGAGGAGAACCGCTTCGATTCCCGGCTCGAGCCACTCACCCGCGGCGGGACTCTGTCCGGTGACGAAACCCGTTCCCTCCATCTCCGGCACCATTCCCGAGGCGACGAAGCGCGCGAGCGCGTCCCTCGCGGAAAGGCCGAGGACGTCCGGGGCACCGCCCGCCGGAGCCCACCGGGCGGCTTCGCGGACCGCCGTCCCTGATGCCTCTGATAGAAGAATAGGCCCCATTTGTGGCCAAACTTTGGCGAAACGAACGACCTCTTCCTCGTCGCGCGGGACCCCGAGATGGACGAGCGACCGCTCGACAATCCGCGCGAAAACGGCGGCGGCTCTCGAGCCCGAGTGATCGCCCTCGGGGGAATCGAGGATGACGAGGGCGGTCAGCTCCGGCCGGTGCGCGGGGGCGAAGCCCACGAACGAAGCGATGAAGTCGGTCTTGGAATAACCGCCGGGAACCGCCTTTTGCGCGGTGCCGGTCTTTCCGGCGACCTTAAAGCCGCGAAGAGCGGCGGTCTTTCCCGTGCCCTCCTCCACCACTTCGATGAGGATCGAAGTCATCCGCCGGGCAGTCTCTTCAGAGACGACCCGCCGGGTTGGCTCGAGAGAGAGCGCCGGAACCAAAGCGCCGTCGCTCCCGCTGAAGCCGAGAACCAGTCTCGGCCGCATGAGGTACCCCGACGTCGCCATGACGTTCGCCGCGGCCACCATCTGAAGGGGAGTGACGCTCACCTCTTGCCCGAAAGTGATGGAGGCGCTCGTGACCGGCCCCCATCGCTCCCCCGGACTCAAAATCCCGCGGCTTTCCGCGGGGAGCTCGACTCCGGTCGGCTCGCCGAAACCGAAGGCCCTCACGTAAGCCTCGAGCCGGCTCTTGCCGAGGCGCTGGCCGATGCGGATCATCCCGACGTTACTCGAGCGCGACACGACGTCGCGGAAGGTGAGAACGTCGAACTGCTTGTGGTCGCGGATGTAGCGATCGGCGATCTGGATTCCCCCCTGCCCGCAGTCGATGCGCTCGTCCTCGGTGGTAACGCCTTCCTCGAGGGCCGCCGCCGCGGCGACGATCTTGAAGGTCGACCCCGGCTCGTAGACGTCGGTCACCGAACGATTGCGCCGGTGACTCTCCGGGGCATCGCCGAACCGGTTCGGGTTGAAGCTCGGAAACGACGCCATCGCGAGGAGCTCACCGGTCGAAGGCCGCATCACGATCGCGATCCCGCTTCGGGACCGGCTCTCGCCGACCGCGGCGGAAAGCTCGGTCTCGGCGATGAACTGAAGGTTCTCGTCGAGAGTCAGATAGACGGACTCTCCGGGGACAGGGCGCTTTTCCACCCGCGTTCCCGCGCGCCGCTTCAGGGCGTCGGTCCAGATGACGCGGCTCCCGGGCTCGCCCTTGATCCGCTCCTCGAGCGCGTACTCGACCCCTCCCATTCCCGCGTTGTCGACTCCCACGTAACCCAGGACCTGGGAGGCGAGCCGGCGCTTGGGGTAGAACCGGCGGCTTTCCTCGACGGAGTGGACTCCAGAGACGTTCAGGGCCTCGACGCATCGCACCGCCTCGGGGCTGGCCTTTCTCTCGAGCCACACGAAGCCCTTCTCCCCCTGAAGCCGGGTGAGGACTCTCCGGCGCGGGATCTCGAGGCAGCGGGCGATGGCGCCCGCAGCGTCCTGGGCTCGCTCCGCGGTGAAAGCGCTCGGCACGGCGTAGAGCGAATCGACTTCGACGCTTTCCGCGAGCGCGCTCCCGTTTCGATCGTGGATGGTTCCGCGGCGAGCGTCGAGCTTCAGCCGCTGCTGGTACTGGACGAGGCCCCGCGACTGGTACTCTTCCTTCGCGATGATGGTGAGGTAAGAGAGCCTCGAGGCCACGGCCGCAACCGCGAGAGACGTCGAAAGCCCGAGGAGCAGAAGACGCACGCGAACCCGGGTCAGCGGGCGAACCTCCTGACGTCCTTGTTGGGCTTGATGGGCTTGATGGGCCTGATGGGCTTGATGGGCTTCCGCGGGGTTCACGGCGTCTCTCTCCGAATCCGATCGTCTCCGGCCGCTGTCTCGGTGCCAACGGGCGCTCGGGATTCGACGGGCTCGAGCACGAGGATCTGCTCGGGGCCGGGGTACACCATTCCGAGCTCGTTCATGGCGATGCTCTCGATCCGCGCGGGATCGGACTCGGTGGCTCGCTGGAGCTCGAGGTGGTGCTTCTTCTGGACCAGCTCGTCGCGCCTCTCCCGGAGCTCTTCCATGCGGTAGCCGAGCCGAATCAGCTCGAAATGAGGCCATGCGTAGACCATCACCGAGAGCGTCAGAACCACTCCCAGAAACGCCACCCAGAAGAGCTCACGGTGGCGCTTTCGGTCGAGCTCGCGCACGAGCTGCTCGTTCTGCACGGCCTTCGTCAGCGTGAAGCTTTGGCCCTTCATGCGACCCGCTCCAGTGCCCGCAGCTTGGCGCTGCGGGCCCGGCGGTTGCGCGCGACCTCGGAGGGTCCCGCGGTCAGGGGCTTCTTGGTGAGGAGGCGAAAGCTCGCGTCGTTTCCTTCACCTTTGCTCTCGCCCTTGGCCCGCGCGCGAAAAGCGAGCTTCACCGCCCGGTCCTCGAGGGAGTGATAGGAGACCACCACCAGTCGCCCGTCGACACGAAGTCGATCGGGCGCTTTCTCGAGGAACGTCTCCAGTGCCTCGAGCTCGCGATTCACTGCGATGCGTATCGCCTGGAACGTCCGGGTCGCGGGGTCGATGCCGCCTTTCCACGGCCCGAGGACGGAGACCACCGCCCGGCGAAGATCGATCGTGGTCAGAAGCGGACGGCGAGAGACGATTCGCCGCGCGATCGTCCGCGCCCTCCGCTCGTCGCCGTAGTCCCGCAGGATCCGCTCGAGCTCGCGCTCGTCTGCCTCGTTCAAAATCTCGGCCGCGGTCAGGTCCTGGGATCGATCGAATCTCATGTCGAGCGGACCCTCCGCGCCGAACGCGAATCCCCGCTCGGCGTCGCCGAGCTGGAGGCTAGAGAGGCCGAGGTCGGCGACGATTCCCCCGACGAGCCTGTCAAATTTGTCGAGATGTTCGTCCAGGTCCGCGAACGAGCCCCAGACCAGGGACACGCGGTCCGAATCGCTTCGGAACCGCTCTTTCGCGGCCTCGATCGCCTCCCGATCGCGGTCGAAAGCCACCACTCGACCCGAGGGAGCGCTCGCGCGGAGGAGCGCCTCGGTATAGCCGCCTCCCCCGAGGGTCGCGTCCACGTAGAGGCCGCCGGGCTTAGCGGCCACGAACTCGAGCACCTCCGAGAGCAGCACCGGCACGTGCGTTTTCGGCTCTGCCCCTCGATCCCCATCGTTTTTTCCGTCCTGCACTCCCTGTCTCAGATTCGAAAGTCCGAGAGCGCGCGCTGGTCGTCGTCGGTCAAAGGCTCGCTATTGAGCTTCTCGAGGAAGTACTCCTGGTTCCAGACTTCGAGGAAGTTGAACTTCCCGAGCACGGCCACGCTCCCTTTCATCTGCGCCGACTCCCGCAGAACCACGGGGATCACCAGACGGCCCTGCTTGTCGAGCACCGTGGTCTGTCCGAAGAAATGAACGCGGTTCAGAAACTTCACCTTCGCCGGATGCGAGTCCGGCATCGACCCCAGTCTTTTCTCGACCTCCGACCACACGTTCATCGGATAGACGCGCGCGTTGTCGCCGCTCACGCTGGTGACGAAGATGTCCGAGCCGTAGTTGGTCTCGATGAGCTCGAAGAACCCGGCAGGGATCTTCAGTCGCCCCTTCTCGTCTACCCGCGCGGGATGATTTCCGCGGAGCAACTGAACCTCCCGAGAACCTCGGTTTTACACACTGAGACCACCAGTGGCTGAACCCGACCACTTTGTTCCACTAATTTCCACGAAGATCCTAGAATGGCCACTATCTCCTTGTCAAGATACATTTACAGGCGTTCGACGATCCGCGGATGCGACTTTGTCCGGGGGAAATGACCCACAGGCTCAAGTCGTGGTGATTTCGGGATTCGCCCTGGTGACGACGACCGCTGTAGTAAGATTCGGCGGTTTCCCATGAAGGCCGGGATCGTCGGTTTCGAAGGCGTTGGAAAGCGCACGCTCTTCGCGCTCCTGACGCAGGTGGCGGGGGCGGCGACGAGCCGCACGGAGCAGGTGGGAGTCCTGAAGGTTCCCGATCCGAAGCTTTTGACTCTTACACGGCTGCACGAATCCCGGAAGACCACGCCGGCAACCCTGGAGTTCGTGCTCATTCCCGGCCTGGTGAAGGGCCGCTCCAAGGAAAAGCTGGACGTCGCGAGCCTCCGCGCGGTGGACGTTCTGGTTCACGTGGTGCGGGCGTTCGAGGAGCCCTCGGTGCCTCACGCGGAAGGCTCCGTCGACGCGACGCGGGACATCGAGATGATGGAGCTCGAGCTGACGCTCGCCGATCTCGGTGTCGTCGAGAAACGGATCGAGAGGCTCGAGGCCGACTCGAGGAAGGGACGGAAAGGCGAGCTTCAGGATCTCCCGATCCTCACCCGCGCGAAAGACGCGCTCTCGGAGGGCCGGCCTCTCCGGGAGGCGCTCACCCTCGAAGAGCGGGACGCGCTTCGGGGCTATGCGCTTCTGACGGCGAAGCCCATGCTTCTCGTGGTAAACGTCGCTGAAAGCGACGCCAACGACACCCGGGCGATCGACCTGAAGGAAAAGCCCGGCCTCGCCATCGCCCGCGTATCGGCGCGCATCGAGTCCGAGATCGCGGAGCTATCCCCGGAAGAGGCGAAAGCGTTCCGGGAGGAGCTAGGCCTCTCCGAGGGGATGGTCGAGCGAGTGGTGCGCGCCGCGTTCGAGCTCATGGGGGTCATCACCTTCTACACCGCGGGGGACACCGAGTCGCACGCCTGGATCGTGCCCAAGAAGACGAGAGCGGTCAAAGCCGCGGGCACCATCCATAGCGACATCGAGCGCGGCTTCATCCGCGCCGAGGTGGTCACCTACGACGTCCTGGTGCGGGAAGGCTCGTGGAACGCGTGCCGCGATAAGGGGCTCCTCCGGCTCGAAGGCAAGGACTATCCCATCGCCGAGGCCGACGTGGTCTACTTCCGGTTCAACGTTTGATGAAACTCATCGTCCAAATCCCCTGCCTCAACGAAGCTGAGACCCTTCCCGCGACCCTCGCCGAGATCCCCCGCAAGATCGACGGCTTCGACGAGGTCGAGATTCTGGTCATCGACGACGGCTCGATCGACGGCACGGCGGAGATCGCGAAGAGGCACGGAGTCGAGCACGTGCAACGCTCCTCGAGGAGCCGCGGACTCGCGGCGACGTTCAAAGCGGGGCTCGAGACCGCGCTCTCGCTCGGAGCGGACATCATCGTCAACACCGACGGCGACAACCAGTACCCGGGAAGCGAGATTCCGAAGCTCGTCGGGCCCATCCTTCGGGGCGAGGCCGACATGGTCATCGGCGACCGAAGGGTGAGAGACGTCGAGCACTTCTCGTTCACCAAAAAAAAGCTCCAGACGCTCGGGAGCTGGGTGGTGCGGCAGGTCTCGGGCACCAAAGTCCCCGACACCACGAGCGGCTTTCGCGCGTTCTCCCGCGAGGCCGCGCAGAAGATGAACCTGGTCTCGGACTACACCTACACCCTCGAGACCATCATCCAGGCGGGGAAGAAAAGGCTCGCGGTCGCCCAGGTGCCGATCGAGGCGAGACAGACCCGTCCGAGCCGGCTCATCCGCAGCAACTGGGACTACGTGAAGCGCTCCGCCGCCACCATCGTGCGCATCTACGCGATGTACGAGCCTCTCAAGATCTTCAGCTACCTCGCTCTCGCTTTCTTTCTCCCTGGCCTCTTTCTCTCCGTCCGGTATCTCTACTTCCGCTCCATCGGGGAAGGGCAAGGGCACGTGCAGTCGGTGCTCCTCGCGATTCTCTGCCTGATCCTCGCGTTCGGGTCCCTGATCTTCGGTCTCGTGGCCGACATCCTGGCTTCGGTGAGACGCCTTCTCGAAGAGGTGCTCTATCGCCAGAGGCTCCTCGAGGAACGCCTCGACCGGGCCGATCGAACTCGATGACCATTCAGGGGCGGACCAGCGTCCTCATTCCCGCCTACGAGGAAGAGTCCGCGATCGGCGCCCTCGTCGAGAGCGTCCGCGCCCTCGGAAGCTGGAAGGAAATCCTGGTGGTCGACGACGGATCGAAGGACCGAACCGCCGAGAGAGCCCGGGCCGCGGGCGCCACGGTGATCCGGCACCCGTACAACAAGGGAAACGGGGCCGCGGTGAAGACGGCCGTCCGGGCTGCGACGGGAGAGTTCATACTGCTTCTCGACGCCGACGGACAGCATCCGCCGGAGGAGATCGAGAAACTCACCTCAAAGCTCTCCGAGTACGACCTCGTCGTCGGCGCCCGCTCGTTCAAGGACCAGGCGGGCGTCGCGCGAGCGCTCGGAAACGCCGCGCTCAACCGCTTCGCTTCCCTCGTCGCAAGCTTCCCAATCGACGATCTCACCTCCGGCTTCCGCGCCGCGCGGCGGGCCCGGTTTCGCGAGTTCCTCCACCTCTACCCGAACGGATTCAGCTATCCCGCGACGAGTACCCTGGCTTTCGTCAAAGCGGGCTACGACGTCTCGTTCGTTCCCATCGCGGGGAAGAAGCGCGGGGGCGACTCGAAGAGCAAGATGAGGCCGTGGCGCGAGGGGTTTCGCTTCCTCGCCATCATTTTGCGGATCACCACGCTCTTCAGCCCGCTCCGGGTCATCCTTCCCGTGGCCCTGTCGTTCTTTCTGCTCGGCGTCGGCTACACCACCTACACCCTCGTGACCGAGCCCGACGTGACCGACGTTTCGGTGCTGCTGTTCTTCGCCTCCGCGGTCCTCTTCCTCTTCGGTCTCCTGTCGGAGCAGATCGCAGCGCAGCGGCTCATCAATCGCAGCGACGACTGACCGCGCTCTAGCGCGGAAGCAGACGGAGTCCTGGATAGGACCGGATCGAGGGATCCTGGGTGACGAGCGTGAGACTTTCGACCCGGGCCTGCGCGACCAGCATTCGGTCGAAGGGGTCGCGATGCAGGGGTGGCAGTTGCGAAATCTCCTCGGCATGCTCGAAGGTGACGGGGAGCGCCTCGAATCCGAGGCGGAGGGCCGCAGCCGACACCCGCTCGGGCACGACGAGGCGACCCAATCCTTCCTTGATGTTCATTTCCCAAACGGATGCGGCGCTTAGATAGACCTCGTTCGCGGCGTCGCGGATGCAGCCGCGCTCGGCGGCGCTCAACCGGCTGTCACCTTCGCACCACCAGAGAAACACGTGAGTGTCAATCAGGAGCCTCACTTCTTCTTGCCTTCGAAAACGGCGAGAATTTCCTCGGGAAGTGGAGCATCGAAATCTGGCCCTATCACCACCCGGCCCTTCCAGGCCCCCGGGCGGCGCGGCTTCGAAGGCCTCGCGAGCGGAACCAGTCTCGCCCGGGGAAGCCCGGCCTTGGCGATGACGATCTCTTCACCGCCCGCGGCGCGTTCCACGAGCTCGGAAAGATGCGTTTTGGCCTCGTAGAGGTTCACTTGTTTCGCCATCTTGACCAACCTAGACCAATGAGTTCACGATGTCAAACGAGGGAGATCCAGGGGACTTCCTGATATCCTTCGCCCGCCGGTGTCATTCACCTGCCGAAAAACGAGTTCACCAACCTCCGACAGGAACCTGACAGGAGATCCCCATGAACACCCGCAGACAGTTCGTGACCAGGGCCCCGTTCGCGCTCCTCGGAGCCGCGGCCGCGTGCCGCACGCCGGAGCGCAACCGAGAGACGGTGCGCGGCGGCGGGACCGCGCAAGACTTGTCGACGCCGGGCGCGCCCCCGACCTTCGGAACCATGACGCAGGCGGGTCCCGAGGTCTCGCCGACGACCTTCGCCGAGGCCGAGAAGCTCGTCCAGGTCACGATGACCGAGAGGGAGCGCGAGCAAATGGCGGCATCGTGGCGAAAATCCATGGCGGCGATGCTCGAGCGGCGGACGGGTCCGCGCACGGTTGCGATCGCGCCCCAAGTGGCGCCGGGATTCGTATGGAATCCCGCGCTGCCAGGGGTGATGGTGCCGGACCTGCGCGACCGTTTCGTGCGCTCGCATGTCGACCCCGGGCCGCTTCCGACGAGCAATGACGACATCGCCTACGCCCCGGTTACGCAGCTCTCGCGCTGGATCGAGACCCGCAAGCTGACGGCCGAACGACTCACGCAGATCTATCTCGACCGGATCGATCGCTTCGACGGAAAGCTTCGCAGCGTGATCACGCTGCTGCGCGACCCCGCGCTTGAGCGGGCGAAAGCGGCCGACGCCGAGATCGCGGCGGGGAAGTACCGTGGGCCGCTGCACGGAATTCCCTGGGGCGCGAAGGACCTCGTGGATACGGCGGGGGTCGCGACGACTTACGGGGCGGAGCCTTTCCGAAATCGCGTGCCCGACACCGACTCGGCGGTAGTCGCCCGGCTGCGGGAACAAGGCGCGATCCTGATCGCGAAGCTCAGTCTCGGCGCCCTCGCGCTGAACGACATCTGGTTCGGCGGACAGACCATGAATCCCTGGCTGCTCGAAGAGGGCGCCTCCGGTTCGAGCGCCGGACCCGGCGCGGCCACGGCCGCCGCGCTCGTCGCCTTTTCGATCGGAAGCGAGACCGGCGGCTCGATCATCAGTCCCGCGATGCGGTGCGGAGTAACCGGGCTGCGTCCGACCTTCGGCCGAGTCCCGCGCTCCGGCGCCATGACGCTCTGCTGGTCGCTCGACAAGCTCGGGCCGATGACGCGCACCGTCGAGGATGCCATGCTCGTCCTTCAGGCGATTTCCGGACCCGATGCGGGGGATGTTGCCAGCGTCCCCAGAGCACTCGAGTTCGACGCCGGCGCTTCCGTCGAGGGGTTGCGGGTGGGCTACTTCCCGAAGTGGATGCAGGAGGCTCCGGCGACCGACGTGGATCGCGCGGCGCTCGATGCCGTGGGTCGGTTGGGCATGACGCCCGTCGCGGTCGAGCTCCCCGACTGGCCCTACGGCTCACTGATGCTGATCCTTTTCGCCGAGGCGGCGGCCTCGTTCGAGGAGCTGACGCTGAGCGGCGCCGACGACACGTTGACCGCGCAGGTGTCGGACGCCTGGCCCAACCTCTTCCGAGAGTCGCGCTTCCTGTCGGCCGTCGACTTCGTGCAGGCCGACCGAATGCGCCGCCTGGTCAGCCTCGAAATGGCCCGCGTCTTCTCCGAAGTAGACGTCCTCCTCGTCCCGTCCATACGAGACGAGATGCTCACCATCGGTAATTTCACCGGGCATCCGTCGCTGACGCTGCGCACCGGGTTCGTCGAGGTGACGAAGGCGCGAAGCGACTGGGCGCCGGACGCGGCGAATCCGCTGCCCGAATTCTCGACGCCCCGGCGCGTGCCGCACGGAGTGACGCTCCTCGGCCGCCTCTTCGACGAGGGCACCGTCGCGCGGGTGGGCATGGCGCTCGAGCGCGAATTCGGAGCCTGGTCCGAGAGACCGGCGGGGTTCTGAGCGCGACCGGCGAGTGCGGAGAGGGAAGCAAGAGTTCGCATCCAAAGCCCACGGCCCTCCCTGCGGAGACTCGCGCCGGAATGGTGATGGGAATGAGAAAGGGTTCGCGGTTGCGGGACGCGCCCGAAGTTTCCTACTCTTCCATCCTATGAGCCTCGCCCCCGGGCAGCGCTTGGGTCCCGTACGAGATCGTCCTTACGCCGTTTGAACTTGAGTTTTCTTTACCGACGAGTGTCGTCAGCGGCCAATGGCTTGTTTTCGAAATCGCTCTCAAGGACGGTGAAGGGTCCGACCAAGTCGGCTTCGAAACGTTGAACGCGGGCAGATTTCTTTTGACGCAGGGCCGCAGCTTCGTGGCTAGCACGCGCTGAAGCAGACGGTCGGCGCGCCGTCTTCTTCACCGTAAGAAGGGTATACTTCGAACTCAGTAGCCGCCTGCTGCAGGAACAGGAGGCACGCGACGAGGTCTGCCGCGTGATGGAGGGCGGGCGCGACGCCTTCGAGACGCGCTACCGCCGCATCATGCTCCCCGGAGGATGACGAGATGGATAGCCTTGACGACCTTGCTCGACGAATCCGGCTCGGAGAGGACTCCGAGCTGGAGCTCAAGCGCGTCCTGTTCGCGGGCGCGCGTGTCACCGCTCCAGGGCGTAGTGACTTCGCAGATGAGCTGGCGGCCTTCGCGAACGGTCGCGGCGGCACGCTCTTGCTTGGCGTCGACGACAAGACACGCGAGCTCCTGGGGCTACCTATCGAGCACATCGATGCCGTGGAGAGTTGGGTTCGCGAAATCTGCAACGACGCCGTGAAGCCATCGATCGACGCCGTGATTCGAAAGCTCGAGTTGCCGGATTCCACGGGCAAGCTCGTCCCGCTAATTCGAGTCGATGTGGCCCGCAGCCTGTTCGTCCACAAGGGCCCCGGCGGCTACTTTCGCAGGATCGGCAGCTCCAAGCGGGAGATGCCCCCGGACATCCTGGCGCGGCTCTTCCAGGAGCGAAGCCAGAGCCGCGTGATTCGGTTCGACGAGTCGCCTGTTCCCGGTACGTCCCCTGCCGAGCTCGATCTTCAGCTCGCGCGCCGGTTCATGCGTGACGGCGCAGAGCCGACTGATGCGTCGCTTCGCAAGCTCCGGATTGTCGCGGACGATGACGACGGCGCCCCGCGGATGACCGTCACCGGCGTATTGCTCTGCACGCAGGAACCGCAGCGCTGGATGCCGCACGCGCAGATCCAGGCCGTGAGCTACGCCGGCGATCGAAGGGATGTGAACTACCAGAGCGACGCACGCGACCTGGGTGGCCCGCTCGACGCTCAGGTCATGGAGGCACTCCACTTCGTTCGCCGCAACATGCTGGTTCAGGCGACGAAGACGACCGCGCGCGTGGAACGCCCCCAGTTCAGCGAGCGCGCGGTGTTCGAAGCGCTCGTCAATGCGGTCGCTCATCGAGACTACTCGATGGCCGGCGCGAGGGTGCGCCTGCACATGTTCGGGGATCGCATCGAGTTCTACGTGCCCGGTGGCCTCGCCAATACGCTGACTCCGGACAGCATGCACTTGCGCCAGTACAGCCGGAACGAGCTGATTGTCTCTCTTCTAGCGCGCTGCCCAGTAGCTGTCGGTGAGGCGAACGGGCGGGCAAACTTGATGGACCGGCGAGGCGATGGCGTGCCGATCATTCTCGAGGAAAGTCAGAAGTTGTCCGGACGTGCCCCCGAATACAACCTAATCGACGACAGCGAGCTGCGGCTTGTGATCTGGGCCGCCGCCGGGCGGAAGGCGACTCCAGGGGACGAGGAGTAAGCCATGGCCATCACCAGAGTACAAGAAGCCCCAGGAGTTCTTCCGCCGCACCTTTCTCACCGAGAGTCTCAAGCGCCTGCGGCGTCTTTTCGAGCCCCTCGATACAGAAGGGGGGACCGACGCATTCAAGCAGTGTGACGTGACCGCGCGCGCGTTCGCCGACCTCTATCGCTTCCAGGCTGCCGAGTTTCCGCCCGAGTGCAAGGGCGGCGACTACGAGAAGCGCATTCAGGGCGCGTACCCGATTCACCCCGAGATATTCGACCGGCTCTACACCGACTGGTCCACGTTGGTGAAGTTCCAGCGCACGCGCGGTGTCCTGCGCCTGATGGCGGCGGTGATTCACAGTTTGTGGGAGAAGGGCGATAAGAACCCGCTGATCCTGCCGTCGACAATTCCCATCGACGACGCTCGCGTGCAGTCCGAGCTGACACGCTACCTCTCGGACAACTGGGCTCCCATCATCGAGAAGGACGTGGACGGACCGAGCTCGCTGCCGGTCAAGATCGATCCGGAAGAACTCGAGATCCTCACGTCGGAGGGAAATGGTCTCGAGGAGGGGCTCCGCACCTCGTTGTTGCGGAGATAGTATCTGACGGATGTTCTTGTCGTGACTGTACAGGAGGTGGCGAGCGTCGGCTTTCGGAACGAGCGCGAAAGGATGCTTTCGGTTCTCGTCGAGACTCGTGCGACTTCTTTCAAACGACGAGTTTGTATCCGAACCCGTAGGGATTGCAGCGCTCTGACTCGTCAATCGCGGCGACGATTGATCGCCGCCCTCAGATCCCTGGATCCATCGAGACCGATGGACCCCTCGAGCTCGAGGACTTTCTCCCCCGCTTCGATCTCGAACCTCTCGAAGTACACGCGCTCGTCCCGCACCTCGAAGGGGATCTCGACCGGGGCATGTTCCGCACCGACGAGCGCCGGGTCGATCTCCCGAACCCAGGCAGCGTCCGGAAGCCGTCCGCGCTCGACCTCGAAAACGCCCTTCCCTTCCAGGTTCCGCGCATGGGCACCGAAGCCCTCGCCCTCGAATCGCAGCGCGCCCCGTCCGACGCCCTCCACGTCGAACGCGGGTCCGAGAAGGGAAGCCCGATAGCGAAACGGGAACGAGTTGAAGTCGAGACCGAGCTCACCCGAAAGCTCACCCCGATCGCTGACGAGTTTCAAGTCCTCGAACTTCCAGCGCCCGCCCTCGGTCGTGATCTTCGCCGCCACGTCCCGAAGCTCCCGGCTCTCGAAGGCGATTCTTTTCATCGTCAGGAGACCCTCGGAACTGAGGCCATGGAGAGGGGTGAGAGCCCGGGGATCGTAGTCCAGGCGGGAGAGGGTGAGCCGGAGCGCTTCGAGCGATACGGACCCGCCGGGAAAGTCGATCGTTGCGCCCTCGAGCTCGATTCCTTTGAGATCTCGACGTCCCCTCAGAAGGGCGATCAGCCGGTGCTCGAGGACCATACGCGGGACATGGAGCTGGTAGCTTCCGGCGACGAGCCTCACCTCTTCGAGAACGAGCCCGTGGAGCAGGCGAATCCGGGAACGTGAAACCTCGAGAGGAAATCCGGTCGCCGACCGAACTCGGTCCTGGACCTCGCGGCCGAGCCCTGGAGCGTCGAACGGAATGAAGAGTGCTACGACTGCGAGGGCCATAAGCGAAGCAAGGACTGCAAGAAGAACCTTCTTCCCGCTCAAATATCCAGCTGTTCGACTTCCAGCGCGTGCTCTTTGATGAGGTTGAACCGCGGCTCCGGATCCTTTCCCATGAGATCCGAAATGACCCGGTCCGTCTTCAGGGCGTTTTCGATGACGACCCGCTGCAGCCGGCGGGTTTTCGGATTGAGGGTCGTGTCCCAGAGAACCTTGGGCATCATCTCCCCGAGGCCCTTGAACCGGGTGATGTCTGCTTTCCCGTTCTTCGCGTGCTTCGAAAGGATTCTCTCCTTGTGGGGATCGTCCGCGGCCCAGTGCGTGTCCTTCCCGATATCGATTCGATAGAGGGGCGGCTGGGCGATGAACACCCGGCCGGCGCGGATGAGCTCGGGCATGTGGCGGTAGATGAACGTGAGGAGGAGCGTCGTGATGTGGTGGCCGTCGGCGTCGGCGTCGGACAGCAGGATGACCCGTTGGTAGCGAAGCCGGTCGAGCTCGAAGCTCTTCCCGAGCCCGCACCCGAGGGCCTGGACGAGGTCGACGAGCTCCTTGTTCTCGAGCACCTTCGCGATCGACGCCTGCTCCGTGTTCAGGACTTTTCCGCGCAGGGGCAAGACCGCCTGGCGCTCGCGGTCCCGGCCCTGTTTGGCCGAGCCCCCGGCGGAGTCGCCTTCCACGATGAAAAGCTCCGTCTCGCTCGATCGGGAGCTGGAGCAGTCCGAGAGTTTTCCCGGAAGCATCATGCGCCCCTTGGTCGCGGTCTTGCGCACGATCGCGGCGGACGCCGCTCGCGAGGCTTCCCTCGCCCGGGACGAAAGAATGATCCGGGCCACGATGGCGTCGGCGGTCGAGCGATTCTGGTTCAGCCAGAGCTCGAGCGCCGGGCGTGTCGCGGCGTCCAGGGTCTGTTGCAGCTCCGGGTTATTGAGCCGATCCTTGGTCTGTCCCTGAAACTGAGGATCGGTGATGAAGGTGCTGAGGACGGCGGTCAGCCCCTCGCGCAGGTCCTCCGCGGAGATCGTCACCCCCTTGGGCGTGAGCTTGTGGGCATCGATGTAGTTGCGAAGCGCCTTTCCCAGGCCCGAGCGAAAGCCGTTCTCGTGAGACCCTCCCGAGGCCGTGGGGATTCCGTTCACGTAGCTCCGCACGTGCTCGTCCGTCGACTCCGTCCATTGCATCGCGATCTCGAGACGGGCGCCGTCGCGGGCCTCGCCCTCGCGCTTCAGAAGGAAGGGGAGATCGTGCGCCGGCCTCGACTTGCGCTCCTCGAGGATCTTCTTCAGATACGCGGTCAGGCCCTCCTGCTGCTCGAAGGCGGCCTTCTCCCCCGTCGCCTCGTCGTGAAAGGTGATGCGAAGACCTTGGTGCAGGTAGCTCGTGGTCTCTAGCCGCTCCCGGATGATCTCGGGCTGAAACTTGGTCTTGGGAAAAATCTTGGGGTCGGGGTGGAAGGTGATTGTGGTCCCCGAGCCGCGCCCGCGGCCGATGGTCTTGAGGTTCGTGACCGGCCGGCCCTGCTTGAACTCCATCTGATAGACCTGCCCGTCGCGCTTCACCGTCGCGACCAGATGGGAAGAGAGCGCGTTCACCACCGATGCGCCGACACCGTGGAGACCCCCCGCGGTCTTGTAGTTCTGCCCGTCGAACTTTCCGCCGGCATGGAGGGTGGTGAGGATCACCTCGAGCGCCGATTTCTTGACCTGGGGGTGCTTGTCCACGGGGATTCCGCGGCCGTCGTCGCTGAGGGTGATGGAGGAATGATCCTGGTGGAGCGTGACCTGGATCGACGTGGCGTAGCCGTTCATCGCCTCGTCGACGCTGTTGTCGAGGATTTCCCAGACGAGGTGGTGGAGACCCTGAACGTTGACGCCCCCGATGTACATTCCGGGGCGCTTGCGCACGGGCTCGAGCCCCTGGAGAACGGTAATATCTTTGGCGGTATACGTAGACATTCTCAGTGCTCGCCTCGCTCTTCGCTCAATGCGGTGGGGCCCCACCCCCACCGCTCTGGGCTGAGGGCTCCGCTCGGCTCGCTCCCCTCGCTCCTCGCTCGTGGAGGATGGGGCCCTCCGGGCCCCACTACTCGGCCACCTCGACCTCTTGCCCTTCGAACAGCGGCGGCCCCGGCACTTCGGGCCTTACGATTCCGGTCAGCGTACCGTTCTTCAGGAGCTCGCGGCCGCGACCGGCGCGCGAGGTGATCCCGTAGCGCGAGGCGCTGATGTTCTTCGAAGCACCGCGGTTCGTCGTCACCGTGAGCTCGGCGTCTTTCTTCCCGGCGGCGACGAAACCGAGAACCCGGTCGCCCTTGCCGACCTTGATGAGGATGGTCCCACGCCCCGTCCCCTCGAGGTAGTTGATCTCTTCCGCCTTGCACAGGAGCACGCGGGCCTTCTCCGTGGCCGCGATCACGATTTCGTCTCCCCCGACGGAAACCACTCCGGACAGCTCCGCGCCCGCGGGAAGCCGCGCGAAGCGCCGGCCGTTCCTGGTGCTCGGCTCGAGGAAGCCCTGAAGGCCGAAGCGAAAGGAGTAGCCGTCGGTCGAGACCGCGAGGGCATGGATCTCGGGAGCGAGGTCCGGCCGCTTTTCATTCACGAAGATGTTTCCGATGATACGGGGATCGAGGCTCAGGGCGCTCACGATTTTTTCCCCGTCGCGAAGCTTGAAGAGGGTCTGGATGGGGACCCCGTGCCCGGTGGTCGCGGGAAGGTCGATGATGCGGGAGGTATAGGCATAGCCGAAGTTCGAGAAGAAGACCGCGGTCGCGCGGGTCGAGCCGGCGAAGCAGGCGAGGACCGAGTCGCCCTCGCGAAGGCGCGTCTTTCCCGGGTCGCGGATCTCGCGCTGCCTTTTCACCCAGCCGTCGGTCGTGACCAGCAAGTGGTTGTCCTCGGCAACGATGAAATCATCGGCGGTGAACTCCGGCTCGTCCTTGACCGCCTCGATGAGGGTCCGTCTCGGGTTTTTCTCCCCGTAGGTCTTCTGGATCTCGACCAGCTCCTCGCGGACCAGCTTCCACCTCGACTCCTCGCTCTTCAGAAGCTTCCGGATCTCGGTCGCGCGCTTTCGGCGCTCCTCGAGCTCCTTCTGCACGATGAGGATCTCGAGCTTCGCGAGCCGGTAGAGCTTGAGCTCGAGGATGGTGTCGGTCTGCTCCGCGTCGAGGGGAAACCGCGCCATGATCTTCTTCGCCGCGTCCTGCTTCCCGTCGGAGGCGCGCACGATCTTCAGGATCTGATCGAGGGCGTCGAACACCGCCTCGAGTCCCTCGAGAATGTGGATGCGCTTTCCCACCTTGTCGAGCTCGTCCTCGAGTCGCCGCACGACCACGTCCATGCGGAAGTGGAGGAAGTGCCAAAGGATCTCGGAGAGCTCGAGGCGCTCGGGACTCCCGGTCTCGGGGTTCTCCGTGGGCACGAGACAGGTGAGGTTCATGCTGAAGTTCGACTGGAGCGGAGTATTCTTGTACAGGTAGGCGAGGACTTTTTGGACACTAACGTCAGGTCCCTCGGCCTTCATCGCGAGCTCGATGCGGACGTCGTCGGTCGAGACGTCCTTGACGTCGACGAGGAGCGGCATCTTGCGGGAGACCACGATCTCGGCGATGCGGGAAACCAGCTGCGCCTTGTTCACCATGTAGGGGATCGAGGTGACGTAGAGGTACTTGGTTCCGCGCTTGGTCTCGCCGCTCTCGATCGTGCCGCGCACGCGGACGGTGCCGCTTCCCTCCTCGTAAAACTTCTTGATCTCCTCAGGGTCGTTCAAGATTTGTCCGCCGGTGGGGAAGTCCGGGCCCTTGATCCACCGGCAGAGCTGGCGGGTCGAGAGCTCCTTGTCCTGGAGCTGGGCGTCGAGCATCTTGAGGAGCGCCGTCATGACCTCGTCGAGGTTATGGGGCGGGATATTGGTCGCCATCCCCACCGCGATCCCGGTGGCGCCGTTCACCAGGAGGTTCGGGATCTTCGTGGGAAGTACGACGGGCTCGGACATCCTGCCGTCGTAGTTGGGCCGGAAGTGCACCGTACGCTGGTCGATCTCCCCGAGGATCTCGTCGCAAGGGCGGGAGAGACGGCACTCGGTGTAGCGCATCGCCGCCGCGGAATCGCCGTCGAGCGAGCCGAAATTCCCCGAGCCCTCGATCAGGGGAAGCCGTGTCATGAACGGTTGCGCGAGACGGACCAGAGCGTCGTAGATCGCGGCGTCGCCGTGGGGGTGGTACCGCCCCATGACCTCGCCCACCACGTTCGCGCACTTGCGGTGCTTCGCGTCCGCGGTGAGGTTCTGCTGCCACATCGTGTAGAGGATTCGCCTCTGCACCGGCTTGAGCCCGTCGCGGACGTCGGGGAGAGCGCGGGAGGTGATGACGGAAAGGGCGTAGCTCAGGTACCGGGTCTGCGCGGCCTCGTGGAGCTCGACCGGGACACCGTCGCCGCTCGCCCCGGCAATCGCGCCTGTGCCTCCGGGAGGGAGGACGCCATCGAAAGAAAGATGCCCTTGCCGGGCGTTTTCGGCGGCTGCCTTTCTTCGCTTTCCGGCTTTGGAGGAGGAAGCTTCGCCCTCTTTACCGCTTTCGCCAGCTGACGTTCGTTCGGACTTCCGCGCCCGCTTCTTCTTCGGTTGGCCCAAAGGGCTTTCTTGCCTCCTCCTGAGCCTTCTAAACTAGAGAAAAGCGGCTCGGATGGCAAGGGGCGCTGAACGTCCTCTACTCGGCCTTTCGGAACGAGCTCAAGTCCCCGCGTCGACGACCTTGATCCGCTTGGGCTCGTTCACACCGACGATGAGCTTGTAGCCGTACTTCGAGACCTTCCCCACGGCTTTAATCTTCTTGCCGGTGTACTTGTGCTGGATGCCCCCGAAGGCGTCCACGTTCGCCTTGGGGATCATCACGCGAACGAACTTCTCGTTGGCGCTGAACAAGAGATAGACGCCCTCTGGAGTGCTTTCGGTCTTGAGAACCGTGCCCTCGATCCAGACGATGACGTCGACATAGCCGCCGGCGTCCTTATATGGGATCGTCGGATAGGTCTGCTGAGCGGCTACGACCGAGGCCGACCCCATCGAGATCGCAAGGAGAATGAAGCCCCAAAGAGTTCTTCGAGTCATGATGCCCTCCCGGAAAGCTACACGTAGGACACTGGCAGGAACGGCGGGTCCGGAGCCCGGACCCCGGCTCCTATGCGAGAGACCCTATTCCCGACCGATAAGGGATGTCAAGCGCCCCGCCCGTTCCACGCCCGCCGTAGCATTGGCGAAGGCGGTCAGGAAAAGAGGGTACGGAACAGGAACATCGAGCCGACCAAGGCGAGAAAAACGAGGACGAGAAAGAGACTGAGACCGGCGAGGAGAGCCACGATGGCGATGGCCTTACCTCGCGGGAGATTCCCCGTCCGTTCCACCACCACCACCGCCACTACCGCGAAGTAAACAAGGGCGAGCGAGACGAGGAACGGCCCGAGCAACGGAACCGCCTGGACCCAGAAGACCGGTGCCGCGACTCCGAGGGGGCGATAGAGATCCAGGAACTCGCCGCTCCCGCCGAAGACGCGCGAGAGCACGCTCAGAAGGCCGACGAACACGAACGAGAGAAGCGTCGCCACGATGGGACCGAAGACCATTCCGCGAAAACTGAATTGGCCGGCGCCGTTGGCGAGGCCGGCGACGGCGAAGAACAGGAGCGCGGGAACGAGGGCTTCCTCGTCGCGTGACAAATCGTCGATGGTCTTGAGGTCGAGCTGAAGGATGCGTACGCCCTTCTGGAGGTACCCGCCGAGATCCATACGCTCGCCCCGCTCGCCGGCCGAGCCCGCTTCAGCAGATTCCCGGGGGATCACTCTTCGATCATCCAAAAGGTCCTCGACCCTCGACGGCTAACTATATCCGCCTCTCCCAAACGAACCCACGCAGATGCGTGAGGACACGCGAGCGCGAGATTCCCGGGATTCGCGTATGGTATCAGAATCGGCTCGCCTTCGGACCCGGGTGGTGATCCGAGACAGGTGCGTAGAAGATACACACCATTCCCAGGTGTGTGGCTTGGAAGCCACAGTAACGGGCTTTTGCGCATCGGAGGTGGAGCCGTGTAAACTATTCCTGGTAAGGAACTTGATGCCAAATCGAGACTCGTCGCCCGGTGGTACGAGGATTGCTTAGTGCTTAAGCCTGACGGTTTTGGTAAGTCATTCGAGCGTGCGGGAAAAGACACAGGAAGAATGCAGAAGCAAAGAACGCTCAAGGAAGAAGCGGCGTGCGCGGGAGTCGGACTCCATTCCGGCCGCAAAGTAAAACTGGCCTTGAAACCCGCGGGCGCCGACCGCGGTATCGTGTTTCGGCGGATGGACGAAGGCGGCATCGAGATTCCCGCCACCGCCGAATACCTCTCGCACATCAACCACGCGACGTGCCTCGCCAGAAACGGGGTGCGCATCGAGACGATCGAGCACTTGCTGGCGGCACTCCACGCGCTCGGCGTCGACAACGTCGTGGTGGAGCTCGACGGCCCCGAAGTGCCGATCATGGACGGGAGCGCCGCTCCGTTCATTTACCTCATCCATGAAGCCGGCATCCGCACCCTCTCCGCACCGCGCTCCTATCTAGTGCTGTCGCGGCCGGTGTCGGTTGGTGACGACGGACGCTTCGCCGCGGCTTACCCCTGCGATCGCCTCCGCCTGACCTATACCATCAACTTCGATCATCCGCTCCTGAAGCACCAGGAGTACTCGGTCGAGATCGACGAGAGCTCGTTCGTGGAGGAGATCGCTCCCGCACGGACGTTCGGCTTTCTCAGGGACGTCGAGCTCATGCGGCAGGCGGGCCTCGCCCTCGGCGGCTCGCTCGACAACGCCGTGGTGCTGGGCGAGACGGGGGTCCTCAATAACCCGCTTCGGTTCCCGGACGAGTTCGTGAGGCACAAGATCCTCGATCTCCTGGGGGACCTCGTTCTCCTCGGCAAGCCTCTCCGAGCCCACGTCGTCGCCCGGCGCGCGGGCCACGCTCTGCACACCCAGCTGGTGAAGGCGATTCTGGAGTCGGCGGAGCTTCTGGATACCGCTGCTCAGCCCGTAGGAGCGGCCGTCGCCTCCGAAGTCCCCGCCCCCGCCAACTAAATACAAGGGGGATACGGGGACAGGAGGAGATAGGGAGATAAATCGGCCAATAGGTCCTGATTCATCTCCCCATCTCCTCTTATCTCCCCATCCCCCTTGTATTTCCCGGGCGCTTCACGGCTCCGGCACTTCTACGAACGCTTTTACGCGAATCGTGGCGACGCGCTTCCGGTCGTTCGATGCGACCGAGATGCTCCTCTCGAGCACACCCTTGTACTTCCTCGTCTCCAGGGTGACCTGGAGAGTCGTCGATCCGCCGGGAGGAACGAGGCGCTCGGCAGGAAGGGCGGCGGTGCAGCCGCACGAGGTGGCAATCCGGAGAAGCGTCAGGTCCTCGGTTCCGTTGTTCTTCACCACGAAGTCGTACACCAGCTTCTGATCCTGGCGGGCGGAGCCGAAGTCGTGCTGCGAGGGCTCGATCGAAATGAGCGGTCCCCTGCCCTTTGGCGCCTGAGCCCGCAGGGGCATTGGAGCCGAGAGCAGCAGAGCGGCGATCGCGGCGGCCAGATTCAGTCTCATTTTGCGTCGTCCATCCTCGTGCTCTACTCCAGCTTGGTGTCGTTGTCCCCGCCGGCTCGGCCGGTGAGCTTCTTCATGTATGCCCCGAGCCGCTCGTTCTCGTAGGTGACGGTATTGAGAAAGAGGCTCTCGATGAGATACTGCTTTCTCCCGTCTTCATCCATGGCCTC
This sequence comes from uncultured Acidobacteriota bacterium, assembly GCA_964553925.1. Taxonomy (GTDB): domain Bacteria; phylum Acidobacteriota; class Vicinamibacteria; order Marinacidobacterales; family SMYC01; genus DAISKN01. The sequence goes on from CAZKNR010000064.1 coordinate 30,318, forward strand.
GACGATATTGACGATCTCGTTCATCATGTCGTCGAACGTCGCTTTCAGCTCCCGCTTGAGCGATACCTCGCGGTAGAGCGACTCCAGAACGTACAGGAGATCTCCGTCGAGCGGGATCTCGTGCCCGGTCAACATCTTGATTTTCTTCATGGCTTTCCGTCGAGGCTCTCGACGGCGGCGGTCTCGTCCCGAAAGATCTCCATGAAATTGTGGAGTCCGGTCATGCTCACCATCGTCTCCACCCGCTCCTGAAGGCCGAGGAGCCGGATGACTCCGGATCTCTCGGTCATCGTCCGGTGGATGTCCATGAGACAGCCGACCGAGGCGCTGTCGATGTAGGCGACGGCAGACATGTCGAGCACGATTTTCCTCGCCCCCGCCTCGATGAGCTTCGACACCTCGGCGAAGAAGGAGCCGAGCATCGAGTAGACGAGCCGCTCTTCTTCCACGCGAATGATCTTGACGTCGCCGCGAGACTCGATTTCAAGCTTCATACACCCTACCCTGCGATTCCGCGCCCGGCGGGCGCGTTCTTGAGGGCCATCAAGGCCCGACCCAGCTCGAGCCGACCGCGGTTGATGCGGCTCTTCACCGTTCCTTCCGGAAGCCTCAAGTAGTCCACGATCTCCTGGTAGCTCAAGCCCTTGATGTCCCGAAGCACGACCGCCTCCCGGAGCTTCTTGGGAAGGCCCGAGAGAGCTCCGAGGAGCATCTCCCTCTTGTCCCGGACCTCGATGCGCCGGTGCGGATCGAACCGGCCCGAGGGGAACTCCTCGAGCTGGACCTCGTGCTGGACGACCATCTCCCGCTCGCGCCGCCCGCTTCGATAGTGGTCGATGCAGTGGTTGCGGCTGACGGAGTAGAGCCACGTTCCGAAGTCGGCGTTACGGTCGAACTTGTCGAGCGAACGGAAGATTCGCAGGAAGATCTCCTGGGAGAGATCCTGCGACTCCTCGTACTTTCCGGTGAACTTGTAGGCGATCCCGAAGACCTTGCGGCGGTATCGCCGCACGATTTCTTCCCACGCCAGCTCCGTCTCCGGACCCTTGGCGAGACACCGCTCGATGAGCTCGCGATCTCCGAGATCCCTGGGGGTCGGTAGCTGTTCTTCTTCCGCCTGCAATCCGGGGGGCCTCCGAGATCGAGATGCGATGCAGCCTCGTGAGAGCACGAGATTTCGCACTCTCGTCAATTCTACCACGTGCGCTTTCCGACCCGGCGACCGCCGCTTCACGATCAGCTCTTGGGAAGCTCGGGCTTTCTCGCCTCTACCCAGGCGGTGTACCAGAAGCTCGCCGCGTCCTGCGCCGCCCCCGCGAGAAGCTGCTCGGTTACCGGCTGGGCCCGCAGCCACATTCCCTCGTAGTAGAACCGGTCGTAGCTCTGAACCCCTTTGTGGGAGAGATAGTCGAAGTACAGGATGTTGTCGACGAAGATGTAGCTTTTCAGCGGAATGGAGATCGCGTAATCGGCCGGGCGATCGAGGAAGACCGCGCCCGGCGCCGGGACGTTCAGTTTTTCGCCGAAGGCCTCCAACAACCGCGAGTCGAAGCGCTCGCGCAGACCCTGCTGGCCCGTCGGCTCGCCGTCGCCGTTTTTCGAGACGTTCAGAGGAACGTAGAGCTCGCCTACGAGAAACGCGATCTCCTCGGAATGGGTGAGGGCTGTCTCGAAATCGCTCTTGCGGAAGTCTTCGACGAGAGCCCGGTAGGACTCGATGAGCCTCCAGGGAACGTCGCCCGCCTCCTTCAGCGTCTCCTCGCCGTACTTGCGCACGGCGAGCTCGCGATCCGTGGGAAGGTCGGCGAAGGGAAACGGCTCGAGGCGATCGACTTCGAAGATCGACCGGCTGAACCGCCTGGGGTCGCTCACGGCCTCGGCGAGCGTGACCTTGTGCTTCTCGTAGAAGCCCTTGAGAGGCTTGGGCAGGGCTTCGATGGCCTTCTCGACGTAGAGCCGATGGCCGAAGTCGTTCCACGTCCGCCCGGTCTCGATGCTCGCGACCCAGATGAGGATCACGGCGGTTACGATGACAATCCGTTTCATCACTGACTCCTATTTTCTCACGGAACCCGCGCGAGCGTGAGGACGTCCACCGCGCCCGCTCCCGCCGCGAGGAGGGCCCGGGCGGCGGCTTCGGCCGTCGCGCCGGTCGTGAGCACGTCGTCGACGAGGAGGAGGGTTTTTCCTCGCAGGGAGCGCGGCAAACGCGCGCGGTACGCTGACGCGACGTTCGTCCGGCGCGCGGCCGCGGATAGCCCCGCTTGCGGCGGCCGTTCTTTGGTTTTCTCGAGGACTCGAGCTCGTAGCGGTACGCCCGCCTCGCGGGCCACTGCCCGTGCCACCAGCTCCGCCTGGTTGAAACCGCGCTCCCGCCTCCGGCCTCTCGAGAGCGGAACGGGAATCACCGCTGAGGCCCCCTGCAGGTCTCCCGAGGCGGCCCACGAACGTCCCGCGCGGCGGCCGAGGACCGACGCGATTCGGCGACGCCCCCCATATTTCAGCGCGTGCAGGCAAAGCCGGACGTCGCCGAGGTACGGAGACTCCGCCCGCGCGCGGCGGAAGTAACGAGGCCGGAGACGGCAGGGCCCGCAGAGACCGGGCTCGACTCCCAAGGCGTAGGGAAGGCCGCAGCGCGGACAAAACGGCTCCTGGATCTTGGGCAAGCGATCGACGCATCCCCGGCATATCGGCCCTTCGAGGGGGAGCGGGAGCGAGTCCTGGCACAGAAGACAAACCGAAGGGAAGAGGAGTGCGGAGAGACCCTGGAGCCCGGCCCAAACCGCCTCCGGCAGGAGAGGGCGCATCAAGATCAAGGGATGGACCAGGTCGGCGCGGGCTGGATTGTCGGCTCGGGCGCGGCGACCACGGGGAGGTGGAGCCCGACGGTGTCCCACCGCCGGCATCTCGCGCAGCGCTCGGTCCATTCCGAGGAGCGGAAATCGCAGGCGCTGCAGACGTAGTCCATCATCAGTCCCTCGACCTCGGCCACCAGAACCTTGGTCTTCGCGAGCGCGGCCCCGATTTTTCCCTGGCTCTCGAGAATCCGCGCGATGTAGAGGTGAAGCGAGGGAAGACCGCGCACCCGGTCCTCGCACACTTGAAACTGCCGGAGGGCCTCATCCAGCATGAACAGCCGGTAGTAGAGCTTCCCCAGGCAATAACGAAGCGGCACGTCGTTCTCCGAAAGCAACAGGGCCTGTTTCCAAACCCCGATTGCCTCCTCCGGCTGCTCGTCTCTCAGATAGAAGTTCTGGAGCGCCGAGAGAGGCTCGGTAGAGCCCGTCACCTCGAAGCCTTTCCGCCAGGTGCGGATCGCCGTCTCGGCGTCGTCGAGGACCGCGAACGACTCACCCAGACGAATGTAGGCGGGCACGAACCGCTCGTCTTCCGAAAGGAGCGCCTTGAAGATGTCCACGGCCTCCCTGGCTCGATCCTTCTTCTGGAGCGAAACTCCGAGGCCCAGACGGATTCCCTTGGCGATGACGTTCTCGAGCTCGCGCTCCTCGGGGCTTACGATCATGCGAAGGAGCTTCTGCTGGACCGAGGCCGCCTCGTCCCACTCCTGCCGCCGTACCAGCAGATCCCTCAGCTTGCGATGGGCCGAAACCGTGCTTTCGGGGTCGAGCTCGATGATTCGCTCGAGCGTCGCCCGCGCGCGCTCGTCGGCGCTGGCGTCGAAATAGACGTCCGAGAGCGAGTAGAGCGCGAGGAGGTTCTCGGGCTCCTGGCGGATCGCCCTCTCCAGAACCTCGGCCGCCTGCCGGAATCGCTTGAGCGCGCGAAGGCTGTCGCCTTTCTTGATGAGAGCGTTGGTATGACCCGGATCCCGATCGAGGACTTTCTCGAAGCGGTCGAGAGCCCTCTGGTGATGGCCGTTCGTCAGGCTCTCGAGGCCGTGGAGGTAGATGTCCTCGAGCTCCTCGTGGGCGCGATGAGCTTGCCGGCGCGCGCGATCGCGGGCGAAGCGGCGAGCGCCACCGGCGATGTCGAAGAGAAGGATCACACCGGCGCCGGCGCCGAAGCCGGCGAGGAGAACGAGCCACAGCTCGAGCTGGAGCGGCTGCGCCAGAGGAAGCCGCACCGTCACCAGCCCCGCGTTCAAGCGGATGATGGAGACAATCCACCATACGAAGGCGAAGACGCTGAGGATGGTGACGAGAGTCCTGGCTCGCATTACGTCGAAGGCGGCGTTTTTCGCCTTTCGTCCTCCTGCACGGGCACGAGAGTCATTCTAGCGTGCCTTGGAAAACTCCGCTCCTCCAAAGCTCCGTCATTTTAGATCGAAGCGCCGACGCCGTTCCCACAGGGACTTTCGGCTGATGCCGAGGATCTCGGCGGCTCGCGTTTGGTTGCCTCCCGCCTCTTTCAGGACTCGCTCGATGTAGAGCTTCTCCACCTCCGAGAGCGTCGGGCGTTTTTCCCGGCTGAAGGGCCAGCCGGAGGCTCCTCTCTCGAGGAGGTAAGCGGGCAAGTCGGATCTCTCGATGGCGTCGGTTCGGCTCATGATGGCGCCGTGCTCCACGGCCCCTTTGAGCTCGCGGACGTTGCCGGGCCAGGAGTATTCCTGGAGCGCTCCGAGGGCTTCGGACGCAAAACGCGCGGGGACGCGCCCCAGGCGCTCGGCCTCGCGGGACAAGAAGAGCTCCGCGAGCGGCACCACGTCGAGGGCGCGCTCCCGGAGCGGCGGAAGGCGAATCCAGAAAACCCCCAGGCGATGAAAGAGGTCCCGACGGAAGAGCTGACGCTCCATCGCCTGGGCGAGGTCGGCGCTCGCGGAGGCGACGATCCGGGCTTCGAGCGAGAGCGTGCGACTCCCTCCGAGACGCTCGAACCGCCGGTCCTCCACCACGCGGAGGAGCTTCGCTTGAAGCATTGGAGGAAGCTCGCCGACGTGGTCCAGGTACATCGTGCCCAGACCCGCCAGCTCCAGCTTTCCCGCCTTGGCAGCGGCGGCGCCGGTGAACGCCCCGCGCTCGAACCCGAAGAGCTCGCTCTCCATGAGCCCGCCGGGGATGCTCGGGAGATCCAGCGTGACCATCGGGAGCGGCGCCCGCGGACCCCAGAAGTGGAGCGCATGGGCGGCCAGGTCCTTTCCCGTCCCGCTCTCCCCGCTCAAAAGGACGTTCGTCGGCGCTTTCGAAAGCCGCTTGAGGAGCTTGACAATCGCGACCATCTGCGGATCCCGGGCGACGATTGCGATCTCGGCCCCCTTCAGCGGGCCGGGCCTCTTCGTCGCGGGAGAGACGATTCTGTCAGGTCTGTCAGGCCTGTCAGGCGTATGGGGCGGGTGCGGCATTTCAGCTCGCTACCGCGAGACGCTTCGCGTCCCCCCAGAGCCTCTCGAGGTTGTAGTAGGACCGGCCTGTGGGAGTGAAGATATGAACCACGAAGTCGACGTAATCCATGAGAATCCATTCCCCGCGCGGATAGCCTTCGATATGCGAGGGTCTCCTCTTCGCTTTCTTGAGCTTCTCCTCGATCTCGTCGGCGATGGTCGCGATCTGGCGATGGCTCCCGCCAGTGCAGATGAGAAAGTAGTCGGTGAAGCTCGCGATACCCTGGAGATCGAGCACAACGATGTCGAGAGCCTTCTTGTCGCGGGTAGCTTCGACCGCGATGCGCAGAGCGGGGTCCAGCGTGGAAAGACTGAGCTTTCGTTCCTTCAAACTTCCATCACCTCACCTTCCCTATCGATAAAGACGATTTTCGCGGATGTAAACAGAAACGGCGTCGGGCACGAGGAAGCGGACGGAGCGGTTCTCCCGAATCGACTGCCGGATCTCGGTCGAGGAGACTTTCAGCATCGGCCGGCGCAGGAACAGGACCCGGGGCTCCGTCCCCGGCTCGAGCTCCGGCTCCTCGAGGACACGGGAGTGAAGCCCCTGCGGAAGGACGTCTTGGACGGCCTCGATGGGAAACCCCGGCCGCTCGTGCACCGCGAACCAGTGCGCGTCCAGAAGCTTCTGCCAGCTCTTCCACGTCTGGATCTCCAAGAACGCATCGGTGCCAGTGAGGAAGAAGAAACGGCTGTCTTTCGCCCCGGCGGCGAGCGCCTCCAGGGTATCGATGGTGTAGGAGCGCCCTCCTCGCTCGAGCTCCAGGCGCGAGACCTCGAAAAAAGCTTCCTCCGAGAGGGCGCGTTCCAGCATTCCGGCGCGGTGCTCCGCGTCCGTTACCGGCGGCGAGGCCTTGTGCGGGGGTGTCGAGGCGGGGACGAACAGCACCTTTTCGAGCCTCAGGGCGTCTCGAGCCACTTCCGCCGCGCGGAGGTGTCCCAGGTGGAGCGGGTCGAACGTTCCCCCGAGAACGCCGATTCGCTTCACCCCTGCTTCTCCAGTTCGTCCAATTTTTCCAAGGGGGGGTGAAGCCGGCTTTTCGCCACGAGCCCGAAAAGCTCCTGCACCATCTCCCGGCAGCCTTTTCCGGTTACCGACGAGACCGCGAAGAAGGAAACGCCCATCTCCCGAGCCGCGGCCTCGAGCCTCGAAAGGCGCCCGCGATCGGAGAGCGCGTCGATCTTGTTCGCGGCGACCGCCGACGGCTTTTCCTCCATCCTTTGATCGTAGGCGCGGATTTCGTGCCGAAGGGCCTCGAGATCCGAAACCGGCTCCCGCTCCGAGGCTTCGGAGACGTCGATGAAGTACACGAGACACGCCGTGCGGCTGAGATGCCGGAGAAAGCGATCGCCGAGGCCTCTGCCCTCGCTCGCTCCGGGAATGAGCCCGGGCACGTCGGCGATCACGAACGCGGCATCCTCCGCAACGTCGACGACTCCCAGGTGCGGCACGAGGGTCGTGAACGGGTAGTCCGCGATCTTGGGCCGGGCCGCGCTGACGCGGGAGACGAACGTGGACTTGCCCGCGTTGGGAAAGCCCACGAGGCCCACGTCCGCGAGGAGCCGGAGCTCGAGCCTTAGCTTCCGCTCCTGCCCGAGACCTCCCACTTCGAGGCGGCGCGGCGCCCGGTTGGTGGCGGTGGCGAAGGAGGCATTTCCTCGGCCGCCCCTTCCGCCGTGCGCGACGAGGAGTCGCTGTCCTGCCTCCGTCAGGTCCCCAAGCAGCGCTCCCGTTTTCTCGTCGAAAACGAGAGTGCCCAGGGGAACCGCGAGCACAAGGTCTTCGCCTGAGCGCCCGGTGCGATTGGCGCCTTCACCGTTGCGCCCCCGCTCGCCGCGGTAGTGAGGCCGATAGCGGTACCCCGCGAGGGTGTTCTGTTCCGCCCGGGCCTCGAGCCAGATCGAGCCGCCCTCACCGCCGCTCCCGCCGTCGGGACCGCCTCGAGGAACGAACTTCTCGCGCCGGAAGCTGGAAACTCCGGCGCCGCCGCTGCCCGCCTCGATCTCGATCGTGACCTCGTCAACCCACATTCGGCCACATCGTTATCGCGTCATTATCGACGCAAAGGGTTGTGGAGAGAAGTAGCACCCGCCTTCGCGCGAAGCGCTTCGGCGAGGTGAAGGTGGCTTGTCTCGCCGTAGCCCGTAGGGCGGAGGCGGGTCACCCGGTCGCGAGAGGCTCGATATGGATGAAGCGGCCCCTCTGGCCCCGGTTCTGGAACAAAACGAAGCCTGGGATCTTGGCGAAGAGGGTATCGTCCTTGCCCCGGCCCACGTTTCTTCCGGGCAGGAATTTGGTGCCCCGCTGGCGCACGAGAATCGAGCCGCCGGTCACCTTCTCCCCGCCGAACGCCTTCACCCCAAGCCGCTGGGAATTGCTGTCGCGGCCGTTTCGTGAGCTTCCCTGGCCCTTCTTATGTGCCATTGTTCCTCAACCTTCGATCGCTTCGACGCGGATCGAGGTGTACGACTGCCGGTGCCCCTTGGTGCGGCGATATCCTTTGCGCTTCTTCTTTTTGAAGACCAGCACCTTAGGTCCGCGATCCTGGGCCGTCACTGTCGCCGTCACCGAGGCCCCGTCGACGTAGGGTTTGCCGAGAGAAATCTGCCCGTCGCGGTTCACGAGCATCACCCGGTCGAGACGGATCGTCTCTCCCACTTCGCCGGGAAGTCGCTCCACCTGGAGCGTTTCTCCAGGCACGGCCTTCTCCTGTTTTCCGCCGGTTTCGACGATCGCGTACAACGTGAAGCCTCCTATGGCAAGACCGCAGATCCAGGTACTTTAGCGACCCGGATGCCTTCTGTCAAGGAACCCAGGAGGGGAGGAACGAAATGATTCAAAACATATAACCGATCCAGAAGTCCGTCTTCCATCCGGGCACCGTCGTGGCGAAGTCCGTCAGCCGCGACCAGTTGACGTTCATCGGAAGCCCGAAGAAGTTGAACGTCAGCCCGATCCCGAACGAGGCCACGGCGTCATCGAGGCCAAAGCCGTCCGAGATGCAGGGGGCGGCGTTGGAGGGCCCGCACCGGGGGCCGAGTGACGAAAAGCGCCGGTCGCTCGAGAAGACCTTGAAAGTCTCACCGTTGTAGAAGGCCCCTCCCATGTTCACGAAGAACATGCCGCGGAGAGGACCGAAGAAGCCGATGGGCGTGATGGCCGCATCGATGATGGGAAAGCGCAGCTCGGCGTTGGCGAAAAAGGCGCTGTTGCCTACGAACGAGAGGTACTCGAAGCCGCGCATGTCGCCGTTTCCGCCGAACCAGAAGATATCCGGGTTTTCACCCTCGCTGAAGACGCCGCGGAAGCGGACGGCGAGAAGGCCGGCGGAGGTGAGCTGGAAGTACTTCCGGGCGTCGAGGTTGAGAGTTCGGCGCGAGAGGAACGTTCCTCCGGGAGAGTACGTGAAGCCTGCATATACCGTGCTCCCGGCGATGGGGCCGAAGTTGCGGAACCGGGTCGTCTCCTGGACGAAGGCCGCTTCGATCGGAAGCACCGTCCCGTTGGGGTATCGCTGCGCGAGCAACTGCACGTACTCCTCGCAGGTGATCCCCGTGGGGAGGCCGATGCAGCTCGGGTTCAGCGTCGGATCGAGGAACGGGTCCTCGAATTGCGTGCTCTGCTTGACGAGGCCCGCGGAGATCTCGAATCGGCGGAAGCGGCTCAGAGGATAGACCGAGGTCCCCGTCGCGCCCGTGGACCGGATGGTGGCGATAGAGTCTTGCCGAGTCTGGATCGGAAGGTAGCTCCCGTAGGGATTCGCGTAAAAGAAGCTCGTCGAGTCGAAGCCCGCGAGGGAGTACTGGAACCTTCCGGAGAGGTTTGTGTAGGAGCCGTAGTACTGCCGGAACTCCCGGACGGAGAGCGCCAGGAACGTGAAGTTCTGATCGCCGAGCACGTCGGAGAAGCTGATGCCGCTTCCTCCAAAAAAATCGCCTCCCGAGGTCACGCCGACGGCGATGGGCGGCGCCCCATCCACGAAGAACTTCTCGAACGTGCTCTTCTTACGCTTGTTCTCGGAGATGATCTGGTGGCTCACCGGGGGCACGAAGTCGATGACCGGCCCCTCGGTGCGCACGATCATATCGGCGGTCAACTCCTTGACCGGCTCGTCCATGGGCAGCCGGTACAGACCGTAGTTGCCCTTGTAGTAGCTGGTGAACATCAGCACGTCCTCGTTGCTCTTGGGATCGTGGACGATGGAGGGGGAGAAGTTCCCGCCGAGGACGTCGGTGTACTGGGTGATGTCTCCGGTCTCGAGGTCGAGCGAGCGGAGGTTGAAGATGTCGTCGTCCTCGTTCGAGGTGTAGAACATGAGCTTGCCGTCGTCGGAGAACGTGGGCGAGGCGTCGTCGTGGGTTCCGAAAGTGACCTGCTCCTTCTCCTCGGGCTTCTCGAGGTTCAGGCGGTAGACTTTGTCGTAGCCGCTGATGCGGCGGCTGTAGTAGAGCCACTTCCCGTCCGGGGTGATCGCGGGAAACTTATCGTAGAAGTTGTCCTTGGTGACGTTTTGGAACTCCTCGGTCGCGAGGCTCACTCGCCACACGTCGCTGATGCCGTCCTCTAGAGCGGTGAAGTAAACCCACTCCCCTTTGGGGTCCACCTGAGGGAAGGCCGCGAGGTCCACGGGGACCACGATGCGCCTCACCACCTCGCTCTTCAGCGCGTTCACCAGGATGAGGGCCCGGCGTTTCAAGAATCGCCCGAAGAACACTACGTTGTCGCCGTCCGGCGTCCAGGCCAGGTTCCGCCCGATGAGGGAGTCCTCGCCTACGAGACCCGCGATGTTCTCGAATGCCCCGGTATAGCCCGGAGTGAGGTTCTTGATGATCTTTCCGTCCTTCGCCGACATCAAGACGATGTCGAACTCCCCCTCTTTCCGGTTCACGCTCATGACGGCCACGATTTCCTTGGAAGGAGAGGGAGCGGCGGAGAGCGCGGCCACGAAGTTGCCCCTCATGGGGTTAGGGGACAGGTCGAGGCTGTAGTCGTCGGGAATTTCCTTGTCGCGAAACGGCTTGTATTTCTCGGTGAGCCAGCGCTTCCACTCGCGGTAGAACTCCTCCGGCGTCATGCGGAAGGACTGCTCGTAGACCTCGGCGCCGACACCGCCCACCACCGCGCGGCGGAGGGCGAAGATGAACTGGCGGACGCCCTCTTTGCCGAAGCGCTCCTCGATGAACTCGAAAATCGACGATCCGAAGCTGTAGGTAGCACGCACGAACCCCACGTCGAGCGCTTCGAAGGTCGGGAGCTGGTCGGTCACCGCGGCGTCCCGCACCACCATGGCATCGAGGGGATCCCACTCGCCCTCCATGTAGGTCGCCATGCCCTCGTCGATCCAGACCGGAACCGAGCGGCGAACCAGCGATCGGGGAATGATGTCGAACTGGAAGATGTGGGTGAGCTCGTGAATGAAGAGCTCCTGGAGCTCGTCCGGAGGATAGTCGATGGGAAGGACCATCCGGTCGCGCGACGGCTCGGCGAAGGCGCCGACGCCTTCGGGAATCTCGATTGGGAACAGGTTCGTTTGGGCGAACTCGCTGAAGGTCTTGTAGAGGATGAGCGGAATGGGGAAGGAGATCTCGTGCTTGAGGTCGTTCGAGACCTTCTCGTACGCGCTCTCGGCGTAGCTCACGAGACGCCCGAGCTCCTGCTCGAACTCCGGATAGTAGTAGACCTCGAAGTGCGGCGAGCGGTAGACCTGCCAGCTGTGCTTGTCGTACTTGACCTTGTTCTTTCCGTAGAACGGGGCGAAGGAGGCCTGTCCGAAAGCGGCCGAGGGAAGGGCCGCGAGCAGGGCAAAAACGACGGCCGCGGAAGCGGATGGACTCTGGTTGCTGAACCTCATCGATACCCCCGTGTCTTTCTTGTGCAGCGACTTCGAGCTCGGCGGCAGAGAGCCTGCGGGTCGCAAGGGCTATGGAAGCTCACCTCGTCATTTCAAGAGAACCCTCGTGCCTCGAAACGTCTGCGGCGAGAGGATGCTGAGGAAGTTCGGCAGGAGCCGGTCCATGAGCTCGAAGTACGAGGAGAGGGCCGAGGTCTGCTCGTCCCGGCCGTAGATGACCTCCTCGGTGAACCGCTCGCGGTGGATGGTGCGCCCGGTCGCGCCGTCGACGAAATAGAACTCGGCGTTGAGGACGTACCCGGTCCGCTCCTGGAAAGTATTCGAGCGCTCCAGCTGCGGCCGATTGAAGGCGTCCCGGGTGTAGCGATCGTTGCGCACCAGGCCCGAGCGGGACTCGGAGCTGAAGGCGAGCTTGCCGGTGACGATCAGCGGATTCTGGTACTCCTCGCCGATCTCCTTCCAGAACTCCTCGTCCTCGAGGATCTTGTCCTGCTCGAGGTCGATCCATTCCTGTCGTGAGATCTGCTCCTCGCCCTCGGATTTGGCCTTGTCCTCGATCTCCTTGAACTTCTCGAGCATCCCGCTCTGCTCAAGGGTCTTCTCGGAGAAGTCGCCCAGAGGCTCGATTTCGGCGTCGAGCACCTGGTGCTTGCTCCGAGTGCGGAGCTGGTTTCTAAGGAGGCGGACGGTTTCGGCGTCGAGGTCGATGTTCTCGTTGGTCTGGGTCACGAAGCCCGCTACCAGGATCCGGTTGTACTTCTCGACGTCGAGCTTCGCGGCGATGGGAACTTCGATCGGAACTTCGTAGTAGGTGGTGCAGGCGGTCCCGAGCGCGAGCAGAAGCGCTGCGGCTCCCGCGGTGACGACTCCTTCCCGACCCTCAGTTCGGACCCGACCGGCGGTCGGTGCGCTTCTTTCGCTCATAGGCTTCCCGGAACAGCTCATAGTTCTGCCGTATATAGATGTTGTTTGGCTCCAGCTCCAGAGCCCGTTCGTATTGCGCGTTCGCCTGGTCGAACTCCCCCATCTGCTCGTGAGCCACGGCCAGGTTGTTCCGGGCGGGCGCGCTTTCGGGGTCGAGCTCGACTGCCCTGGACCAGCGGTAGACCGCTTCCTTCCAGAGTCCGAGCTGAGCCACTTGGATACCGAAGGCGACTTGCTCCTTGGCATCTTCGGCGCGTCTTTCCTCGGCCTCCTCGGCCAGGGCCGAGCTCGAGGCGAGCAGAATCGCAAGGAGAGTCAAAGCCGTTGCGAAAGGACTTTTCGAAGAGGACAAGCCTACCTCTCCTCCATGAACGCGACGATAATGAGGTTCCATCACAATCGTGATGGCGGCGGCATGGGTATGGTAGCCCACCCCTCCCAGGGGTGCAAGCAGCGAAAACGGGGGCCGCCGCGAGGGAGGAAAGGGATCTCCAATCTCGTCTTCTCGGGTATGTCCCGGCTCCATGCGTGGCTTCTCGCCCGAGCGGAGCAGATTCCTCTCCGCGATCGGCTCGCCATCCTGAAGGAAGAGGAGAGCTACCCAAAGGCCCTGAGGCGGCTCGGAGTGAACCCGGATGGCCCGCTCGGAGGGCAGGCGGAAGCCGCTCTCGCGCGAATGGACTTGCGGGGCTACCGGCTCCTGGTCCTGGGCGAGCCGGACTACCCGCCGCTTCTCGCGGCGATATCGGATCCCCCGATCGCGCTGACCGTCATGGGAGAGCTTCTGCGTGAGGATGCGCTCGCCCTCGCCATCGTGGGCTCCCGCCGCGCGACTCCATACGGGCGAGACACCGCCCGGCGGCTTTCGAGGGATCTCGCGTCTTTCGGGCTCACCATCGTGAGCGGCCTCGCCCGGGGCATCGATTCCGCAGGGCACGAGGGAGCCCTCGAGGCCTCGGGCCGCACCCTCGCCGTCCTCGGCTCGGGCCTCGACGAAATCTACCCCGCCGAGCATCGAGAGCTCGCGGCGCGAATCGCCGAGCGGGGCGCCATCGTCTCGGAGTTCGGCCTCGACGAGGCGCCGCACGCGCGGAACTTTCCCCGGAGGAACCGCGTCATCACCGGTCTCACTCTGGGAACGCTCGTGGTGGAAGCGGCGGCGAAGAGCGGCTCTCTCATCTCCGCGCGGCTCGCGCTCGAGCAGGACCGCGAGGTCTTCGCCGTGCCCGGCCCGGTCGGCTCGCCCGGAAGCGAGGGAGTTCACGCACTCCTGCGGGACGGCGCCCGGCTCGTCACTCGCGCGGAGGACGTGCTCGAGGAACTGCGCGAAGAAGTGCGCGAGGCACTGAAGCATCGCGCGACCGCTCGGCGAGGGCAGGGGCCCGGGACACTCGACACGCTCGATACCGAGCAGCGGGCGATCGTCACCCTGCTGTTGTCGCGCCACGAGGCGCTCGACCTCGACCTCATTCTCGATGAGCTCTCTCTTCCCATCGACCGCGCGCTCGCGGCTCTCGGCAGGCTCGAGGTGATGGGCCGCGTTACCCGTCTTCCCGGCGGGCTCTATCACGCGAAGCGCGTTTGAGTTGGCGAGTCCGTTTCCTTCCGCTACACTAATGCCATGCCGAAATCACTGGTCATCGTCGAGTCGCCCGCCAAGGCGAAGACGATCAACAAGTTCTTGGGCCGCAATTACGTGGTGCGCGCCTCGATGGGGCACGTCCGCGATCTGCCCAAGAGCAAGCTCGGGGTCGACGTCGAGCACGGCTTCGCGCCCGACTACGTCGTGATTCCGAAGAAGAAGAAAGTTCTCTCCGAGCTCAAGAGCGAAGCGAAGAAGGCGGACCACATCTTCCTCGCGCCCGACCCCGACCGCGAGGGCGAGGCCATCAGCTTTCATCTGGCGGAAGAGCTCGGCGGACGCGACGGCAAGATCCAGCGAGTGCTCTTCAACGAGATCACCAAGAAGGCGGTCGAAGAAGCGATCAAGAACCCGCGGGAGATCGACCAGGACAAGGTCGACGCGCAGCAGGCGCGCCGGGTCCTCGACCGGCTGGTGGGGTATCAGATCTCCCCGCTTCTTTGGGAAAAAGTCCGGCGGGGGCTCTCGGCCGGGCGGGTGCAGTCGGTGGCGCTCCGGATCGTCTGCGAGAGAGAGCGGGAATTTCAGGCGTTTCAGGCGGAGGAGTACTGGTCGGTCGAAGCCGACGTCCAGGGGAACGAGCCTCCCCCGTTCGTCGCCAAGCTCTCCAAGATCGACGGCGAGAACGCCGAGCTCAAGGACGAGGTCTCGGCGAAGTCCGTGGTGAGCGAGCTCGAGAACCTTCCCTTCGTCGTCAAGAAGATCACCGCGAAGGAACGGCGCCGCCGGCCGGTCCCGCCGTTCATCACCAGCAAGCTCCAGCAGGAGGGCGCGCGCAAGCTCGGTTTCACGGCGAAGCGCACGATGATGGTGGCCCAGCGCCTGTACGAAGGCATCGAGCTCGGCCAGGAGGGACCCATCGGCCTCATCAGCTACATGCGCACCGACTCGACGCGCATCGCCGACGAGGCCATCGACGAGGTGCGGCGCTACATCGGCGAGCGCTACGGGCAAGGGATGCTTCCCGAGAAGCCGAACTTCTACAAGAACAAGAAAGGGGCCCAGGACGCGCACGAGGCGATCCGCCCCACGTCGGTCTTCCGCGACCCGGACTCGGTCACCCGCTACCTCGACCGGGACGAGCTCAAGCTCTACCGCCTGATCTGGACCCGCTTCGTCGCGTCCCAGATGCCGCCCGCGGTGTTCGACGAGACCATCGTCGAGATCGAGGCGGGGCGGTTCCTCCTGCGGGCTCGCGGCTCGGTGATGAAGTTCAACGGCTTTCTCGCCCTTTACGAGGAGGGCCGCGATGAGGAGCCCGAAAAAGACTCGAAGAAAGAGACTCAGGCGAACGAGGACAGCGACGAGCCGGACAAGGGGGACGGGTCGGGAAGGCTCCCTCAGCTTACCGAAGGCGAGAAGCTCGCGCTCCTCCTCCTCCGGCCGGAGCAGCACTTCACCCAGCCTCCGCCGCGATTCACCGAGGCGTCGCTGGTGAAGGAGCTCGAGGAAAAAGGCATCGGACGGCCCTCCACCTACGCCAGCATCCTTTCTGTCCTCGTGGACCGGCAGTACGTTCACAAGGTGGATCGCAAGTTCCTCCCGACCGAGCTCGGTTTTCTGGTGACCGATCTGCTCGTGGGGAGCTTCGCCGACATCATGGAGATCGAGTACACGGCCCGCATGGAGGAGCAGCTCGACGAGATCGAGGAAGGCCGCGCGAACTACCTCACCACCATCGACGGCTTCTACCAGAAGTTCAGCAAGGACCTCATCGAAGCCCGCGAGAAGATGACGAACGTCAAGGCGATGGAGATTCCGACGTCGGAAGTCTGCGACAAGTGCGGAAAGCCCATGGTCATCAAGTGGGGCCGCTTCGGCCACTTCCTCGCCTGCTCCGGCTATCCCGAATGCCGCAACACCCGCGAGATCCAGAACTACGCCGACAAGGAGTCCGCCGATCCCGACGTCTTTCAGGACGAGACCTGCGAGAAGTGCAGCCGTCCGATGGTGTTGAAGAAGGGCCGCTACGGACAGTTCCTCGCCTGCTCCGGCTACCCCGAGTGCAAGAACACCCGGCGAATCATGAGAGGCAAGGACGGATCGCTCGAGACCAAGCGCGATCAGCTCCTCGACGAGAAGTGCCCGAAGTGCGCAAGTCAGCTCGTCATCAAGAACGGCCGATACGGGGAGTTCACCGCCTGCAGCAACTACCCCGACTGCAAGCACATCAAGCAGAAGGAAGTGGGCGTCTCCTGCCCCAAGGATAACTGCAAGGGCCAGGTGGTGGAGAGGCGCTCGCGCCGGGGGAAGGTCTTCTTCGGCTGCAGTGAGTACCCCAACTGCGAGTTCACCAGCTGGCATCGTCCCGTGGCCGAGCCCTGCCCCGAGTGCGGCTACCCGGTTCTCTTCGAGAAATCGACGAAGCGGGACGGGACGTTCATCGCCTGCACCGAAGAGGGCTGCGGCTACCGAAGGAGCCCTGAAGCCGAGGCCGTGGCCGAGCCCGCGCCCGCCCAAGTTTGAGCCCCGTCGTCGTCGTAGGCGCTGGACTCGCTGGCGCCGAGGCGGCGTTCCAGCTCTCTCGGCGCCGAGTCGAGGTTCGCCTCTACGAGATGCGCCCGTCGAAGCAGACTCCGGTCCACAAGACGTCGCTTTTCGCGGAGCTGGTCTGCAGCAACTCCCTGCGCTCGGACTCGCTCACGAACGCGCATGGGCTCTTGAAGGAGGAGATGCGCCGTCTCGGCTCGCTCACGATCCAGGCCGCTCTCGAGAGCCGCGTCCCCGCGGGCCAGGCGCTCGCCGTCGATCGAGAGGCCTTCTCCCGGCGGGTGACCGAGAGGGTTCGCGAGGCCCCGGGGGTCACCGTGGTCGAAGAAGAGATGACGGAGATTCCCGACGAGGGCATCGTGATTCTCGCGACCGGACCTCTCACCTCCGAGGCGCTCTCCGGCTCCATCCGCGAATTCACCGGGAGCGACTACCTCTACTTCTACGACGCCGTGAGCCCGGTGGTCGAAGTCGAGAGCGTCGACTTCGAGAAAGCGTTTCGCGCCTCCCGCTACGGCAAGGGCGGTGACGACTACGTCAACTGTCCTCTGAACCGCGAGGAGTACCTTCGCTTCCACGAAACCCTGCTCTCGGCCGCCACGGTCGACCTGAACGCCATCGACAACGCCCTCTACTTCGAGGGGTGTCTTCCCATCGAGGTCATGGCCTCACGAGGAGTCGACACCCTTCGCTTCGGCCCGATGAAGCCCGTGGGACTCGCCGACCCGCGCACCGGCAGAGACCCCTACGCCTGCGTCCAGCTCCGGCAGGACAACCTCGCGGCGACGCTCTACAACCTCGTCGGCTTCCAGAACCAGCTGAAGTGGGGAGAGCAGAAGCGGATCCTGCGACTCATCCCCGGGCTCGAGAACGCGGAGTTCTCCCGGTACGG
>CAZKNR010000065.1:0-4496 GCA_964553925.1 uncultured Acidobacteriota bacterium
TCGGGACCGATGTCCGCCACATCGCCCGTCCACTCGGTGGGCTCCTTCATCGCTCTCGGAGGCACTGCCACTCTCGTTCTCAAGAGCGGGAACCTTCCCGGTGTCGCCTCGGGAACGTACTTCGACGGTCTCCTCGCTCGACGAGACGAAGCGCCGCCTCCACCGGTCAATAGACCCCCCGAGGCGCGCGCGGTCGCGAGCCCGCTCTCGGGCTCGGCGCCGCTCACAGTGAGCTTCGACGGGTCCGGCTCCTCCGATGCGGACGGGGACGCGCTCGCCTTCTCCTGGAAGTTCGGCGACGGAGCGGAAGGAGCGGGAGCCCAAGTAAGTCATACCTTCGCCTCCGCGGGAACGTACACCGTGACGCTCACCGTGGACGACGGTCGGGGCGGCGCCGCTTCCGCGATCACATCGATCACCGCGACGGCACCGCCGCCCCCAACGGGGCTACTTGTCAACTTCGACTTCTCGAGAGGGCTCGAGGGCTGGTCTTTCTGGCGAGAGCGGGGATCTCTCGCGCCCGTCGTTGAGAACGGCCGGTTGAGACTCGCCGCCACGGGACACAACGGGGGCGTCCATCAGCAGTTCTCGACGGGGGGCGCCGGACGGGAGATCTCGATCGAGGGTTTCTGGGCGACGGGCCCGACCGTGGCGAGGGCGCAGTGGGCGGAGGTGCTGGTCATCAACGGAGGGCGCCGCCCCGTCGATGGGCAGGACGTGAATGCGAGCCAGCCCGACGTGGTCCTCATCTACAAGAACGACACATGGGCCTCGCCCTCCGGCTGGTCGGGCCTGATGAGCACGATGAGAGCGACCTCCCCCGTCGTCCTGCGAGGCTCGTTCGTCGCCGCCTCTAACGTGGCGACGATCGTTCTCAAGAGCGGAAACCTTCTCGGAGTGAATTCCGGCACCACCTACGACGACATCGTCGTTTCCGCGCCGTCGCCGCCGCCGCCGCCGAGCCCGCCGCCCGCCGCCCCCGGATGGGATCCGCGTCTTTCGACCCTCGGACTCGAGGCCGTCGCGGCGACGGTTCCGCCGGGAACCTGGTACTGGAAGCTCGAGAGCGCGAGGTTCGAGAGCGACGGCGAGATCCTGCCTCCTCCCGGTGGCGGGAGCGAGTCCTTTGGAACTCACTCCATCTACATCCGTGCTCTCAACCCCGACGGCTCTCCCATCGAGAACCAGGCCGCCATCGTCTCCTGGCCCAACGGAAACCCCACGAACGCGGTGACCCTCCGCACCAAATCGGCCGCCGACGGATTCTGGGGCGACTTCCCCATGGCGGGCGGATGGTGTCCGTACTTTCCTCAAGGACCGCGCGGTCCCTACGGGGCCCGCATCGCCGAATCCGCGAGCGATGCAGTCTGGGGCATGGGGCTGCCGTGCAACCGTCACGTGAGCTTCCGTTTCACCTGGAAGTGGAGCCGGAAAGAGGCGACAGGATCGAAGCTCAGCATTCACGCCGGCTTCGGCGGTCCCCGGTCGATGCAGTTCGTCGCGGACGCGAAACCCTCGATACTCAAGATCCTCGACTCGTTCAGCGCCGCCCGCGAAGTGAAGCGAATCTCTCCCGAGACGAAGATCATCGGAAGGGCCTTCCTCGCCCAGCAGCCCATGGACGGAGATCCCGTCCAGAGGGCGCGGGAGTGGTGGGACCGCTCGAAATCCCTCATCCTCCAGTATCCCGAGATCGATTACTGGGAGGGCTACAACGAGCCCGTCATCCAGACCCACGAGCTCATGCGCTGGTACGCGGCCCACGAAAAGGAGCGCGTCCGGATCCTGGCGGAGAACGGAAGGAAGGCGTGTATCGCCAACTTCTCCGTGGGGAATCCCGACCTGCCCCTCTGGCCCTCGTTCTACGACGCCATCGATGCCGCGATCGCACAAGGCGGCGTCCTGGGACTCCACGAGTACGGCACTCCCATGCAGCAGTTCTTCGACGAGGCCGCGGGGGAGGGCTGGCTCACGGGACGCTACCGCAAGCTCTACCGGCAGTTCCTGATTCCCGCGAACAAGGTGATTCCCCTCGCGATCACCGAGACGGGAGTCGACGTCGTTGCCCCCGCGGGCTGGAAGAACCACTTTACCGAGGAGCAGTACGTCGAGCAGTTGAAATGGTACGACGGGCTCTTGCGAAAAGACGACTACGTCCTCGGCGCCACGATCTTCGCTCTCGAGATCCCGGGATGGTTCAGCTTCGACATCGCCCCCATCGTGAACCGGCTCGCCGAATACGTGGCGGCGAGTCGCTGAGGGAGGAGAGCCCATGCGTCTTCGATTCTCAATTCTTCTTTTCACCGCTCTCCTGACCACGGAGGCGTTCGCCGCGAACGACGCCGCGATTCTCTCCTCCGAGAGCGCGGTGCCCTCCTCGGTCGTTCCCGGCGCCGCGGTCACGGTTCGAGTGCGAGTCCGCAATCTGGGGACGACGCCCTGGAGCGCCTCTCAGGGCTATCGCCTGGGTGCTTCGGACAACCAGCTCCAGTGGCTCGGTTACACCTGCGGCGGCTACATGAATCGTCTCACCGACGGCCGCGTGTTCCTCTGCCACGACGTCGCCCCGGGCGCGACCCACGATTTCACGTTTCAGATCCAGGCGCCGGCGAGCGGGACGTTTCGTCTCGCCGTTCGCATGGTGCGGGACGGAGTCGAGTGGTTCGGAGGCTCGTTTGCGTGGAGCCTCTCCGCGGCGAACTCCAGCCGCAACGATGCGGCGATCGACGTTCTCGGAAGCTCGATTCCTTCTTCGATCGCGGCGGGAGAATCGAAGTCGGTGCGAATCCGCGCGCGCAACACCGGCACCACCGTCTGGAGCGCAGGACGCGCTTACCGGCTCGGCTCTCAAGGGACGAATCGTTTCGTCTGGAAGGGATTCTCCTGCGGGGGTTATATGAACCGCCCCGAGGACGGACGCGTGTTTCTATGCCGCGACGTCGCGCCGGGAGAGATTTATGACTTCGAGTTTCTCATCGCGGCGCCCGCTGGTGCTTCGGGCTCCCTCACGCTCTCGGTGGGCATGGTGCAGGACGGAGTCGAGTGGTTCGGCGGTGCACGTTCCTGGAGCGTGACCGTCTCGGTTCCACTCCGACTTCCCGACGTCGTGGTGACGGCCGCCTCCGTTTCTCCCCCCAATCCGGCCCCGGGGCAACTCGTCACCTTCACCTCCGTCGTCCGAAACGCGGGAGGGAGCGCTACGCCTCCGGGAGTTCCCATCGGCGTCGGCTACTTCATCGACGGCCAGTACCGAACCTGGGGCGCGGTTACGACGTCCCTGCAGCCGGGCGCGAACCTCTCCTTAACAACCCAGGGAGGCCCGTGGCAGGCGACGTCAGGGAGCCACACTCTTACGGCGCTCGTGGACGACATCGATCGCTTCGCCGAAGAGAACGAGCAGAATAACGCCTTCTCGACGAGCTTCCTCGTGGGCGCAGCACCGCCGCCTCCCGGCATCGGAGAGCTCTACGGGATGAACATCGACCCCGCGAACCCGGCGGGGTATCCCTCGGCCCAGGCGCTTCGCGACATCGGCGCTCGCTGGGTACGCATCGAGTGGAAGGCCACTCACGGGTTCGGGTTCTACGATTCCGTCATCGCCAACTACCGCGCCTCGGGACTGCGAGTGCTCCTCCTCGTCGATTACGCCTCGGTCCCGGGAAGCCCTCCCTCGAACGCCTCGGACACCGCGTGGCGGGACTACATCTCCCGCTTCGTCGCCGGCGTCTCCGACGTTGCCTCTCACTACGGAAACGGCGTCGACGCCTGGCAGATCTGGAACGAGCCCGACCTTTTCGCTCCGGGCACGGGCTACGATCCCGGAATCCCACCTCATCTCTACGGGGTGATGCTTCGCGACACCGCCTCTGCCATTCGCGCCCGTTCGACGAGGACCGTCGTCACCGGAGGTCTCGCGAGCGGTGATGCGAGCTATCTCTCTCGCGTCCGATCCGCGGTGGGCGGTCTTCCCGTCGATGCCGTCTCGGTCCACCCCTACGGCCAGAGAGCGCCCGACGACTGGCCCCACTCCGGCTGGGGTTTCGGAAACATGAGCGATCTCTTCGACCGGTACCTTGCTTTCGGACTTCCCCTCTGGGTCACGGAGATCGGAACGGTGGACTCTTCGATCCAGGCGTCCTATCTCGAAAACGTCTACCAGCTCGCCGAGAGCCGCTACTCGGGAAGGGTCGAGCGCGTTTTCTGGTTCTGCTGGAGCGACGGCATGGTGCCGCCGTTCGGTGTGGTCACAGCGACGGGCGCGGCGAAACCAGCGTATTGGAGCTACCGCGCCGTCGCGCCCCCCTGAGGTAACGCTGTATAATTGCCCTAACTGAAACAGCTGGACGGTCCGGATTGGAGTGGAGGGAGGCGGCTCGTCGGGGCGCGTGAATGCCGACTGTCAAAGACATCCCAGGACCGCATGTGGATGCTCGAGTCAAGGATGTGACGGTCACCGAGGAGCTCATCACTTTTGACCTCATGGATGGGCGCGTGAT
>CAZKNR010000066.1:0-5603 GCA_964553925.1 uncultured Acidobacteriota bacterium
ACACCGACCACGAGGCTTGCCGTCGAAACAATGCCGTCGTTCGCACCCAGAACTGCCGCGCGCAACCAATTGATCCGTTCGGTGCGGTGACGCTCTCGATGGATTCGGTGCATTCTTCCCTCCTCGCCGACCCATGGCGCAATCTGATCCAGGATGCCCCCGGAATCATCGTGAATTTCCGACCGATCGACCGGTTCCTGATCGCGGGGGGCTGCCTGTGCCCCAAGCTCGTCATCATCAAGGGGCGTCTCGGACTGCCTCGTGGCCGGCCGCGGCGTCGGCCGCTATCTCGGCCTCGGCACGGACTCGGTGCAATCCATCGGGAGCGGTGACCATCCTGGCCTACTGGCAGATGAACTACAAGTCGGGCTTCGCCGGACTTCGCAGCACCCTTTTCCGGCGGGCGAAGTCACGGAAATTACGGCTGTCGGCCGCCGTTGATGCCGATGTCGCGCCCGCCCTGGATGACGAGGTCGGGAGTCAGCGGCCAGCGTGTCGATCCTCTGTGGTTCACCGTTGTGGACCACAGTTGATTTAGCGGCCCGCGGCGCTGTAGATGCTGCGGCCTTCCTTGATCGTTTCCAGGACCACGCAGGGGTGGACGGCGTGTTTCGCGACATTCTCTGCTCCCCTTCGGCTCAGTTCTACTTCACCGTTCCCCCAACGGTCGCTTCGGCCCAGCCTGCAGATGCGCACGAGCACGTCACGTGATCGCCGCCCGACAGCGCGTCCAATCGCGGATAAGACGAGCTGCTTGACGCCTAGCTCTGAAAAATCGCGCCATTTTGTTGGCGCGATTTCAAACCAATCGCGCCATTAATGTAGATAACTATTATAAACACTATGTTTATACGATATATTTCTTGGCGCGATTAAGGTAAAATCGCGCCACCGCCACCGGAATCGAATCTGGGGCGCTCGCGACGTCCTACTCCGCCCGAACCCAGCCGTACTGGGTGTTGCTCGGAAAAGGGCCGCCGGCGGCCCGGCTGAGCGCCCTCAACTGGTCGATGTAGTCGCCGGGGATGGGATGGCGCTTGGTCTCGGGGTCGATTCGGTAGATTCGGGCGGCGTTGAGCCCGAAGATCTGCCGCTTCACATCCGCGGTCAGCGGCCGGTAGCCGAAGCGCTCCATCAGCGACGCGGGCATCTCCAAGCGGCGGAGGGCGTCGATCTGCCATTGGGGTGAGCCCCACCAGACCGAGTCCGTGCCCCAAAGGATGTGGTCGGACCCGAAAGCCTCGATGATCATTCCCAGGACGTGGCAGCAGAGCGCGGGGTGCGTTATCACCATCAAAGCGAACGTGCTTCCGAGCTCCATATAGACGTTGGTCATGTGGGGGTTGTCCCTGCGCCACTGGCAGAGGTCGCTCACCCAGGGAATGTAGGCATTGCCACGGAACCCGCGCTCGGCCACGGGCACCGCCTCCTCGAGAGCCTTGAAGCCGGAGTGGTAAATCAGGAAGTTCACGTCGGGGAAGTCTTTCGAGGCCTTCACGATGTCCCTTGGATGGCAGTGCGCTTCGTTGAACAGACCAAGGGCTAGCCCTTTGTGGAGGCACACGTTCTTGACCCCGAGCTTCTGCGCGTACTCGAGCGCCGGGTAGGCGACGGCTTCATCGTCCACCCACCAGCCTTCCGGGTTTTTGCCGAGACCGAGGCCGGTATAGCCTTTCCAGGCGTCGATTCGGAGCTCCTCCACCTGGGCCTGCATGCGCTCCTTGTTCATCGTTCCCAGGTCGGGGGCCAAGAGCCCATGGCTCACCATCCGCTGGGATCGGGCGATGCGGTTTACCCAGTCCCGCGAGCGCACCATCTGATCGGGCGGCAGAATGTTGGTTTCGTCGGTGAGCGAGGGAACGCCGCTGATGACCGCGACGTCGGTCTCGCTGTCGAGGAAGATCTCTTTGACGTAGTTCTCGAAATATACGTCCTCCGGTCTCGGCTCCCGTTCGCCGAGAACCGGGTTCATCGCGGCACCCATGCGACGGAAGTCGAGAACGCTCACATCACCCACCTGGTAGCGGCCGGTCGTCACGTGATGCGTCTGGACGTCGAAGATGAAGTAATCCTCACGACCCTCCTGAACCGCAGCGGGCTCGGTGAGCTCGGCGGCGTGAACGGTGAAGAACTTCCCAAAGACCTCGTTCATCGCGGCGAAAGCAGTGGCCATGCCGCACGCGGTGTGGAGGAACGCCCTCCGGTCGACGCCGAGCTTTCTGGCCGCGCTTCGGCTCAGCACCTCGATGCGGTGCTCGACCGCCCTCTGCTGGACCGTCTGCGGAAGCGGCAGGAACTCTTCGTTCGAGACCACTTGAGTGGGAATCGGCAAGTGCCGCCCCAGGCGAACATCGAGATCTGACTTTCGCACCCAGTTCGATTTTCCCATCGTCCCCTCCGTTGGTCCGAGTGTGGCGGTAGCTTCTCACGACCTCGACGAGACGGCAATCGAGCGATTCGTTACTTCCCGCTCGACAGTCGCCGCTGGCGAAGTCCCACTCCCCGGTGGCAGTGGCTATCGACGATGGGCATTTTGCCGCGCGCAGCCCTCGCTGTTTGATCTAGGATTCCACCGGGAATGGCGGACTGCCCGTGAACTTCCATCTCATCGACTGGATCCTCCTGGGTGTTTTGTTCCTGGTGCCTCTCGTCGGAGGGTACCTCTGCCGCAAGCTCATCCGGGGCGTCTCCGATTACCTCGTCGCTGGCCGCAGCGTCGGCCGTTATCTGGGCCTCGGCACGGACTCGATGCAGTCCATCGGGGCGGTGACCATCCTGGCGTACTGGCAGATGAACTACCAGTCGGGGTTCGCCGGCCAGTGGTGGTATCTCTTGACCCCGGCGGCGGGGATCCTCGTCGCCCTCACCGGCTGGGGTATCTACCGGTTTCGAGAGACGCGGGCCATGACTCTCGGGCAGCTTGTGGGGATGCGGTACGGCGAGAACGCGCGCATTTTTTTCGGAGCGGTCGCCTTCCTCGCCGGTGTCATCAACATGGGCATCTTCCCCGCGGTGGGCGCGGGCTTTTTTATCTACTTCTGTGGCCTTCCCGAGAGGTTCGCCCTCGCGGGCTTCGATATCTCGACGACACTGGTGATCATCGTTCTCTTCGAGAGCGTGGCGATAGCGATCTGTTTCTGGGGCGGGCAGATTACGGTGGTGGTGACGGACTTTTTCCAGGCGCTGTTCCTCAACGCCATGCTCGTCGCCATCGTCGTCGTTCTCGTGCGCATTTTCACCTGGGAGCAGTTCGCCGAGGCCTACACCTCGGCGGCGAACGGCGATTCACTTCTCCATCCCTTCCGAGCCGACGCCGCGAGCGAGTTCGGCAAGACGTTCTTCCTGATCCACGTCTACTACTGGATGGTGTACAGCGTCATCTCCTGGTCGCCGAACTCGATGCAGGTGAGCTCCGCGCGCGATGCCCACGAGGGGCGGATGATGCGGGTTCTCCTCCACGTGCGGAACCTCGCCATGATGGGACTGGGGCTGTTCGTGCTGCCGCTCGCGGCCTTCGTGCTCATGCACCATCCCGACTTCGCCTCTCAGGCGGCGACGGTGGACGCCGCCGTGTCCGCGATCGGAAACGAGCAGGTGCGAAGCCAGATGCTGATCCCGGCCGCGGTCGCCCAGATGCTTCCCGCGGGAATGCTCGGCGCTCTCGCCGGCGCGGTGCTCTTCGCGATCATCACCACCGACGACACCTACTTTCTCGCCTGGTCCTCGCTTCTAATCCAGGACGTCGTCATTCCGCTCCGGGGAAAGCCGCTAACGCCCAAGCAGCACCTTTGGTGGCTGCGCGGCGCGGTCCTTCTCGTCGCCCTCTTCGTCGTCACCTTCAGCTCGTTCTTTAACCAGGTGGACAACATCTTCATGTTCATGGATATCAGCGCGTCGCTCTATACCGGCGCCGCGGGCGTCGTTCTCCTGGGAGCCCTCTACTGGAGAAGGGGCACGACGGCCGCCGCCTGGGCGACGATGATCGTCGGGCTCTCGCTTTCCGCCGCGGGCTTCGTCTACCGGAGCCTCGACCCGAGTTTTCTCGACGGCCGCATCATGGCCTTCTGGGTGAGCATCGTCTGCATTGTCGTCTACGTCGTCGTGTCCCTCATGGGCGCGCAGGAGTTCGACATCGAGAGACTGCTTCAACGCGGCCGCGAGAGATATCAGCCGTCCCGCTCCGACCGGATCCTCATCCCCTGCATCTACGCCCTGGTCGCGCTCTTTCTCGTGGCCCATTTCGGCGTCGACGTCTACAACCTGAGCTACGACGTGCCCGCCTCGAGCTGGCTCTCTTTCTGGCGGAAGTACCTGGTGGTGATGTTCGGCCTCGGGACGCTCTTCCTCGTGTGGATCACCTGGGGCGGGTTCCGCGACCTCTTCCGCCTGTTCCGCTCCCTCGGTGCGTCTCGGTCCGGACCCGTGGACGAGACGGACGACGGGCGGATCGAATAGGATCCCGGCGTTTGCCTGACTACTTCGTCGAATCCTCGAGCTCCATCACCCAGACATCGAACTCGACCTCGAACTCGAACTCGGTGAGCGTGAAGTAGAAATGCTCGCCGTCGCTCGACCATTCGGGGTAATACCGCTGCCGTGTGGAATCGTCGAATCGAACGAGCCGTTTGGGCTCGCCTCCGGACAAGGAAACCGACCAGATCCCGACGCGCTCGTCGGGCGGGCCCTGCCTGAAGGGTGGTTATCGGGCAGATCCAGCGTTGTCTTCAATCCTGTCGGCCGTGGGCCGCACCCGACCTCGCAACCCCCGCGCATCCGGTGCCTTCGGGTTGAACGCGGTGCGGAGACGCTCGTACAATACCTCTCTTTTCTCAAGGAGAAATAAACGTGGCGCTACCCTCTGCTGCGCGTTGGACCATCGCCGCCCTTTTCATCGCCGCCGCTTTCGGATCGGGTTACTCCTTCCGTGGAGGGAGTGGGCGAGATGTGGAGTTAGCTCCCGACGCGATGTCTTCCCAAAGAATCGTAGACGATTTCCACGAGCTGTACTACGAGTCCCTGGGCGATACCTGGAACAATACCTATTGGCACGGGGTGCGTACGCTCAAGTTGCCGATGGATCTCTGGATCTTCCAGGAGATCATCTATGAGACCAAACCGGACGTGATCGTCGAGGCGGGAACCTACAACGGCGGAAGCGCGCTCTTCATGGCGTCGATCCTGGATGCGATCGGCAAGGGACGCGTCATCACCATCGACATCGAGGACTTTCCCAACAAGCCCCGGCACGATCGCATCACCTACCTGATCGGCTCCTCCACCGCGGATAGGATCGTAGGAAACGTGAGGAGCCTCATCGGCGAGGGTGAGAC
The DNA here is from genome assembly GCA_964553925.1 of uncultured Acidobacteriota bacterium. Taxonomy (GTDB): domain Bacteria; phylum Acidobacteriota; class Vicinamibacteria; order Marinacidobacterales; family SMYC01; genus DAISKN01. The sequence goes on from CAZKNR010000066.1 coordinate 5,331, forward strand.
GGTGATGGTCGTTCTCGACTCGGACCATCATGCCGAGCACGTTCTGAACGAGCTCCGAATCTATGGCGAGATGGTCACCACAGGGAAGTACCTCATCGCCGAGGACACGAACGTCAACGGCAATCCTGTCCAGCCCGACTTCGGGCCCGGTCCGGGGGAGGCAGTGCAGACGTTCCTGAAGGACAACGACGCTTTCGCGGTCGACGCCAAGCGGGAGAAGTTTCTCCTCACGTTCAACCCCGGAGGGTACCTGATCCGAGTGCGCTGACGGCC
>CAZKNR010000067.1:0-3286 GCA_964553925.1 uncultured Acidobacteriota bacterium
GCCTCGTTCGAGCTCAAAGGAGCGAGCCCGCTCACCGAGAACTATTCGGTGCTTCGTCCCGAGGTCCTCGAGGACGAGGAGGGAAACGAGATCGTTCCCAGGAACGATGCCCTTCTCGAAAAGCTCCTCTCGTACGACGCCCTCATCGTCGCCGGACAAGCCAAGAGCCACTGCGTGAGCTGGACCCTCTCGGACCTCCTGGAAGAAATCCGGCGCCGAAACCCGGATCTTGCCCGGAGGGTCTACCTTCTCGAGGACTGCATGTCGTCCGTGGTGGTCCCGGGAGTCGCGGATTTCACCGAGGATGCCGAGAGGGCTTTTCGCGAGCTCGAAGCTGCGGGGATGCATCGGGTTCGCACTTCCGATCCCGTGGACACCTGGCCCGGCTTTCCGGGAGGAGAGTGAGCCATGCCCATTATCCAATCGCTCCTCGACCTGGACTTCTACAAGTTCACCATGGGGCAGCTCGTCTTTCTCGAGTACCGAGACGTGCCCGTGGTCTACTCGCTGGTAAACCGGACGCGCCAGGTGCGTCTCGCGGAGTTCATCGACGCGGGTGAGCTTCGAGAAGAGCTCGATCACGTCCGGAGCCTGCGCTTGAACAACAGCGAGCTCCACTATCTGCGCGGAACGAACGAGTACGGAGACCGGATGTTCCGGGAGAGCTACCTCGAGTTCCTTCGCGACCTTTCGCTTCCCCCGTACGACCTGGAGGAAGTGGATGGGAGCTTCCGCCTGCGGTTCGAAGGCGAGTGGTCTCGAGCCATCTACTGGGAGACGGTGGCGCTTTCGATCGTGAACGAGCTCTACAACCGGAGCCTCATGAAGCCCCTGAGCTCCTTCGAGAAGGACCTGGTCTTCGCGAGGGGAAAGACGCGACTCGCGGAGAAAATCAGAGTGCTCCGGGAAAGGCCCGAGATCTCCTTCATCGATTTCGGGACCCGCCGCCGCTTCAGCCGCGACTGGCAGCACTACGTCGACAGGTCCCTCGCCGAGGAAATGCCCCAGCAGTTCCTCGGGGCTTCCTCGACCGAATCGGCGATGCTCCACGGCCTGGTCCCGATGGGCACTTCCGCCCACGAGCTCACCATGGTGATGTCGGGCATCATGCACGACTCCGACGATCTCATCCGAGCGTCCCACAACCGCGTTCTCAAAGACTGGTGGGAGCTCTACGGGTGGGGCCTTTCGGTCGCGGTGACCGACACGTACGGTTCGGAGTTCTTCTTCCGCGACATGGAAGAGGAGCAGGCCCGGGCCTGGAAGGGCCTTCGGCACGACTCGGGCGATCCCTTCGAGTTCGGCGAGAAGGCGATCCGCTTTTACCAGGAGCGCGGGATCGATCCGCGGGAGAAGCTCTTGATTTTCAGCGACGGGCTCGAGCTCGGGAGCATCCTCGCGCTTTCCAAGCGCTTTCACGACCGCATCAAACTCTCCTTCGGCTGGGGCACGAACCTTACGAACGATCTCGGGTTCGAGCCGATCTCCATCGTGGTGAAAGCCGTCGAGGCCAACGGTCATCGCACGGTGAAGCTCTCCGACAACCTCGCCAAAGCTACGGGAAGCCAGGAGGACATCGAGCGCTTCAAGCGGATCTTCGGTCACTCACACGAGAACGAGGAAGCGGTGCGCTACTGATGCACCTCCTCAAGGTCGGCCTTGCCAACTTGAACCCCACCGTCGGCGCCATCCACCGCAACCTGGAGAAAATGATCCGGGTCGCGACCGAGACCGCGGAAGCGAAGTGCGGTCTCGTGGCCTTCACCGAGCAGGTGCTCCCGGGCTATCCCACCGAGGACCTGGTGCAATGGCCTGGATTCGTGACCGCTCAGTTTCGAGCGCTTCGTGAGTTCGCGGCCGCTACCGGGAAGCTTTCCTTCCCCACTGTCTTTACCGCCGGGCTCACCGTGACCGACCGAGGTCTCCTCTACAACGCGGTCGCCGTGGTCGCGGCGGGGGAGATCGTCGGGATCGTCCCCAAGGAGAACCTCCCGAACTACGACGTGTTCTACGAGCGCCGGGTCTTCGCCCTCGGAATTCCCCGCAGGGTCTCGACGATTGACGGCGCTCCCTTCGGCGACCTTCTTTTCCGATTCCCTTTCGGGACTCTCGCGGTCGAGGTCTGCGAGGACCTGTGGGTTCCCGACGGCCCCGCGCTTCGGCGGTCGGCGAGCGGCGCCGAAGTCGTTGTCAACGTTTCCGCCTCTCCGTTTCGGGGCGGTGTGGTCGAGACGCGGAAAGAGCTCATCGCGACCCGTGCGGCGGACCACGAGGTCACGCTCATCTACGTGAACCAGTTCGGAGGGCAGGACTCCCTGGTTTTCGACGGCGGGGGCTACGTCAACCAGAACGGGCGGATGCTCTTCGAGGCCGAGCGCTGGCGCGAGGGCTGGTCGTCGGTGGTCGTGGACGTCGATCGCACGCGAAGGCGAAGGCGCGAGAACACCACGTATCGCTCGCATGCGGAGGCGTATCTCGAGGTCCACGAGCCGGTCCGGACCCTCGAGGCGCCGCTCTCCGGATACGAAGAGCCGGTGGACGGCTATCCCGTGCCCGCGGGGAAGAGCTTCTTTCTTCCTGACCCGGGACCAGCGGCCTCTCCCGAGGTCCTCTGGTACGAGGATCTGCTTTCGGCGATGAAGACCGGGCTCGCCGGATACTTCGAGAAGACCGGGGCCTTCGAGCGGCTGGGGGTCGCGCTCTCCGGCGGAAAGGATTCCGCGCTCACACTCCTCATCGCGTGGTTCTACGCCCGCGAGCGCGGTGTCGATCCGGCGGATTTCATCCACTGCTTCTCCATGCCCACCCACTTCAACTCGGAGACGACGAAGGGGATCGCTCGGAAGCTTGCGGAGGAGCTCGGCGTGACGTTCCGGGAGATTCCGATCGAGGATGCCTTCGAGCGGGAGGTGAAGGCGGCGGAAGCGATGCTGTCGCCGGGCGAGACGCTGACTCCTCTCACCCGGCAGAACATCCAGGCGCGGATCCGCGGGATGCGCATGTGGAACTGGGCGAACGCGAGCCGCGGCATGTGGCTCCAGACGGGGAACATGAGCGAGAAGGCGGTGGGCTACACGACCGTGGGGGGCGACCTCATGGGCGCCTACTCGCTTCTCGGAAACCTCCCGAAGACGATCGTCATCCGGCTTCTGGACTACATTCGGACGAAGCACCACTTCGACGCCCTAGAGGAGCTCATGAAGACCGAAGCGTCAGCGGAGCTCGCGGAGAACCAGGAAGACGAGCGGGACCTCATGCCGTTTCCCGTGCTCGACGCCTGCTTCGC
>CAZKNR010000068.1:0-9630 GCA_964553925.1 uncultured Acidobacteriota bacterium
AGCGCTGCGCCGGGAATCAGGAACTCTTCGGCAAACCCGTCTGCAAGCTGCTCTTCGCGGGGTTTCTCCTCGCCCTTCGGACTACCCAGTAGGTCCGAGTCGATCATTGGGCGCTTTTGTCGCAGACTATCGCGGTGCTTGATGTGCCCGAGCTCGTGGATCAGCGTATGCCAGAAGTGATCGATTCGATCGTATCTGAGAGACAGCACAACAACCGGTGATCGCTCGTCTAGCCAGAACGACGCTCCATCGATTTTGGTGCCCTTCAAAGGCTCGACGACCAAAAGCCGTATTCCGCATTCGGCAAGGGCAGTCGGAACCTTCCCGATCTCCTCTGCCGCCGACAGGAGCGGCTTCAGGAGTCGTAGGGCTTCGCTGATGGACCTCGCCGAAAAAGAGGCGGGGGAGAGGGTCTCAGCCAGGTGCTTGGCATGAAGAATCCACGCACGCTGAGAACTTGTATCATTGGCATACGACGTGGATTTCCTTGCTGCGAAACGACAGAACGACGTCTCCTCGTCAATGTCTCTTACTTCCAGAAATTCGAGAACGCGTTTCTCGAGAACGTCGACGTTGTCGGATCCTTCAATCCAACCACGGCGAATTATTTCGTTGACGGGTGCCTTGGTGTACAACTTGGCACGTCGCGAAACGCCTCCGCTTGGGTTTGACGTCTGGGCCAACGCCCAGGTGTTTTGAAGGTTAAGCCAGAAGTCCGCGCTCGTCCCAAGCGCCTCGCTCAGTCCCTTGGCGGTCTCCGGCGTGAGAGAGCGCTTTCCCGTAATGACCTCGTTGACGAGTCTCTGAGACCGGCCGAGGATCGACGCCAGGTCCCCCTGCGTCCACCCTCGCGCCTCCAGTTCCTCTCGCAGGAATTTCCCGGGCGGAAAGACCTCCGCGGGCTTTCTCTCCTTCATAATCTCCTCGCTAGTGGTAGTCCTCGATTCCAACGACTACCAGGACTTCGTTCTTGCCTTTGCCCTCCATTTCCAGGATCAGCCTCCACTGGTCGTTCAGCCGCATCGAATACTGGTGGCTTCTCGGGCCTTTGAGCTTCTCGAAGTTTAGTGAGCGCATCGCGTAGAAGTCGCGTTCATCAGGTGCCGCGCGAATGCTCTGCATCCGCTTGCGATATGCCTTGACGATCGCTCGAGAGAAGCCGCCGTCAAAACCTGGATCGGTCTCCAGACGGTCGAGGCCGGCATCGGCGAATCTGACTTCCACACCACCGAGAAGTCTACCTCGCTTTCAGAAATATGTAAATGACTATATTACAGCTAGTGTAATAGTGTAATATTTATAAATCTAGATCCACACCTCGAATCCGCTGCGGGCAACGAGCGCGTGGCGGTGGCGTAGCGACCGCGCCGAGGATGCTCCTGCTACTGGGAGAGACCGGAGAGCGGAGAGGAGTGGCTCACCGCGGCTGCGGATCCCCTCCGGGCTTCGTGATACCTTGGGTCACGGAGCATGGCCGGGCAGCCTTCCCTCTTCGATCTGGACCGTGCCGGCCTTCGCTTCCACGAGCACGCGCCTCCACCGGGGCGCGCCTGGCTCGAGGAACAGCTTCCGCTCTTCGAGGGCAAAGCTCCTCTCGTCGGCGAGCTCGAAGCGGCGCTCTGGGATGCCGATTTCGATAGGGCGGCGGCAGCGTTCGAGCGTCTTCGAGAGAGTTACCCCGGTGAGCGCTCGATCGAGAATCTTGGCTTCGTAGCCGCTCTGCCACGCGATTTCTGGAGCCTCTCTCTTTCGGTTGGCGATCGGTTGTCGCGGTGGGAATTTATGGCCCGGGCGCTGGGAGTCGGATCGATACCATGGCGGAAGGCCAGGAACGGTCTTTCGCCGGCTGTGCTCTTCAACCGACGTAGCGTGGTTGGCCGCTTCCCATCCCGAAGCCGCGCCCGACGTCGCGAATTCGCTCTATTACAACGGCGAAACCCGTGCTTCGCGAATCGCCGTACGTGAAGCGTTGCTTGCCGGACGAGATCTGAGATCGCTCGACTTCGAAGACGTGGAAGTCGCAGAGCTGCTTTCCGAGGACGAGCCCGCAGCCTGGCTGGCATCGCTCGGCGCCATCCGTCTCCTCTGGCCGCGTCATCTCGTCGAGCGGGACGACGCCTCGAGGCTCGAGACCGAGATCTCCCGACCCCTGCCCGATGAAGATCGCGCGAGAGCCCTCGACTTCTGGAAGTGCCTCTGTATTTCGGGGCTCGGGAAGCAGATCCCGGAGAGCATCCGCCTCGATTCGCACCGGCGGATGAAGCGGCTACACCCGAGACTCCACGCTGAGTTTATGGGCGATCGGAGTTCGTAGCCACATTACCATCGGAGATCCCGAACACTCGGAATCTGAGAACCGTTTCGTGGACGTTGGCATGTCGCATCGTGAGCAATTGCTTGTGGTATCGTACACAGAACGCGAAGACAGAATCCGAATCATAAGCGCGTGCCCCCCTCTGTGCCTGCACCGAGCTGAACGAAAGAGTTATGAAGAAACGGACTAAGGCAAAGCGGGTTGAAGACAAAGACACCATGCGTCCAGAGTACGACTTCAGCGGAGGAGTCCGCGGGAAGCACGCTGCCAAATACGCTGAAGGCACCAACGTCGTCGTTCTGCAGCCGGACGTGGCCCGTGAGTTTCAAACTGCGGAGCAGGTGAACGAAACTCTGAGGGCAGTCGCCAGGATGCTGCAGCAACACCGAAGACGCAGCGGTCACAAGACCGCATAACACGCCGCTGAATCCGCTGCCGCTTCGGCGCTGACGCGCCTACAGCGGTTCCCTCGCTTCGCTCGGCGCGGGTTATCGGCAAACTGTTAGGCGGCCAGAACCCAGAAGCCAGCAGAGTGGCATAGTCACGAGGTCTTGTTTGCGAGAGAAGTCAGCGAGGGAACGATGCCCCGGGCGCGAAGCTCGGCGATCTCGTCTTCGCTGAAGCCCGCCTCACGGAGCACGGATTCCGTGTGCTCCCCGTAGCGGGGAGCGAAAGCGTACTCGCTCGGCGTCGTGGCGAGATCGACCGCTGCCGGGGGAAGACGAATGATCTTGCCATCGGGGGTGCGCGTCGTCGTGAGTTTTCGGGCGACGGCTTGCATCTCCCGGACCTTGGCGATCGTGTGGATGGGGGCGTGTGGGATCCCCGCCTCCTCGAAGCGTGCCATGAGCTTCGACGTTCGGTACCTCGGCGCAACCTCGGCCATCTCCCGGTGGACGGCTTCCGCGTCTGTCAGGCGGCCGGCATTGGTCTCGCCCTTCTCGGGACACGCTCTCGAACTCCTTCGTGCCCACGAGCCCACTGAAGGTCATTTCCGATGGCGACGTAGACGAAGCCGTCTCTCGTGGCGTAGGCGTTCGCAGGAATGAACTTCCGGTGCTTTCAGTTTGAGGGCTACCGAATCTCGAACGACACCGTCGCCCAGCGGGACTCGTGATTGGCCTCCGGCTCGTCGATCTCGGTCATGTGCACGAACTTGACGTACCACTGGCCGGGGGCCGTGAGCTCGACCCGGACGACGCCATCGGCATCCGTCGAGAGCCGCTGCTGAGGCAGGCGCACGTCGCCGGCTCCGGGCGCACGGCCGCCGGCGAGCACGGGGTACAGGGCGAGCGGATGTCCTTTCAGAAGGCAACGGAAACCGAGGGTTTCGCCGACCCGCTTCGAAAACGGGTTCGAGAGAGGAACGATCTCCGCCTCGTATCCGAAGACGACGCTGAAGTCAGCGGTTCGCTTCTCGCCCACCTGGAGAAGGGTCTTGGGATACTTCGAGTAACGCTCTCGCGACGGCTCGCCAAGCTTGCCGAGCGCTCGACGCCGCTCGAGGACCTGGTCGAGGCCCTCTTCCTTCAGATAGGCGTTGAACTCCTCGCCCGGCAGCGACAGCATCCGGGGACGGACCGCGGTGCCGACCGCGTAGGTCCCCTCACCGGCCGTCGTCAGCGTCAAGGTGCTGCGCGGATCGGCTTCCGTCCAGCTCGTGAGCTCGATGGGACTTCTGCCCGAGGGATCCACGACGGAGAGGTCCTCGATCCGATCGCGGGTGATTCCGTTCTCGCTCTTGCTGAACGTCCCGCTCAGTACAGGGATCACGATCTTTGAATGTGAGGCCACGAAGTGGCTGTCTGGGCGAAAGAAGAGGTCGTGCGCGTTGCTGACCGAGGCGAGGATCACGAGCGCGCCGAGAGCGGAGATTCTGCGCGTTATGGCCACGATTCCCGAATCCTACTATGGATTGACTCGAGCGGGGTCTTGCCCGTCACCAACGGACGTTGGCCCATCGATGGGTCGAGCCGTCTTTAGACTCGATCCAAAAGACGCGAAAGCCGTCTCCACTTCGCCCGCCGGGCCTGCTGGAAACGATGCGCGGATAGGACGAGGACACCGCTGGATCGGACAGGGTCGAGGTCTCGCTCCACGTCTCTCCGCCGTCGGTCGATTGCCTCCCGTAGATGACCGTACGCGTGCCGGACTGACCCTGCCACACGGCTCCCAGACGCGGCCCCGAAGCCGCGAGATCGGAGTAGTGCGCTCCCTCGTCCGCGATCTTCGATGGCTCAATCCAGGCACTTGCCCCATCGCGACTCGTGAGGTGGTAGATGCCTCCAATCCCATCCTTGCCGGTCTGCACCAGTGCGTGGATCTCGGGCGAATCCGAAGGACCCAGAAACGCGAGACCGGCGGTCGTGTGGGGACAACCGTTCAACATCCAGCCGAACGCTCCCACGTAGCCAAGGTCGGACCAACCGAGCCCGCCGTTCTCCGAGACCATGAGCTTCATGTCGCTCGGAGCCGGTTCCTCGTCGCGGTAGAGAGCGTAGAGCCTTCCTGCCGGATCGGTCCGCAGGTGGGTCCAGCAGCAGCCGCACATGTGCTCGTCGAGGGTCGTATTGGAGCTCCAGCTCTCGCCGCTGTCCGTGGAACGGGCGTAGCGCAGCCCGCGGCGGACGCCTTCGTCATCGTGCCGGTCGTCGATCCAGATCAGGTGAAACCTTCCCTCGGCGTCAGCCATGACGTCCAGGAACTCATGCGCCGTCGTGAGACCGTCGTCCGCCGGGTTCGGGCCGACTCTCCACGTCTTCCCACCGTCGGACGAGATCGCCGTCGCGAGCGGTCCCGTGCCATATCCGTAGACATCGTCTCCCGCCGCGGTCCATACGGCGACGACCGTATTCCCGCGCGCCGCGAGCTGAGGGTCCACGCCGCGATAGGGGACGAACGCGGGGCGCGCTCCTTCGTCGACTCGAACCCGATCGGACCAGGCCTCGCCTCCGTCGTTGGAGCGGGTGTAGAAAAGGGAGGGAGTTTCGCGATCCGCCGCGTATTCGACGAGAAGCATGTGGAGCCGGCGCTCCTCTTCATAGAGGTCGAACGCGTAAACGCCCCGGCGGGGCGCCGAAACCGGATCGGCCTCCGTCTTCCTCGTCCGCTCGCGCAGAGCAAACGCGCTCGCGGCAAGAACCGCGGCAGCGAGGACCGTCAGGATCGCTTTGCTCGACATCATGATCCTCTACTCCACCCGGCGAATCCGGACGGAGCGCACGAATAGCTCCTCCTCAGGCCGTTCACGGACGTGACGATGTGGCAAAAGGCGAGACACGAATCGAGGCGGCGGGAATAGTCTCGCCGCGCGACGGGGTGTAGGCGGACAGTGAGAGGAAATCGGCAACCGGTGGACGCTGCAGGATCGAGAGAATCAGCTCCCGCGACTCGCTCGGTAGTCGAGCAAGACCGGTTAGCGGAAAGCTCCGAGGACCCAGCTCGGTCTTCTCAGTGAGGATGGAGTACTCGAGGAAAGTCAGTCCCACTGCGCGCTGCTCGCTCTTGTTGATGCGCAAAAGGATGTGCTCGTTCAGTTCGAACCCGGTTGCTGGTTCGCCGGGGGCAAACGAAACGTAGAGCGAATCACTCGATTCATCGTAGTGTATCGTCGCCTCGCTCATCGCTCTGCCTGTGCCTATGTTACTTCCTTCTGATAGGCGGTCACAACGAAGTTATTGGGGACCGACTGAGCCTGCTCGCTCTCAATCAACTTGAACAACACAACGGCAACGATGTGGGTGTTATGCTCGGGAAGATGATTGAACTCTCTTGTGTATCGATACTTCTGTGGATTCAGCGAGTCTTGGTGCCTGTCGCCAGAACGGACCGTCTCACGGAGCTCGTCGTCGAATTCAGCCATCTCCGGATGTCCCCACGGCTCTGTGATGTGCCTCCACCTTTCGTCAGTTAAGTAGACGTCGTTACCGTCGCGGTCGCGAACGATCCATCGTATTCCCGCACCCGGCACCTCCGCATCTTACGCTTATCGAAGCGAGTGGTTCAAAACTCTGACCGCGCAGCGCCAGGTGGCGCGTCACCGCGCGCGGGATCGCACTCTCGAGGCGAGTGAGCGAGCGTGCCTACCCGGACACTCGACCACCCCGTTGGCGATCCGAAACAGAGGGGGGGTAGCATTGCGTTCACTTGGTCCTAGCCCTCGAAGGGTCCGGGAAGTGGGCGGCCGAGGCGGCTTCAGGGACCTCCAACCGAGCTGTCAGGCGGGAACGATGCCTTGGGCGCGAAGCTCGGCGATCTCCCTCTCGCTGAAGCCCGCTTCGCGGAGCACGGGTGCGGTGTGCTCGCCGTAGCGGGGAGCGAAGGCGTACTCGCTCGGCGTCGTCGCGAGATCGACCGCTGCCGGAGGAAGGCGAATGGTCCGGCCATCGGGTGTCCGCGTCGGCGTGAGCTTTCGGGCGACGGCTTGCATGTCCCGGACCTCGGCGATGGTGTGGATGGGGGCGTGAGGGATCCCCGCCTCCTCGAAGCGTGCCATGAGCTCCGACGTTCGGTACCTCGCCGCAGCCTCGGCCATCTCCCGGTGGATGGCTTCCGCGTCTTTCAGGCGGCCGGCATTGGTCTCTCGCCCTTCTCGGGCCAGGCTTGAGAACTCCTTCGTGCCCACGAGCCTCTTCCATTGAAGGTCGTTTCCGATGGCGACGTAGACGAAGGCGTCTCTCGTGGCGTAGGCGTTCGCGGGAACGAACCTCCGGTGCTCGTTTCCCGCCCGGGTCACCTCCCATGGGTGGGCGTCGAAATCGAGTAGCGGAAGTGTGGTGAGGAGCCACGAGGCAGCGGCCTGCAGCATCGAGACGTGGATTTCCTTTCCCTTTCCCGTTTCCGCTTTTTCCACGAGGGCGAGGAGGACGCTCGCGTAGACTTCGTCTCCCGCCTCGAGGTCGATGAGAGGAACTCCCGAGAGCATCGGCGGGCCCTCCCTCTCTCCGGTGAGCTCCATGTAGCCCGCCATCGCCTGGAGCGCGGGGTCGTATCCCGGTGTCTATGCCCAGAAGCCACCGCTTGCAAAACCAATAACCTGTAGGTTATCATCAGCCAGACGACAGAATGCCACCGCAAGCGCCGTGGACGATCGATGCCTACGAGACCGAGAAGGGCGGTAAGCCGGTCTGGTCCTTCATCGGGGGCCTGGTAGGCCGCAACAAAGCTGAGGCGATCGCGCTATTGAAACTCTTGGAGGAGCAGGGTAACACCCTTCGCCGACCGCATTCAGGGGCCCTCGGGGAGGGGCTTTTCGAGTTGCGGGGCAAGGAGGTACGGATGTTCTACATGTTCCTACCGAAACGGGTAGTCGTGCTCCTCGACGGCGAGATCAAGAAGCGCGACGACATCCCGAAGAAGATGCTCGACCGGGTTCGTAGCCAACAGAAGGATGTCGTACGCCGCGGTCAAGCCGCCCGAAAGCAGGAGAAGACGCGTTGAAGAAGACGGGTTTCATGCAGTGGATCGACGGCCAGCTCGAAGCGGACCCGCGCCTCGCGCGGGAGGTCGACGAGCTCGTGAATGAGATGAAGCTGGAGCAAGAACTCGTGGCGCTCAGGGAAAAGCGGGGGCTCAGCCAGCGGCAGCTCGCGAAGCTGCTCGGGACGAGCCAGCCCTACGTGGCGAAGCTCGAGTCCGGCAGGATCAAGAACGTCGGGGTGAGAACGCTCGTGAAGTGCGCGCGGGCCCTCGGCGGCTCGGTGATGATCAAGATCGAGCCGAGCAAGCGTGGGGCTCGTCGCGCGCGGCTGCGGAAGGCGGGGTAGTCGCCGCTTGGCGGGCGGCGGGCAAGATCCGCGGGGCGCATTCAGTCGGGATCGCGGATTGAGACCTGTTCCGGTTTGGGGGGCACTCCAACCGAGCTTGTCAGGCGGGAACGATGCCCTGGGTGCGTGTCACGAAGGGCGTCGGCGGTAGGGCGTTCGTTGGTGCTCAGCATCGGATGAAGTTGAACGCGAATATCCTCATCGGACACGCGCTCTAAGCGATCACGACCGTATCGATACACTGGATGAGCCAGGACCCCCGCCATTGCGATGAACAAAGCACGGAACAATTCTGACGCTAAGACGCGAGGAGCCACGCTTGGTAGTCGACTCGCGTCGTAGAGGTCTCTAGCCATCGATCGATCCAGCAGCGCGCAGAGCTTGCCTGCGCAGACCTCCTCGAGACTCACGGTGTTCGCGACAGGAGGCTCTCCACGACCAGGCTGCCAGAGTGATTGCCGCAAAAGTGGGAGAATTGGAACTCGGTACAAGAAGTTGAGGTCAAGCTCCACCCGATCCGGTGTTCCAGAAGAAGAGACATACGTCAGGAAATACTTGCGGCCGGCGTGCTCGTCTCTGGAGTTCTGAACCTGATATCCGCGGCCTTTCGCGATCTGGTGGACGGCCTTCTCGATGAGGGGGCGGTCCTCGACCATGCGCGCTCGCTCCCCGGAGCCTATGTAGTTGAAGTCGAGATCTACCGAGAGCCTCGTGGGAGCTCCGAAACAGAGATTCAGGGCGGTCCCCCCTTTGAGAGCGAGCGCTGAGGACAGGAGGGGATGACGCGAGACGTCGCCTTGAAGTTCTCCAAGCCTCAGTACCTTCTCGAGCGTCTCCTTCCGAAACCCGGTCTCCTCGGCGAGACTGACGAGATAGCTCTCACTCCACGGCATCGGGCTCGCTTCCTGCCACGACGTTACTGGGCAAAAGGAGGTTCCACCTTGATGCGAGTACTCCAGAGCGCAGTCCACGAGGAAGGTACTGGGGGGACCGCGGACGATGGGCCTCGAATCGGCGGAGGATATCGTCCGAAGTGAAGAAGGTCTCTCGAAAACGCTCCAAGAACCACCCTGTCGCTGCCCAAAGCGACCGTTGGTTGTATGCCGCAAGAACTTGCTCGAGAAGGTCCAGGTCCAGGACACCGAAGCCGGAAGCCGACTCCACGAGCTCCGCCAGTCCGCCGACCTCACGTGGTTGGCGAAAGCCCTCGACGAGCGTGCGCTCCGGGCCGGTTACAAGGAGCAGCTTGCTTTGGCGCTCGACCTGACGGGTTCCGAGTCGCTCGCGATGCTTGCGAACTAGTGCCGTCGGATGCGCTAGAAATCGGAGCTCTGTCGTCTTGAGGATCAGCTTGCGACGACGTCGCGCGGTGAACACGGTGCAAACATTCCAGTCGCTATGCGCGACTCCCAAAAGCTCGAGTGCCGCGTGAAAGGCAAAGATTGCGTCCGGCCGCGCCGCCGCGGCAACAAGATATCGATCGGGGTGGAAAGCCTTAGAACGGCTGCCCGGTGGGACGGTTGCATAGAGTCCTCTTTCCAAAGTGACGAC
>CAZKNR010000069.1:0-8193 GCA_964553925.1 uncultured Acidobacteriota bacterium
AGAGCAAAGAGTGCTTTTTGAATCGACATCATTCTCTCCTTTAAGAAACGCCTACTCTCAAGACTCGCCGCCGACGCGATCGGTGACTACGGTCCGATCGTTGAGCGGCTGCACCGGACGGTTGTTTCCCTGGACGAGTGCGGTGAACCCTCCGACCTGTGCTCTGACGCGGGCGCTTGAGTCGAGCTCGCCGCCTCCACGGAAGCGCCGGCGATCTCGACCGCCAGCGCGCTCACCATTGAAATCACTCGCGGAATCTTCACCCAATCTTCCTTTCCACTCAACTTCACCCAGCGACGCACAACCGCACATTTTGCCACGGTACTGGACGGATGCCAAACTGAAGAAAAGACTTCTCCAGTCTCGTGCTAAATCTCTTTTTGGACGTTCCTGTCAGCAATCGTGAAAAAACACGCCCACTGGGTGATTTCACGCTTCGCTCCGTCAATCCCTTCTGGATCTCGAAGAGATGTAGCGCTCGCCTCGAAGGACGGCCTCGACCGCCGGAATCAGCTCGGAGCCGAGGGAACATTTTACGAGAAAGCCGTCGGCCCCCGCCTCGATGACGGCGTGGGCCACCGGAGGCTCGTCGTGAACGCTGACAACGATCACCCTCGACCCGGGAGAGATCTCCCGGAGTCGCGAGATCAAGCCCGCGATGTTCTTTTTTGCGAGCAGGAGATCTACCATCAAGAGCGTCGGCCTCACCCGCTCGGCGGTCTCGATGAGCGAGCACCCGTCCGCCACCATCACCACGGCGTCGAAGAGAGTGCCGAGCAGAAGGCGGATGCCTTCGGCAAGAGCATGGTGGGTTCTGCGAGCAGTACGCAAGAGATCTCCTTCGTCAAGAACCGGAGGGTATCGGGGATGCCGCGGCGGGGGAAGCTCGGAAAAATACGGGGTTTTGCCGACCGCCTCCGCGGAGCTACGGCGAGCCTGGCCGAAGCCCGTAAGGCGAAGGCCGGCGGAGGTTACCGTTCAGATCCGGACGAAGCCGCGCTCGATGGCGAAATGGTTGAGCTCGGCGCCGTTCTGGAATGGCAAGGGACTGCATCATCTCATACTTGTGAAACTCAGCGTACGGGTCGAGACGCCGAGGATGTCTCCGATCTCCGTCGCGGTCTCTCTCGTTCCGCCGGCTTCGCGACGTTAGCATGCAGAAGACGAGTACTTCAGATCCTGGACCTACTTCCATTTGAAGGCTGTCTTCCCGGGCAATGCATCACCCAGTAATCCTTCTCAATCACGAGCGGAAGAAGGTTGAGGTCCGCACCCAGGGTCTCGAACAAAACTCTGGCCTCGGGCAACTCGTGAACGAATTCAGGCACGTAACTGCTCGAGTGCTCTGCGTGCGGCCGGCCGTCCGTATCGCTCCAGGTGTTTGCGCAAACTCTCCGGGTCGAACTCGTTCAGGCGGGACTTCAAGTTCCGAAGCACGAGTTCGGTATCGTCGGGCAACTGCTTGAGATTGTTGAGCAAATCGACGAGGAGAAACTCTTTCGTCAGCTTTCGGGGATAGGCAGGAACCTGGCGGAACCGGAAATGCTTCCCGCCCAGCTGGAATGCGCCCGAGCGCTTGTGGTTGTAAACCACGTAGGTGTTATAGACCTGGGTCAGACCGAGCCCGAGCTGGTTGTAGTGGTTGTACGAGGTGAGGAGGAAGTCGTCGGTCTTGAGAAAAGCGCGCACGAGCTCCCGGTCGTCCGGCGGCGTGTGGCCGAACGGGTTCTCCCGAGGACGACTGTAAAGTCCCGATGCCACCTTCCGCACGACACCGCTCGCAACGAGGGTGTAGAGGTCCCGGTCCACGGCCGTCGAGAACCTCTCGAGCTCTTGTCGTCGATAGACCCGTCCCGGGCGCATCGAGTCACTGAGTCTCGCCGCGTTCTTCATACTTCCTTCCACGGTAAGTATAGGAGAGCTCACATGAGAATGCAAGTATTTTACAATAGAATACATGCATTTCGCAGGAGAGTATTCCTGCGCCATAGTCCCTGATAAAATCGCGGCGGCTTTACGGAGGGTTCGTGGCTTGTCTTTCTGACAGGTATCGTGGCCTCGTGACTTTCCCGCCTTCGGGCTAGGCTAGCGCGATGACCCTCGCTCGGGCGACTCGACTTGGAACTTACGAGGTCGTCTCTCCTCTCTGATCAGCGACAATCCAAAATTCCTGCTCAGGAGCAGACGTTCGTCGACGTAGTCGGTCCGAACAGCGCGTTTCTGGGCCAGGATGATCCGCTCGTGCGCAAGGTTGTTCGGCAACGATTCGCCGGGCACGCTGGCAGACAGGCTCGTTCGCCAGAGCGCCCTCGCAGATCCCGCAGCACGCATCGCGCTATACGAGGGCGGCCAGGCCGGCATCGGCGCGAGCCAGGATCCGATGATCCGGCTCGCCGCATCGTCGATCCGACTGCGCGCGCGCGGCGCAAGCGCTACGAGGGGCAGGTTGAAGGACCGGTCGAGCGCGGCCACGAGGCGATCGCGAAGGCCCGCTTCGCCGTCTACGGCACCAGTATCTCGAAAAGGTTTACGACGCCAAAGTCCTGCTCGACGAGATCGACAGGCGCTGAACCAGCTGATCGCCTGACAACACTGCGCTAACGCCTATCCGTATCAGCTCGCGTCACCGTCAGCTTTACACCGAGGGCATCCATCAACTTGCGGACGGTCTCGTAACGCGGTTTAGCGCCAGGCGCGAGCGTCTTGTACAGACTCTCGCGACCCAGTCCGGAATCCTGGGCGACCTTAGCAATTCCCCGTGCCTTGGCGACATTCGCCACCGCGATCAGAAATACTTCCGGATTGGGATCTTCCAGTGCCGCCGTGAGATATTCAGCGATGACCTCCTCATCGTCGAGATATTCGGATGCATCGAACGGTGCGACCTTTACTTTCGCCATGATTTACTCCTTCAAGTTCCGCGCCATCTCCCGTGCCGTCTTGATGTCGCGCTTCTGCGTCGCCTTGTCACCACCAACCAGGAGCAAGTAGACTGCGTTCCGCGTCGCGTGTAGTACACGCGATAGCCCGGGCCGAAATGAATGCGCATTTCGCTCACACCTTCGCCCACCGGTTCGCAATCGCCGAAGTTACCAAGCGCCGCTGCATCCAGCCGGGACAGGATGCGCGCCTTGCCCTTGAGGTCCCTCAGCCTCTCCAGCCATGCAGCGAATTCTGCCGTGCGGATCAGCGTGTTCATTCCTGGGCCAGTGTATCCACTGGGATACACGAAAGCAAGCCGAAAAAGGGCGCCAGCGAGGCGCCTCTGTGCAGGTGGAGGCTGTTGCCGTTGCGAGTCGGTGTCGGGGTTTTCGAAGCTGTTGGTGAAGCCCGCCACAATCGAGAACTCACGGCCGTTCTGCATATTGAGATCGGTTCGGCGCCGGATAGTGCCGACTCAACACGCATATGCAGGCGTGGATGGCCCGCGCCCGCGGGCGCGAGCCATCTCGCAGCAAGCCTTGACATCCTCGAAGTGAGCCCCTATGAGTTGATAAAGCACGCGCGCGCGAGGATTGCGCGGGCGGTAGATGGACGGACAGCCGCCTTCGGACGGTGCGAGGGCGGGAGCGGCGGCAAGAGTGCCCACGGCTGCTGCAGACGAAATCGATGAAGGAAATCCTCCTTGGAAGAAAGACCGGGAGCTACTACATGTGCGTGATCGAGATCCCGACGCTGCGCTGGACGGCCTGGGATGCGAAGTTCTTCAACGTCAAGATGCCGGAAGGGACGAAGATGCAGTTACAGGAGCGCGCGTTCACCTCGCCCATCTGGTATGCGGCGGCGAAGTGAAGATTTAACAAGAGGAAACGGAGAGCACAGAGATCAAATCTGAACACTCCGTCGGACCGTCATCTACCTTCGATTCCCCGCCGCCCCCGGCTGGTTGACGCCTGGGTCGCGGCCAACGTTCCCCGCGGCCCCTGGCTGGTTGAAACCGGGGTCAGCCACCGCGCGGGTCTGGCGAGCCGATCCTCCATACGCCGCGGCGGAACCACGATTTCCCGCAGCTCCCGGCTGATTGAAACCGGCGTCGACGCCACGGTTGCCCGCGGCGCCAGGCTGATTGAACCCTAGGTCGGCGCCTCGGTTCTCCGCGGCTCCAGGCTGGTTGACGCCTCGGTCTCGCTGTGCCGGAAGCCCTGGCGCCGGGCCGGCCAGAAATGCAGCGATCGTGAACGCTACCGCCCATCGGATGCCAACGTGTTTCGTAGTCATCGAGACTTCTCCCTCATGTGCGTTCATCGTGGCACAGGCCCACTTGGATCCACGGCGCCTGGTGGTGCCGGGGCAGCGGCGCCGCCGGAGCCATGGCCGGCAACGAACTCCTCGACGGAAATACGACGATAGTCCTGGGGCGGCTGGAAAGTGAACGTCTCGTCCGCGACCTCGATGTCGAGATTCCAGCTCGTAAAGGTCATCTGCGAAATCGGCTTTCCCGGTACCTGCTTGTAGACGAGTTTTAGCCGTCGCGGAAGCGCCGGGCCCGACGTCGGAATCCAGATCCGAACTTCCACGAAGGCGTCGGCGTAAGCAAGCTCGGCGCACTCGACCCCGTCGATCGTCTCCCGCCCAACGAACCCGCCACGCGCGTTACCGCCGAGAAACGCGTCGTAGGGCGAGCTGTAGACCACGTCGGCAACGGGAACCGGAAGCGAGAACCTCCTGGCGACGTCGTCCAACATCTCGTCGAGTGTTCCCGGCACGTCCGTCTGCGCCCAGACCTTGCCCACGTCGCCGCGAAGCGACACGGTCTCGCCGTCGTAATAGGCGGCGACCTCGAGCTCCGTGCCCCCGGACCCGTGGAGCTCGAAGAGCAACCCGTTCGGCCGGCGTGCGGTCACCCTCCGGGAGAAGTGCAAGGGGCGCTTTTTCCCCGGTTGGCTGAATTCCCTCGAGGATCTCGGTCGTCGCGAAGCCGAACGCGTCGGCCTTGGCGAGCGTATCGCTCATCCGCCGCATGAAGCGCTCGCCTTCCGCCGCCGCCTCCGGCGTGCCGGGTTTCGGATCCCGCGAACAAGCGGTCGCGAGAAGCGCTACCAGGAGGCACCGGAACAGTGGACGCCCGCGGAATGTCTCCGGCATCACTGCAGCTTCACGCTCGGTATGGGGAACGTCGCCATCACCGTGAAAGTGGAACCCTCCGTCTTCGACCGGGCTCCCGCTTCCCAGAGGTAGCGGAGGTTCACCAGGGCAATGAGCTTCGTCTTCGTCGCAACGGGAAGCGTCACGTCCGGACCGAAGGCGAAGACCCGGTGTTTGTTGACGAGCTCTGGTTCGACCGTTCCTCCGCCCCGTCCTTGCTCCTCGGCGGCGCGCTTTCGGGAGCGCTGCACCAGAAGACCCGCGATGAGAGCCGTCTGGAGGGAGATGATCGCGAGGCCGGCGAGAATGCGGCCGCGATACTGGTCCCATGCCGTCGGCGGCCGGTACAACACCGTGCTCCCGGGCGGAAGGCGATCCTCGGAAATCCCCCAACGCTCGAGCTCCCGGAAATCATAGACGGGGGGCCCCCATGGTCACGGGCTCTATCACGACGCTCTCGGGCTTTTCGTCGCTCAGGATCCGAAGCGCCGCCTCGCTCGCCCGGAGGCTCGCCTCCACAACAGAAATCAATCGCCCGCCGGCGTTTCCCCGGCCCATCTCGAAGTCCATGAGGCCGAAGATCGGCGCGTTCGCGGCGGCGTGAAGGACGTCGAGCGCCTCGTCCCGCTCGTGAGTGACGCCCGCGGCATCGACGGTGAGCCCTCCGTAGAAGATGGCGGTATTGGGGGGAAGCGCCGCCACGCGCTCTTCTATCTCCCGGAGAGGCAGCTCGTGGAACCACGTAAAACGAACCCGGTCGGCGAACGGCTGAAAATCCCGCTGCGCTTCGTCGAACCAGAGCCTGCCGAGGCCGGACGTGCCGGTGACCACGACGATGTCCGTCGTGTCTCCGGCAGCACCCGGAGGATATTCTCGATCTGCGCCGGCAGGTCGAGAACCACGGAGACCGTCGCCGCGCGAGCACCAGGCGGCGCTCCGTTCAGCTCCCGTTTCTCGAGGCCGGTGGTGAGAACGGGCGTCGACGAAAACAGCGCCTCGCGGTGAACGAGACAAAACCGGCCGGCGGCGCCTCCAATCGAGACGACGAGGTCCAAGGGATGGTCCCGGAAGAGCGCGGAAAGATACTCGACGAACGGGCCTTCGCTGCTCGGATCCGTGAAGCGCGCCGAGTCGAGCGAAGCCTCGAAGAACTCCACCGGTGTCGGCGCCCGGCGGGAAAGCTCCCTCTGGAATCCCGACGCGAACTCGACGAACGGCGAGAAGTTCCGGCCGAGCGAGTGAAGGATGAGCACCCGCTTGTGCGGCTTCTCCTCGGGCTCCTGCGCCTCTGCCGGGCTCAGAGCCAGCGCCCCCGCGAACAGGCACGCTGTCGCGACGCTTCGAGCCCCGCGGCGAAACGAGGCGGGGGCATAGCTCTCCCCCTTGGAGGACGGATCGCGTGAAAGCGTCGATATCATGCCCGCACGGCCAAAACGCGGCCCTGAAAAATCCACGTTACCAGCGAGAAGAGTATATCTCGTTCGGCGCTATATCCGTCGGCGGCGGCGTCGAGGCACTGCGAGCCACAAACTCGAGCGACAGGAGGTCTTCGGCGAGCGTGGCTTCGCGGCCCCACCACCAGGATGCCCCTGATATCGAGCCGTCCCCGAGGACGCCTGGTCGGCCGCGGGGCGACGGTGTACACTGTATGACAACCTGTAAGACAGGAGGGACCGCAAGCACACGTCCTCTAAGGTATCCGCGGTGGTGACACTCAGAGTCTCCTCCGCCCTTGGTCGCAGCATTAAGCGAGAAGCGCGGCGTCGAGGCTGTACGAAAAGCGAAGTGGTGCGCGAGATCCCCGAGAACGCGCTGGCGGACCGTGCGTCTGCCGTCGATCCGGCTCAAGAAGCGCGTCGCCAGTCGCTCCTCGTCAGCACGCGGGCGTCGGAGAGGGAGGCCCTCGCGTTCGTCGAGCGAGTCGGGGACCGCCGGGGCTGGAGATGAAGCGGGGCGCCATCGTCACGGTAGCGGCAAAGGGTGCCTATACAGGAAAACCAAGGCCCGCCCTGGTCGTTCAGTCTGACCTCTTTAACCCGACACACGCCAGCGTGACCGTGTGTCTTATCACCTCCGATTGCGTCGACGCCCCCCTGTTTCGCCTCACGCTTCCCCCGGGGGCGAGGACCGGGCTCAGGACGGTATCCCAGATCATGATCGACAAGATCGTCAGCGTGCCTCGGTCCGCAGTCCGCGGGGAAGTCGGGCAATGTGATACAGAGGAAATCGACGCCGTCGATGGCGCGCTGAGACGGTGGCTCGGAATGGGGTGACCTCGGATCGCGCCCGGTCCTCGTCCAGCAACCGTGTTCTTTGCCGGCGGGCCGTGTTCCCAAACGCGAAGTCCGCTTGAAGGATCAGGTTCCCCTCGCGGTAATCGGTCTCGATGTTCCTGGAAATGGGAACGAACACCGAAAGACGCCACGTGGGTGAGAGCCGCAACCAGAGGTCGATCTCGGGCCAGAACTCCTTCGATGCCTCGTCAGCTACGGCGGGCGCCCGCCGCCCCGAGCCAGAGGATGAGCGCCAGAACGACCCCGCGCATTTCAGCGGTTGGGAGACTCCCTACTTCGCTTCGACCGTGACCTTGACGATGCGCCCCGTGAACTCGTTCCTGCCCTGCTCGTAGTCGTCGGTGACCGGCGTTTCGTTGTCCACTCCCACGTCGACCCCTTCGTCGCCCGAGTATGCGAAGGGCATCGTGCGCGGAACGCGCACCTCGCCGGACGGTTTGCCGTCGATGGGCAATCGCTTACACCGCCCGAGCCGGGCTTCCCGCCGTCATACACGAAGTCGTAGACCACGGTGTGAGGACATGGAGTGCGCGCAAAGAAAGGCGGCGAGAGGAGGCTAACTCAGATAGGCTGACGAAACACGAATAGCAGATACGCCTGCCCTTCCACCGGACTCCCGCCGCGGCTCGCGGGCCGGAAGGTCCACGACCGGCCGCCGAGAGAGCGGCGTCCTCTCCAAGTGCTCGCGATGGGAACGAGGCATGTGTTCTCGTTTGGTTTCGAATCCACCCTTTCCTTTCAGCCTTCGATGAGACGTCTCGCGTCGACCCTTGAACCAGATCTCCACCACCGTCGCCGTCGCCCGGGTTTCCAC
>CAZKNR010000070.1:0-2579 GCA_964553925.1 uncultured Acidobacteriota bacterium
CCGTTGTCTTCCGTCGACTCGGCGAACGGCTTGTCGTCGATCCACCACTCGACCCGGGCGCCCTTCTGGAGACCCTCGAGCTCGAGCGCGAACCTCTCGAGCTCGTCGGGAATGCGCGGGTCGAGGGCCAGGTGGAGTCCCGGAGACGGCCTGCCGACTTTGACCGCTCCCCGGGCGGCGGTGGTCACGACGCTTCCCGTGTGAAGAGGGCACGTGGCCTCGGGCGCGGTCTCCGGCCGGAACCACTCCATCGCGCGCGGGCAGACTTCTCCGGGTAGCGTCCCGCTCTCGCGGCAAATCGCGATCTGACGGAGCTTGCGGCTCAAGTAGAGCGGTTTTCCCTCCCGGTTCCGATGGAGCTCGGCCAGGAGCGCGCGGAACACGAGGGCGGGGCCGATCGAGCCCGTGACCTCGTGCATCGGTTTGCGATCGAGGTTCCCCATCCAGACGCCGACGGTATAGCGATGGGAGAAGCCGACGGTCCAGGCGTCGCGGTAGTCGTTCGACGTTCCGGTCTTGACCGCGGTCTGCAGAGGAAGGGTCAAGACCGAGCTCCGGCCGAACTCGAGAGCCCGGGCCTCGGGATCCGAGAGAATGTCGGCGATGAGCGAGCTCGTCTCGGCGCTCAGCACTCGATGCTCCTCGCGACCGAGGTCGCCCTCGCTCTTCCACTTAAGAGGCCGGCGGACTCCACCGCGCGCGAGGACCGCGTAGGCCGAGACCAGCTCGAAGAGGCTGAGCTCGCCGTTTCCGAGAGCGAGGCCGTCCCCGTAGAAGTCGGGATGCTCGGTCAAGCTGGAAACGCCGAGCTTTCTCAAGAGCTCGAAGAGATCGACTCTTCCCGTGAACTGAACCGTCTTGATCGCGGGCACGTTCAGGGAGTTGCCGAGGGCTTCCCGCAGGCGGATGGGGCCATAATAATGACGGCTGTAGTTGCGGAAGTTGTGTAGACCGTTTCCGACGGCCTCCGCGATGGGCTCATCCACGAGCACCGTCGCGGCTGTAAAGCCTCGCTCGAGCGCGAGAGCGTAGGCGAAGGGCTTGAGCGTCGACCCGGGCTGGCGGGGTACGGTCACCATATCGATCTGCCCGCCCTCCTCCTGGGTGAAGCCGCCGCCGTTCGCCCAGACGAGGACCTCGTCGGTCTCGTGGTCCACCACCAGGACGGCGCCATCCGTGACGCCGCGATCGGCAAGCGTAGCGATCTGACGGTCGAGGAGCTGCTGAGCCCGCCTCTGGAGCGAGCCGTCGAGAGTCGTTGCCACTTCCGCCGCGCCCTCTTCGGGAACCCGGGCCACGAAATGCGCGGCATCGATCCGGAGCTCAGAAGGTGTCACTCGCAAGGGCTCTTCTTCGATACGCCGTAGCTCGAGGCCGGAAAGCACCCCTCGCGCGTGAAGACGTGCCGCGAGCCTCTGGACGGGCTTCTCTATCGCCTCGGTGCCTTTCTTGAGGTCGAGCCGCGAGGGACTTCGAACCAGGACCGCGAGCGCGAGACTCTCCTTGGGGTTGAGCGTGTCGAGATCGCGGTCGAAGTACTCGCGCGCGGCCTGTTCGACGCCCCGACGCATCCGCGCGTAGGGCACCTGGTTCAGGTAGAACTCCAGGATCTCCGTCTTGTCGAACCGCCTCTCGAGCCGCATCGCTTCGAACCCCTCGACCCAGCGCGACCAGAGAGTGCGCGGTCTCGGGTGGATCATCCGAACGACCTGCTCGGTGATGGTGCTGGCGCCTCGCACCGCTCGAAAGGACGTCAAGTTCGTCCATGCGGCATGAAGTCGCGCGGTCCAGTCGATACCGTGGTGGGTATAGAAACGCTTGTCCTCGGCGGTCACGAACGCTTCTGTCAGAATCTCCGGGATCTCATGAAGCGGAATACGCTCGTGCAGGTTCCATTGGTTCTCGTAGGTGACGGAAAGAAGCTCTCCCCGGCGATCGAGGTATCGCGCCTGAAGCGCGCTCTCTCCGGCAGGCGGGAGCCGCTCGGGAACGGGAGAGAGGGAGGCGAGAGTCGCGCCGAGAAACCCCGCGACGGCGAGCGTCGCGAGAATGCCGAGTTTCCGTTTCACCGTCTCTCCTCGACCACCAGAGTCTGGGGGACACCCTGTCCGAAGATGTCGGGGTCGTACATCTCCTCGGCGTGCACCGGAAGCACCTGGAACTCGCCGGGGGCGATGGCTTGGGCGGCGTAGGAGAGGTGGTAGTTCCCCGCGGGAAGCCACTCGGAGTAGAACCGCGCCGAGTCGTGGCGGAGCTCCTGGTGATAGAAGCTCCAGCGCGAGTACCCGAACCAGAACCAGTCGTCGCGCGTGAACCAGAACGAGGTCGAAGCTCCCTGGAACTCCGCCTGGTCGGCGTCGACCGTCGAGGCGGTAGCGAGGTCGCGGTTCACGGGCTCGAGACCACCGGGAACGGGGTCGTCCACGACGAGGAAGTTCCGGGGCGCGGGGAGCGAGAGGAAGAGGTCGACCTTCACCAGCTCTCCGCTCTGGATTCGCATGGGCTCCTGGAGCAGGACCCAAACGCCGCCCCTCTGGACGCTGTACTCTCTTCGGATCTCGACACCGGCGTTCACCGGC
>CAZKNR010000071.1:0-1519 GCA_964553925.1 uncultured Acidobacteriota bacterium
GGCGCCGCCCCGGTTCGAAACGAAATAGAGAAACCTTCCGTCCTTCGACCAGCTCGGGCTTTGCTCGTTCCACTCTCCGTTCGTGATCGGGATCGCCTCGCCACTCGAGGCTCGAAGAAGCCAGAGCTGAGTGATCTGGCGAGGTTCCCCAGGCCCGTCTGCGTAGGCGAAAAATCGACCGTCAGCGGACGACGTGAGGTCCCAACGCGAATTCCCACTTCCGGGAAGCGGGAACCTCTTCGACTCTCCCGATGCGAGAGAAAGGACTTCCGCCTGAAAGCCTTCCCCCACTACGGGCAGGAGGTACGCCAATTGGGTTCCATCCGACGACCACTGCGGGCTCACTTCGGCGAGGACCGCCAACCTGCGGGGAGAGGCTGTCAGGGGAGACATCACGTAGGCGCCCCAGCCGTCACGGTTGGAGATGAACGCGATCTCGCGCCCGTCGGGAGACCAGCTTGGATTGAAGTCGTCGCCCTTGTGGTCTTCGGTTCGGTTCAGGTGCTGGCCGCTTCCGACCTGTGTCACCCAGATGTCCCAGTTTCCCGCCTGGTTCGACTGATAGGCGAGAGTCTGGCCGTCCGGAGACCACGACGGGTGATCCTCGACACCGACGGCCGACGTCACTTGAATCGGGCGTGTAAAGCGCGGGAGAGGCGCTGGCCCGCTCGCGAGGCGCAGAAGGGAAAAGACGACGACCGCGAAAGCGCCGAGCCCGAGGAGGGCCCACCCGAGAGCACGCCGTCTTCCCGGCGTCGCCGAAACGCCGGCGACCCGGGCGCCGCTTTCCGAGTCGCGCTTCACTCGCCTCACCTCGGAGAGAAGGTCCTTGGCCGTTTGGTAGCGATCTTCGGGATCTTTTTCCAGGCACCGCTCGACGATGCGCGAGAGCGCTTCGGCCAGAGGTCCTTTCACCGAGCGCGAAACCGGGGGCGCCGGCTGGTGGATGATGGCGCTCATCGTCTCGACGGCGCTCGAACCCTGAAAGGGAGTCTCTCCGGTGAGCATCTCGTAGAAGACGATGCCGAAGGCGAAGAGGTCGGTCCGGTTGTCGACGGTCTGTCCCCTCGCCTGCTCGGGGGACATGTAGGCGACGGTCCCGAGGACCTGTCCTTCCTGAGTGTCGCCCTTGACCTTCGTCAGCGCGTCGCTATCGGCGTCGCTAACCCGCTCGACGAGCTTCGCGAGACCGAAGTCGATGATCTTGATGTGACCGTTCTCGGTCACCATGAGGTTCGCGGGCTTCAAGTCCCGGTGGACAATACCCTTCTCATGGGCGCTCGAGAGTCCCTTGAGGATCTCGACCGCCATCGCCGTCGCTCGCGAGAGGGAGAGCCGCTCCCTCGCGAGTAGGTCCGAGAGCTTCGAACCCTCGATGAGCTCCATGGCGATGAACGTCTCGTCCTCGGCATCGTCGATCTCGTAGATGACGGCGATATTAGGATGCTTCAGCGCTGCCGCCGCCTTCGCCTCCTGAATGAAGCGCCGCTTGCGGACCTCGTTCTTCACCAGGTCCGGG
>CAZKNR010000072.1:0-3271 GCA_964553925.1 uncultured Acidobacteriota bacterium
CGGTCGTTCTCTGCGTCGCAGAGCGTGACGGCCGCCCCGCCCGAGACCGAGACTTTCTTCAACTTCCCGTCGGCGAAAAACGCGATCCACTCCCCGTCGGGAGAGAAGAACGGGTCGCGGGCGCCTTCCGTCCCCGAAAGCACCGAGGCGTCGAGCTGTTCCAGACGCCGGACGTAGAGAAGCGGGCGTTCGTCCTCACCTTGGCTCGCGACGAACGCCAGGACGCGACCGTCGGGCGAGAGGATCGCGGCGGGCCCGAGCCTGGTCGAAAGCGATGCCGCGGCACCCAGCTCGGCGCTCAGGCGCAGGGGTGGAGCCGGCTGGGGCGCCGGGCGCCACGGCACCCAGAGCGTGAGGGACGCTGCCACGACAGCTGCGCTCAGCGCGATGACCCACGTCGGCGCCCGCACTCCCGAAGAGACGCGGACAGTATCGGGCGTGCCGAGCCTCTCCTCGAAGGTGATCCGCGCCTCGCCGATGTCGCGCAGCCGTTTCTTCGGGTCGCGATTGAGACACCGTTCCAGGACAAAACGCAGGCCAGGCGGCGTCGAAGCCGGCAGCGCCTTCCAGTCGATCTCCTGACGCAGCACCGCCGCCAGCGTGTCGCTCACCGTCTCGCCGGTGAAGAGCCTCTTGCCCGTTAGCATCTCGAACAGCACCACCCCGAAGGCCCAGATGTCCGCGCGTTTGTCCACCGTACCTCCACGCGCCTGCTCGGGTGACATGTACGCCGCAGTGCCGAAGATGACGCCGGCCTCCGTCATCTGTCGCGACATCGTAGGCGACTGAGAGAGACCTCCGCTTCCCGCGGCTTCCGCCTCTCCCCCGTAGGCCTTTGCCAGACCGAAGTCGAGGATCTTGACCACGCCATCCTTCGTGAGCTTGAGGTTCGCGGGCTTGAGGTCGCGATGGACGATTCCCTTCTCGTGCGCGGCCTCGAGGCCTTCGGCGATCTGCTTCGCGATCGCGACGGCTTCGTCGACGGGGATCGCGCCGCGCTTCAGGCGCTCGGCGAGGTCTTCGCCTTCGACAAACTCCAGCGCTAGCGCGAGGACGCCGTCCGACTCCTCGAGCCCGTGGATCGCGGCGATGTTGGGATGGTTGAGCGAGGCGAGGAGCTGCGCCTCGCGTCGCAATCGAGCGACGCGCTCTGAATCCTGCGCGAATGCTGAGGGCAGAACCTTGATCGCGACGTCGCGGTTGAGCTTCGTGTCCCGCGCGCGGAACACCTCGCCCATCCCCCCGGCCCCGAGGAGCGAAGCGATCTCGTAGGGACCGAGCCTTGTGCCGGGAGAAAGCGTCATCGCCTTCCCGCCGGCGCGATGCGGCGCAGCTCGTCGAAGAAGTTGACTATCACGGTGACGTGGTCCCGCCCGGCCTCGGCCTCGTCCCCCGAGACTTTCAGCACCGCGACCCGCTCGCCGTCCGGGTGCAGGTCGTAGGTCGTCACGAGCCCCGGCGACCACACCCGCGGCTTCTCGGCGCGGAACGACTCGCCTTCCACGGTGTACTCGGCCACCATGATCCTCCC
Source organism: uncultured Acidobacteriota bacterium (assembly GCA_964553925.1). Taxonomy (GTDB): domain Bacteria; phylum Acidobacteriota; class Vicinamibacteria; order Marinacidobacterales; family SMYC01; genus DAISKN01. The sequence continues at coordinate 1,532 of CAZKNR010000072.1, forward strand.
CCCGTCCTCGCCGCGGTAAAGGAGCTCTCTTCGGCTTCGAGACCACGTCGTCCAGCGTCCGCCGGCGGTGGAGACCTGCCACTTCCCCCCCGGACCTGGGAACGGACGCACGTACACCTCGAAGCGTCCGGACTCGTTGGAGCTATACGCCAGCCAGCGACCGTCCGGAGAGAAGGCCGCGTCGAGTTCGGGGAAAGGACTGTTCAGGAAGACCGTGGGCTTCCCCGGCTTCCACCCGGAGGCCTCGTCGCCCGTGAGCGGCAGGATCAAGATGTCAGAGCTCGTTTGCGGGTTCGACTCCTGGAAGGCCAGGAGCTTCCCGCTCGGATGCCACGACGGCCGGTATTGCGCGTTCTTGCTCTCCGTCAGGCGCTCCGCCTCGCCCGTCCCGTCGGCTCGCTGCCAGTAGAGGTTCTCTGTCGCCTGGTCAGCCCGCCTCGAGGAGAAGGTGATGCGTTGGCCATCGCGGGTCCATTCGGGGGATCGATCCTGGCCGGGATCGAACGTGAGACGAGAAAGGGTGTCGCGCCCCCATTCGTAGACCCACACGTCCCGGTTCTTGCCCTCAATGATGTCCACCGCGAGCCTCTGGCCATCGGGGGAGAAGCGGATGTTGTTGTAGACACCGGGCGCCGCGAGCAAAGGCTCAAGCTTCCCTTCCCGGTCCATCCATTGAATCGGCGTCGCGAGGCCCTCTCCCCGCTGGTACACGAGCGTTCCGTCCCGGGAGAAGGCGAACTGGGCCCCCATGTTGCCCGGCTCAGCGCTCACGCCTGCGAGCGCGGGCACGGCCTCGCCGGTCAGCTCGAGTCGATCTAGATCGAAAGGCGCGGCGAAGAGCGTGCCTTCGTGAATGAAGACCAGGTGGCCGCTCGGAAGGTAACGGCCATGATATCCGCCGCGATGCAGCACCGTTCTCCTGTCGCCTTCGAGCGTGTGCACGACGAGGCTCGCGTCCTCGAAGTTGCCATGGCTGGCCGCCGTGTACAGGACGGCCTTGCCTCCGGGAAGGGCCTGAGGCCAGCGGTGCGTGGACTCCTGGGAGTCTGGATCGGGTGTCGTCAGGGTCCGCGGCGTGCCTCCCGCCGACGACACCTGCGAAAGGCCCACGCCCGGCACGGAAGTGGGCGTAAAAACGATCGTCCCGCCCTCGGCCCACGTCCCGCCCCGGTCATCCGCCGCGTCGCAGAGTGTGACGGCAGCACCACCCGAGACCGAGACCTTCTTCAATTTCCCATCGGCGAAAAACGCGATCCACTCCCCGTCGGGAGAGAAGAACGGGTCGCGGGCGCCTTCCGTCCCCGAAAGCGGCGCGGCGTCGAGCTGCTCCAGGCGCCGGAGGTAGAGAAGCGGCCGTCCCTCCGCACCCCGGCTTGCGACGAAAGCCAGCAGGCGGCCGTCGGGCGAGAGGATCGCGGCGGGCCAGGAGTCGGTCCAAAGCGACACGTCCGCGCCTAGCTCGGCGCTCAAGCGCAGAGGTGGAGCCGGCTCGGGCGCCGGCCGCCACAGCGCCCAGAGGGCGAAGAACGCTGCCGCGACGACCCACGGCAACGCCCGCAGTCTCGAAGAGACGCGAACAGTATCGGGCGCGTCGAGCTTCTGCTCGAGGGCGATCCGCGCCTCGCCGATCGCCTGCAGCCGCTGCCTCGGCTCCTTCGTCAGACACCGACGCAGCAGGTTCCGCAATGCCGAAGGAGTGCTCGCCGGAACCGCCTCCCACTCCGGCTCCGTCTTCAGCAC
>CAZKNR010000073.1:0-4022 GCA_964553925.1 uncultured Acidobacteriota bacterium
AGAGGTCCAGCGCAAGCGGCTGGGGCGGCCGTGCCCGCGACGCCAGGTTCGGCCGGTCAGCTACCTCGTCGTCGACGTGATCAAGGAGTACCTGGCAGCGGCGAAGGCGAGCAAGCGCTCCTTTCGGAACGACAAGCGCTACGGGAAGACCTGGACCGAGCGGCTCGGCGGCCGGTGCCTCGAGGAAGTGACGCCGGCTGACCTCGAGAAGATCCGCATCGAGCGGCTGGCGGGCCGGCTTCGCCGCGACGATGGCGACAAGGACAAGAAACCCCGACTCGTCACCCCGGCCCCGGTCAACCGAGAGTACGCGTTCCTCAAGCACGTCTTCAACATCGCCATCCGGGACGGCAAGACCGAACGCAACCGCGTGGCCAAGCTGAAGATGCTGCGCGAACCGAGCGGCCGCGTGCGCTATCTGAGCGACGAGGAAGAGACCGCCCTCTTCGCAAAGCTCCTGACCGACGAGAGCCGTGACCGGGTGCGGGTGCTCCTGCAAACCGGCCTACGGAAATCGGAGTTCCTCGGCCTCCGGTGGAAGGACGTCGACCTCAAGGCCGGCGTGCTGACGATCCCGAGGAGCAAGCACGGCGAGACGCGCCACGTCCCCCTGACCTCCGAAGTGCGCGCGATCATCTCGAGCCGGCCGCGGTCGCTCGACGCCACGGCCTTGATCTTCCCGAATCGCCTCGGGAACGAGGACCTTCACTGGGCGGAGAAGGACTTCCCCGACGCCGTCGAGGAGGCCGAGACCAAGGACTTCCGCCTCCACGACACGCGCCACACCTTCGCCTCGCGCCTGGCGATGGAAGCGGTGGACCTCCTCGCGATCAAGGAGCTCGGCGGGTGGAAGACGCTCACCATGGTACAGCGGTACGCGCATCTCTCGCCGGGGCATCAGCGGCAGGCGATCGAGCGGCTGGTCACGCGCCAAACTTCACCGCGCCAGACAGAGACCACGGGGTAGACTAGGCACCCGAGGTCCCAGGTATGTATCCATTTCCCGGCATGTGCATCGCCTCAAGCTTAGAGCACACTCGACTGACATGTTAGAGACGGAACTCGACTACGTCACCATCCAGGGCTTTAGGAGCATCGCCTCTCTCAACCAGCTTGCCCTGCATCCGATCAACGTCATCATCGGCCCAAACGGCTCCGGCAAGTCCAACTTCATCGGTTTCTTTTCATTCCTCCATGAGATCCGGGAGGGGCGTCTTCAAGATTATGTCCGCAGAGCCGGTGGCGCCGAGCAACTGCTCCACTTCGGCTCAAAGGTTACCAGAGAGGTCCACGTCTTCCTCTCCTTTCAGAAGGGCGTGAACCAGTACGACCTCTCCCTTCGACCGACGGACGACGACAGCCTCTATCCTGCGCGCGAAACCGTCTCGTTCTGGGATAAGACGATTCATGCGCGAGCCTACCACATCGACTTGGACGCGCGTGAGAACGGGCGTGAGGCTGGAATTAGTGATCCACGGTCAAAGCGAGTCGCAAGTTGGGTCCGTGAACGCCTGAGCCGATGGCGCCTATATCATATGCACGATACCAGCATCAACTCTCCCATGCGAAAGACAGCCCAGGTCAACGACAATGCGTTCCTAAGACCCGACGGCTCCAACCTACCGGCGTTTCTCTATTTGCTGCAGAGGAAACACCCGGAGGCCTATGGGCTGATCCGCCGGACCGTGCAACGGGTCGCGCCCTTTTTCGACGATTTCCTCCTCAGACCCGATCCTTTGAACGAAGAGACGGTCCGTCTCGCGTGGAAGCACAAGGGTTCCGACCAGTACTTCAGCGCTGCCGCGTTGTCCGATGGATCACTCCGCTTTATCGCTCTTGCGACGTTGTTCTTCCAACCCACCCAGTATCGTCCTTCAGTCATCCTGGTGGATGAGCCAGAGCTTGGCCTTCATCCATCTGCGATAACACTTCTTGCCTCCCTCGTAAAGCAAGCTTCCACAGAAACACAAGTCATTCTTTCAACTCAGTCGTCCCTTCTTCTGGACCACTTCCAGCCGGAGGATGTGTTGGTTGCTGATCGGATTGACAATGGAACGCAACTGACTCGTCTCAAGCCGGAGCCCCTGGCCAAGTGGCTGGAGGACTACAGCCTCGGCCAGCTATGGGAGAAGAACGAGCTGGGAGGCCGCCCAAGGCCGGCTTAGGTCATGCCCAGGCTGCTTGTACATGTCGAGGGAGAAACTGAGGAGGTCTTTGTGAATGAGATCCTCACAAGGCCTCTTCTCGCCCGTGGCTATGAACGTGTGAGTGCTCGCCTCATCGGAAATGCTCGCCAGCGTGATCGGCGCGGTGGGATCCGGAGCTGGGACACAGTAAGGCGGGATATCGTTAGGCACCTCGCGGAGGATCCAGGTTGTATCGTAACAACCATGGTCGACTACTACGGCTTACCGCAGTCCGGAGAGAAGGCTTGGCCGGGAAGGGCGGATGCGGGATTGTTGCCAGTTGCGAGAAAGGGGCTACACGTAGAGGCAGCGCTCTTGGCCGACCTTGCAGATCACATCGGGCCAGGTTTTGATCCCCGCCGCTTCTTACCCTTCGTCGTCGTTCATGAATTTGAAGGGCTCCTCTTCAGCGATTGCGAGGCTTTCGCTCGGGGTGTGGGTCGCGAGGCGCTAGCGGGATCATTCCAAGACATCAGGGATCAATTTCCTACGCCCGAAGACATCAATGATTCCCCAAACACTGCACCATCGAAGAGAGTTGAGGCCCTAATACCTGGATACGCAAAACCCCTCCTCGGCAATCTCGCGGCCTTGGAGATTGGATTGGACACCATCACCGGGGCCTGCCCACACTTCCGAGCCTGGCGTGCCCAACTGGACTCGCGCGCCCTGCTCGACCTCCCGTAGTTGACCGCCACATCGTCCACAAGAACTCAAGTGCCGCGCGACCATACCCGATAGACTCTCCGTAGTTCCTCAACCCAGAACGCGGTCTCGTCTCGGAATCGGTGTCCGAGCACGCGCGCGAGCTCGAAGAAGCCGGGCCCCGGCATCTGATCTCCATGCTTGTAGACCACGACGACAGAGAGCATGCCCCGGCCTTGACTGTGCTCGGAGGTGGAGATCTCACCCAGGAACGCGCGCATCGCATAGCTGTGCGGATCAAGAGCGATCGCACCTATGCGCGCCACGAGGTCGGAATAAGTGAGCGTGTCCTGCCGGCGGGCAACATCTGCCAAGATATCGCGGGCCTGATATTTCGCACGATCCCAGTCATCGTCGGAGAACCCGTACTTCGGCATCCGGTCCGGACCCCTCTCAGGCGGCCAACGCCTATGCTCTCCGGAGTTCGGCCCCCTGGAAGGGCCGAAACTGAGTAGCACCAGGAGTAGCACCAAAACAATCAGGCACTCCGGGGTGTCCCCGAAGTGCCTGATTTTGTGGTGGGCCGTGGAGGACTCGAACCTCCGACCCGCTGATTAAGAGTCAGCTGCTCTACCAACTGAGCTAACGGCCCGCGACGTCGCGGAATCCCCTCACCCTGCCCTCTCCCCAAGGGGGAGAGGGGCCCTGCGAGAAATGGTGCGCCCAAGAGGATTCGAACCTCTGACCTTTAGCTCCGGAGGCTAACGCTCTATCCAGCTGAGCTATGGGCGCACGCGCGAACCTTCCGCCCCTCACCCTACCCTCTCCCCAAAGGGGAGAGGTGAACTTCAAAGGCTGCCCTCTCCCCAGAGGGGGGAGGTGAACGTCAAAGGCTGGGGTGACCGAAGGGAATCGAACCCTCAACCCCTGGCGCCACAGGCCAGTGCTCTAACCAATTGAGCTACGGTCACCGTCTCCGGGCGACAGCCAAGTGCCTACTCTACTTCATGTTCCCGGGCTGGTCAACGTGCGGCCGGCCGCACGGCCGCAGGGTGCACGACGGCGTTGTGCGCGGTGGCGTGATTCCGTCGTTGCGGCATGACTCGCTTTCGAGTATAAAACTCGAAAGGAGGTCCCATGCCTCATTCCCCGGACGTTCCCAAGGTCGTCCACGAGTTGGCCCGTCGCCTC
>CAZKNR010000074.1:0-8987 GCA_964553925.1 uncultured Acidobacteriota bacterium
CCAATCGTCTTTTCGTCCTTCAACACGGCTCCGGAAACACCGAGCTCCGGAGGAGAACAGAGACAAAACTTCCCAGGGCCCGCAGCTCCCACTTCCCATGGCCGTACCGGGAGGTACATGAATTCCGCGCTATTCGATCGCGGGTGACTTGACAGACTCCCGCCGTGCGAGTTCCTCCTTCTCGCTCTCTCACCTCCAGCAGGCACCTGTCACCAGTCGTGATGAGACCGCCGAGGGTCTTTGGCGCGCTAGAATAACGTCATGAGCACTGAGCGGCCGTTCGATGCCGAGGCCCGCGCGAAGACGGCCGAGTGGCTTAATAGCTGGGCACGGCTGGGGCCAATCCTCGAGGCGCGGCGCGTGTCGGAGTTGCGCCAGCTCACGGACGTCGAATCGGCTCGAATCGCCGTCGAATTGCTATGGCCCATGGCCCTCGGTCCCGGGGACAACGGCGAGGGATTGCGCGCGATCCATGACGTCCTCTGTCGTCTTGCCGAGCGCTCGTGACACCACCCCGGCTGGTGGAGGCGGCGGAGGAACTACTCAGCTTCCTGAGTGCCAGCGGCCGATCCGCCTGTCTGATTGGCGGCATGGTGGTCTCCCGATGGGGAGAGCCTCGCGCGACGAAGGACGTCGATGCCACGGTGCTCGTGGATTTCAAGGAGGAGGCCGCTGTTCTCGACCTGCTCCTGTCGAGATTTGGCTCGCGAGATCCCGACCCGGTCCGTCGTGCAGAGCTAGGCCGCCTGGCGCTCCTCCGCGCGAGCAATGGCGTGGACCTCGACGTCAGCTTCGCCGCGTTTCCGTTTGAACTCGAGGTGCTGCAGCGAGCGTCGCACTGGAAGGTCACACCCCGTATCGCGCTCCGCACTTGCTCTGCTGAGGACTTGGTGCTCTACAAGCTCATCGCCGCACGTCTCATTGATCTCCACGACGTGCAATCGGTGGTCAGTCGAATGGGTGCCAGCCTTGACGTCGACCGCGTGCGTCTGTGGGGTGGGCGTTTTGCGGAGATCCTCGAGAAGCCGGAACTGTTGGACCCGTTCGAGACAGCGCTCCGCAGGCCCGGCCGTCTTCCGTGAACCTTCTGCCCATCCGAGGCCAGGCGCTGACGCACCGATGCCAGCAGGAGGCAGAACTTCCCAGAACCCGTAGCTCCCACTTCCCATGGCGTATCGGAAGAGTATAGGAAATCCGCGGTATTCGATCGCGGGCGATCTGATAGACTCCCGCCGTGCGAGTCCTCTTTCTCGCTCTCACCCTCGTTCCCCTGACCGCCGCGGGCGAGAACTGGCCCTCGTTTCGCGGACCGAAGGCGACGGGAATCGCCGACGGGCTTTCGATCGCCACGACGTGGGACGGCGTCCGTTCGGAGAACGTCGAGTGGAAGACGAAGCTCGATGGGCTCGGCCACTCGAGCCCGATCGTCTGGGGCGACCGCGTCTTTCTCACGACCGCCGTCAGCTCCGATCCCGATTCCATCTTCGTGCACGGTCTCGACGGGAGGATCGACCGCCGCTCGGACAAAGCTGAACATAGCTTTCGCGTGCTGTCGCTGAGCGCCGAGACCGGCGCGATCCTTTGGGATCGAGAAGCCGTTCGCGCGGTCCCGAAGATCCAGCGCCACCCGAAAAACAGCTACGCCTCGCCGACTCCGGTGACCGACGGAAAACACGTCGTCGCCTACTTCGGATCGGAAGGCCTCTACGGCTACGACTTCGAGGGGAACCTCCTCTGGAAGCGCGATCTCGGGACCATCGACGCCGGCGCCTCTTACGATGACACCTATGATTGGAGTGTAGGTAGCTCCCCCGCCTTGTACCGCGGGATGGTCGTCGTCATCGCCGACTCCCAGGCGGGATCGTTTCTCGCGGCCTTCGACGTGGCGACGGGTGAGCCCGTCTGGCGCGTCAATCGAAGCGTGATCTCGTCGTTCTCGACTCCTTTGATCCACGAGGGCGCGGACCGGGTGGAGCTCATCACCAATGGCGCCGAGATCATGCACGGCTACGATCCGCTCACGGGAAAGGAGCTCTGGCGTCTCTCGGGAAGCTCCAAGAACACGACGCCGACGCCGGTCGCCGGCCGCGGGTTGGTGTTCATCACGAGCGGCTATCGCATCAATCCGATCTTCGCCGTGAGACCCGGAGGCTCGGGCGACATCGGAGACACCAAGTTCGTCGCCTGGAGGAGCAGCCGGGACGGCTCCTACATGACGACCCCCATCGTGTACGGCGACATCCTCTATACCTGCCAGAACAACGGAGTCCTTTCCGCGTATCGAGCCGAGACCGGCGAGCGCCTCTACCAGCACCGCATCGCGAGCGGGGCGTTCAGCGCGTCGCCAATCGCTTCCGACGGAAGGCTGTACTTCACGAGCGAAGACGGAGACGTCTACGTGGTCGCCGCGGGGGCCGAATACGAGCTCCTTTCGACCAACCCCATGGGAGAGGTCTTGATGGCGACTCCCGCGGCGGCGCCGAAGCGCCTCTTCATCCGCGGGCAGCATCATCTGTTCTCGATTCGAGACGAAGGAGCCCGTTGAGATTCGCGCGCTTCGTCTTTCGACTCGCCGGCGTCTACGGCGTCCTGGTACTCCTTCCGCAGTACTTCATGGAGGAGCAGATCGGACGGTACTATCCGCCTCCCATCACTCACCCCGAGCACTTCTATGGCTTCGTGGGTGTCGCACTCGCGTGGCAGGCCGCGTTCTGGGTGATCTCCAAGGACCCGGTGCGCTTCCGGCCCTTGATGATACCGGCCGTCCTGGAGAAGGCGACGTTCGGAATCGCGATCGTGGTGTTGTTCTTCCAGAGTCGCGTGTCCGGGATGGTCCTCGGCTTCGGGGCTGTCGACCTTCTCCTGGGAACTCTGTTCCTCTTCGCGTGGCTCCGGCTGCGATAGACTCCGCCTCATGTCGATGGAACGGATCATCAGCGCCGATTCCCACACCATCGAGCCCCAGGACTTGTGGCTCAAAGCTCTCGGCCGAAAGTACGGCGACGAAACTCCCCGGGTCGTCGAAGGCTACGCGGGACAGCCAGGGCTTTTTTTCTACACTGGAAAACAGTACGCGCGGTTCAAGGAGCAGGACCAGAAGACCGCGGACGCCGGCACTCCGGAGGCGGGCCGCGATCCCGTGGCCCGCGTCGAGTTCCAGAAGAAGGCGGGGCTCGAGGCCGAAGTCCTCTATCCCACTCTCGGTCTTTCCATCCTCCATTCGAGCAATCGGCCCGATTATCGCGACGTGGTGAGGGACGCGTCGCGCGTCTACAACGACTGGCTCGCGGAGTTCATCTCCCACGATCGGAAGAGGCTTCTCGGCGCGGCGATGATTCCCATGGACGACCAGGACTGGGCGGTCGAGGAGCTCGAGCGCGTGGTGAAGCTTGGACACCGAACGCCGATGATCCACGCCGCTCCCCCGGAAGGGTCACCCCCGTACCGCGACCGCGCCTACGACCGATTCTGGGCGGCGGCCCAGGAGAGGAACGTCCCCATCACCCTCCACATCGTCACCGGCCGGATCCCCGATCCCATGGCCTGTCATACGCTCGCCGAGTGGGAAGAGGGACCCAACATGTTCCTCTCCACCTGGGAAGAGATCCCTCACGTTCTCGCGACCGACTTCATCTTCGGAAAAATCCTCGACCGTTTTCCCCGATTGAAGGTGGTGACCGCAGAGCTCGAGCTCTCCTGGATCCCGAACTTCATGAGGCGCATCGACATGGTGCAGGGCGTCTATTCCAACCGCCTTCAGCTTCCGAGCCTCGACCTCAAGGCGAGCGAGTACATCCGGACCCGTGTCTGGCACGGGCTCATCGACGAGAAAGGCGGTGTCTCCGCGATCGCGGAGATCGGAGTCGACCAGGTGGTGTGGGGCTCCGACTTCCCGCACACCATCTCGGTGGGGGTCGAGACGAAAGAGGCGCTCGACGCGCTGTTTGCCGGAGTATCGCCGAAAGACCGCGAGAAGCTGGTCGCCAAAAACGCTGCAAGGCTCTTCGACCTCATCTAGGCGATGGCTGCCAGTCAGTTTCTTGGAGGACCGATCCAAGATGCTGGAGAAACGCCTGGAAAGATCCGCCCGTTTGGATTCGTCGAGGTTCCAGGCGGTGTCATCCCCTGAGCGACTTGCCGTGCAAACCGAACATTCTTTTAGCTTTATTTCACACCGCCGCCCGAGGCCACCCAAGGCGATGGGTGGCACTTCCTTTGCTGTACAAACCCATAGTACGAGTCGTCTGGCATTCTGCGCCCAGACCTCGATCGATTGAAAGCATTGAGGAGGCAATCTATGAAAGCATGTTTCCGCGTAATTTTTTCCCTGGGGGTGTGCGGTCTTCTGGTCTCGACGGCGTGGTCTCAGACCGGGAACATCCGAGGGACGGTGTCGGATGAGACCGGCGCCGTGCTGCCGGGGGCCACGGTCGTCATCCACAGCGACGCGCTGATTGGCGGAACCCGGGAGCAGGTCACGAACGAGCTAGGCGTCTATCGGTTCATCTCCATCCCCATCGGCACCTATGATGTAGAAGCCGCGCTTCCCAGCTTCGAGACCAAGCGCTTCGAGGCGGTCCGGGTCGCCCTCAATGCCACGGCCAGCGTCGACATCCCCTTGAAGCTTTCGACCATCGCCGAAACGGTGACGGTCACCGGCGAGTCGCCCATCGTGGACGTTACCGCCGCGGGTATTCAGAGCGGCTTCCAGGAAGAGATGCTCAAGGAGCTCCCCACCCAAAGGAACATGGCGGACCTCATCCAGGTTCTGCCCGGAATGAGCGTGGACAGGGGCGACGGCACCACGGCGCGCACGATCGCCTATGGCTCCAACCGCCAGTCGAGCTCCTGGAACGTCGATGGAATCGACGTGACCGCTCCCGAGACGGGGGCGGCCTGGCTGACGGTCAATCCCGACAACATCGAGGAGCTCCAGGTCATGGGCGTCGGCGCCCCTGCCGAGTACGGCAACCACACCGGCGCGGTCATGAACGTCGTGACCAAGAAGGGAAGCAATGAATTTTCGGGAGGCGCCAACTACTTTTTCCAGACCGATGGCCTCACCGACACCAACATCATCAGGGACGGCACGGGTTTCTCCCGGCAGGTCTTCCGCGACTTGACTGGCCAACTAGGAGGGCCCATCTTTAAGGACAAGCTGTGGTTCTATGGCTCGTTCCAGTACGCCCAGTCCGCGAGCAAGGAACCAGGGGTGCCCGAAAACTTTGTGCAGCCCACCGATGAGGGCTACAATTTCGACATCCGGATCACGAGCCGCTTGAACGAAAGCAACGAGCTGACCGGGTTCTTCCATCACGCCGACGGCGACGGCTTCGATCCCGCCAGCCCCTTCTACTCTCAGTCGGCCATTCCGAAGCAAAAGGACAAGAACCCCGGCTGGGGCGTGAACCTGACTTCGACGTTGTCCACGAATACCCTTCTCGAGGCGAAGTACGCGGGCTGGTGGGCGTACGAGGACTACCTGTCGACGACGGGAAGCCTGGAGGAGCCATTCTACGACTACACCCCCCCAGGCGGAGGAGGCCAGACCTATGCCGGCGGCGTCGGCTCTTACCAGGGGAACACCTGGACCTACGAGACGTGGCGCAACCAGTTCAACGCGAAGGTGACCCACTACACCGACGATTTCATGGGCGCCCAGCACGACTTCCGATTCGGGGTCCAGTTCAGCCGCGGCGTGGCATTCACCCCCGGCTCCGCCATCGGTCCGAACGGGTCCTACGCATACCACTACGCGCCTTACTTCTATCGCGTGACCCAGGACCCGTATCAGTACGGGGGAATCGCCCAGGATCTGGGCTTGTTCCTCGACGATTCGATCACCATCAGCGATCGGCTCACCATCAACGCCGGAGTTCGATTCGATCACAACAAAGGCTGGATCCCCGACTACGAGCGGCTCACCATCGGGACCAACACCGACTTCAGTCCCGCCGGGTTCTTCCAGCCCACCGGCGAGACCGTCCCCGGGCTGGACATCAATAATTGGAACCTGGTGTCGCCGCGGATCGGCTTCGCCTTCCAACCCGACAAAGCGGGACGCTCCGTCATCCGCGGGTCGTTCGGCGTCTACTACGACCACAACGTGATCGGGAACTGGGATGCCCCGGCGCCCGACATAACCACCAAGCGGTATTACTCCAGCCTCGACCGGAACGGGCCCTACGAGCTCTTCAACGAGATAGCCGCGGTGAACACCGCGTTCGACCCGGATCTCGCGGCGCCTCGGGCCCTCCAGTACGCCGCTGGATTCGAGCGGCAAATCGGCGCCTCGATCGCGGTCGGGGCCGAGTACATCTACAAGCACACCAAGGACCTGATTGGGTGGGAGATCCTGGGAGGCCAGTGGGAGAACTTCCCCTTCATCGATCCTTTCACCGGGCAGCAGGTCAACTTGTTGAGCCAGGTCGAAATCCCGCTTCGAAGGAAAGGAAACGACCCCGGGGATTTCCCCGGGTCGGAGAACTTGGACTACGAGCAGACGTACAACGGCCTTATCCTTACCTTCGACAAGCGCTTCGCCGACCGGTGGGGGCTCTCCGTCAACTACACCTGGTCGAAATCCGAAGGGCTCATCCCGCGGCCGCTCGATCAAAGGCAGTTCAACCCCCCCTACGGCGGCACGGAAGGCCGCGACCCGAACAACCTTCTGAACGGCTATCAACGTCTGCAGGCAGATCGGCCCAACATGTTCCGCGCCCAGGGGGTGTTCCAGTTGCCCTGGGACGTCATGTTGTCCGTGGCGGCAGAGTTCAGCGACGGCCGGGCCCACAACCGGCAGATCCAAGTGCGAGGGCTGGGGCAGGGGACGGTGAGGGCTATCATGGAGCCAGGAGGCGCCTACCACTACCCGCCCATCCAGAACATCGACCTCTCGATCGGAAAGCGGATCCATCTGGGAGGCGAGACCTACTTCCGGATCGACGGGCGTTTCATGAACCTGCTCAACTCGGATACCATCTACCTCTACAACAACCTGAGGCTCCAGAGTCCAGTGCCCGGGTTATCGATTCAGGACCAGTTCTATGAAAGGTCGGCGTCGAGCTGGTACAAGCCGCGCCGGCTGGAGGTACGGGTCGGAGTCGAGTTCTAGAAAGAAAGCGCATCCATTCGCCGGGAGGGAGGCTTCGGCCTCCCTCCTTTCTTCGTTCATGCGACGCGCGGTTCTCGTCACCGCACTGGCTTGCGTCTCCTCCTGCCGCGGAGCGCCCGAGGTTGTCGGCCCCCGTAACGTTGTCCTCATCACCATCGACACCATTCGGAGCGACTACGTCGGCTACAGCGGCTCGGGGAAAGTAAAGACGCCGCACCTGGATCGCCTTGCGGAGGGAGGGGTCGCCTTCACTGAGACGCGATCCCCGGTGCCGCTCACCCTGCCGGCGCACGCTTCCATTCTCACGGGCGCCTATCCGCCCGTGCACGGGGTTCGCGTCAATGGCCGGGACCGCCTCTCCGAGGAACACGCGACTCTCGCGGAGATCCTGAAGGCGAAGGGTTACGCCACCGCCGCTTTCGTTTCCGCATTCGTCCTGGACCGGCGGTTCGGGCTTGCCCAGGGATTCGACGTCTATGACGACCAACTGGGCGCCGATGTCAGACTGCTCGAGAACATCGAGGGCGAGCGAGACGGAGGCGCCGTCGCCTCCGCCTTCAGCGGCTGGCTGAGCCTTCAACCGGCCGAGCAGCCGTTCTTCGCGTGGATTCACTTCTATGACCCCCACGCTCCCTACGAGCCTCCCGAGCTCTATCGCAGCCAGTATCCGAACGACCCCTACGCCGGTGAGGTCGCCTACACCGACGAGGTGGTGGGCAGGGTGATGGCCGATCTCCAGTCGCGCGGTCTTCTCGAGCGCACCCTGGTGGCGGTGGTGGGAGACCACGGGGAAGGCCTCGGCGATCATGGGGAGCAGACTCACTCGGTCCTCATCTACAACTCGACCCTGCACGTACCCTTCTTGCTCTATGCGCCGGGCCTCATCGATGGCGGCCGGAAGGTCGACGCGGTGACGCGAACGGTGGACGTCGCCCCGACCCTGCTGGACTACCTGGGGCTCCCAACGCCCATGGCGCAGGGGAAGACTCTTCGCCCGCTTGTGGAAGGGAGAAGCGATACACCCGAGACAGGCGAGTCAGGCGAGACAGGCGAGTCCGTCTACAGCGAATCCCTTTATGCCAGCATTCATCTCGGATGGAGCGAGCTCCGAGGGCTCGAGCGCGGCGGCTTTCGATACATCGAAGCGCCGCGGCCGGAGCTCTACGACCTCAGGGCGGACCCGGGCGAGCGCGAGGACCTGCTTTCTTCCAGGAAGGCGTTGGCCCGGGAGATGCAAAGCGAACTGGAGCAAATCGAGGGCAAGCTCGGGGGAGACTCGACTCTTGAGTCGGGGGTCATCGACACCGAGACCGAGGCTCGATTGAGGAGCCTCGGGTACGTCTCTTCTTCAAGCCCGAGGCCGTCACATCAAAAGGCTTTCGACCCGAAGGAGCACATGGCCCTCTGGAACGAGCTCCAGATCGGGATCCACGAGTTCGGCCAGCGGAATTACGTCGTGGCGGTCGAGATTCTTCAGAAGGTGATGGCGACGGAGAAGGACATCCCTCTCGTCTACGAGAACCTAGGGGCTCTGTACATGCAGGTCGGCCGCCACGCCGAAGCCGAGACGATCTATCGCCAGGCGCTCGCGCGAGGGATGGAAGACGCTGACTTTCATGTGAACCTCGGCCTCCTCCATCACTACCGCCGAGAGTGGACCGACGCGGAGAAGGAGCTTCGGGCAGCGCTCGGTCTCGATCCGGGAAACGTCGCCGCTCTCGTCCACCTGGGAAACACACTTCGTGCGGGAGGTCAGCCGGCGGAGGCCATCTCGCAGTATCAGAAGGCTCTCGAGATCAACCCCAACTATCTTTACGCCTTCGACGGCCTGGGCATCGCCCACAGCAAGCTGGGACAACAGGAGGAAGCCTTG
>CAZKNR010000075.1:0-4371 GCA_964553925.1 uncultured Acidobacteriota bacterium
TGCGCCCGAAAGGCCGCCGTCAGTCGAGAAGCTCCTTCACCAGGCTCACGAGCTTGGGCCCGGAGATAGGTTTGGTGAGATAGGCGTTCGCGCCTTGGGCCATGCCCTTGTCACGCGCCTCTTCCTCACCCTGGGTAGTGATCACGATGATGGGAAGCTTGGGCTCCCGGTGCTGCGAGCGGATGTAGGAAATCAGATCGAGCCCGTTCATCTGGGGCATGTTGATGTCGGTGAGGACGCAGTCGACGGGCTCGACGCTCAGCTTGTCCACCGCCTCGCGGCCGTTCGAGACCTCGACGATGCGGTAGACCCCCTCCTTCTTGAGGGTGAGCGAGATGAGCATCCTCGTCGTCGCCGAATCGTCGACGACCAGAAGGTTCTTGGTGGACATGAGGTTCTCCCTAGCTTCTTACCGGGATTTCATCAGGTGCATGAAACCCTCGATGGTCTTCAGTTTCCGATCCATGTTGCTGTGAAGCCGCGCCGACACCAGGGCGCTCGCCGCGTGCGCCGCAACCAGCTCGAGAATTTGATGGTCGATGGGCGAGAAGTTCGGCTTGTGGCCCAGGAGGCGGTAGATCACCACCACTCCCACCGTCTGGCCGCCGAGCTTCAGCGGAAGGGTGGCGAGGGGGAGTTGGGCCTTCCTCTCCGCCTCGCTCTTGGGGACGAAGTAGAAGGACTCTCCGGTGCGAGCCACGTCGCCGATGATGCCTTCGCCCACCGGAAGCGTTTCCATGGGAAGCCGCTCCCGGATCCCTTCTCCCGCTATAACGTGGAGGTTCTTCTTCTCCCGGTCGAACACCAGAAGCCCGAACTCCTCCGCGCCCACCATCTCCGCCAGAATCTCGCTGATTATCGTCTTCACCTCTTCGAGGTCGAACGTGGCGTGGAGCCTCTGGCTCGCCACATAGAGGTTGGTCAGGGCCTCGTTCTGCTCCTGGATCCCCACGTACATGTTCGCGAACTCGCGGTTCTCCTTCTCCGCCTGCTCGAGCCGCGCCCGGAGCTCCGAAAGAGCGGTAATGAGGGCCTTCTCCCCTCCGCTCGCTTGCATCGCGAGCCCCATCTCGAGGTCCGCGACCTGACGCTCGAGCTCCCGAACCCGCTTCTGAAGCGGGGCTTCGTCGGCGGCTTTCGAGTTCGCTTGCTGTTCTCGGGACATGGTCCTCTCCGTTACCGGGTCTCCATCGCCACGTTGACGATGACCTCGCCGCAGGACGTCGAGAGCGGCACCACCAGGGTCTCGAGCTCGGAGTTGGAGATGGTGACGTTGTCTCCGGCGATGAGCGTAGGGGGCGACACCCGAAGGTGGTGCCCGCGGTCGTTCAGAACGCTTACCGCTCGGCCCGTCATCATGCTCGCGAGCTCCGAGAGCGTGTCCTTCGCCAGGGTTCCGAGGTCGGTCTGGGCTTCCTGGTTCATCTTGGTGGCGATTTTGAGCGCGGTCTCCCGGGACATGTCGAAGAGCACCCTTCCTTCGCCCTCCCCGGTCACGCCCACGATCGCCGTCACCCCGCGGCTCGACACCGGGGCCGGAGACAGCCGGATCTTTCCCGCGGCGATTCGTCCCGAGAGCACCTCTTCCAGGATCTCCCGCGCCGAGCTCACGAAGGGATTCACGAAGTCGTAACGCACTAACCTTCTCCCAGGACGAAGCTCACTACCGAGGCCACCTGACGGGGCTCGACCGGCTTGGTCAGAAAGTGCTTCGCGCCCGAATCCAGCGCGGCCTTGATCATCTCTTGATAGCCGTTCGAGCTCACCATGACGATCTTGGCCGACGCGTCGCGGTGGAGGATCCCCTGGACCGCTTCGACTCCTTCCATCTCTGGCATGGTGATGTCCATGAACACCAGATCGGGCTTGAACTTCATGTACTGCTCGATCGCCTCGCGGCCGTTGGCGGCGGATCCCGCCTCCTCGCCTCCGACCGAGGTGAGGATGTTCTTCATGTTGCGGCGAGCGAACGCCGAGTCGTCGACCACGAGGAACCGGAAGCTCGGAAGCTCCGGCGGCTCGCTTTTCATGCGATCCATGAGGACCCTCCCTGAGGATAGTGACGGGCATCGAGAGCGTTCAGATAAGCGCCCATGTCCGAAAGCGAGAGAACCTTGTCCACCGCGCCTCTCTCGATGGCCGCGCGGGGCATCCCGTAGACCACGGAGCTTGCCTCGTCCTGGGCCAGCGTATGTCCGCCCGCCGCGTGGATCGCGAGAAGACCCTCGGCGCCGTCCTCTCCCATGCCGGTCAGAATCATGCCGAGGGCGCGCGCGCCCACGTTCTTCGCCACCGACTGAAAGAGAACGTCGGCGGAGGGCCTGTGACCGCGCACCGGCGGAGCGAAGGACAGGCGCACCAGGAGCTTCCCCGAGGCGCGCACGATCTCCATTTGCCTTCCCCCGGGTGCGATGAGAGCGACTCCCGAGGCCACGATGTCTCCGTCCTCGGCCTCGCGCACTCCGATGGCCGCGAGCTTCGAGAGCCGATCGGCGAACTGCCCGGTGAAGCCTTCGGGCATGTGCTGAACGATGAGAATCCCCGGGTGGTAGTCGCCCCGGATCTGGGCGAGGAGCAGTGAAAGGGCGTTGGGGCCGCCGGTGGAGACGGCGATGGCGACGACTTCCGTCGCCGGCGCCTCTTTCACCGCGGGCGCGCGAAGGGCCCGAAGCTCGGGGGACCGCAGTGCCGGCCTCCGGACCTTGGCTTTGGCCGCGGTGCGGATCTTCTGCGCCAGATCGGAGCTCAGGCTGTCGAGAGGTGTGGTGAAGATACGCTCGGGCTTGGTGACGAAATCGACGGCCCCCGCCGCCAGCCCCTCGAAGGTCGCGCGCGCTCCCTTGGAGGTATGGGCGGAGACGAGGATCACCGGAAGCTGGAAATCGTCGACGATTCTCTGGAGCGCGGTTCGACCGTCCATCCGCGGCATCTCCAGGTCGAGGGTCACGACGTCGGGCTTCAACCGCTCGAGCTTCTCGAGAGCGAATACCCCGTCCATCGCCGTCGCTACCACCTCGATGTCGTCATAGGGCTCGAGCATCTTCACCAGCACTTTCCTCATGAAGGCCGAATCGTCCACCACCAGTACTCGAATGGGTCTTCCATCAGTGCCGTGGGGCCCCACCCCCACGGCTCTCGCTCCGCGACTCGCTTTGCTCGCGCTGCGCTCGGGTCGACGACTCTCCGTCAACGAAGCACCTCGACTCTCCGGGACAGGCTCACGTGCTTGTCGAGAAGACCTCGGGTGTGGAGGATCAGAACCACGCGTCCATCGCCGAGAATCGACGCTCCCGCGACCCCCGGGCTCCGTGCGAGCGGGTCCTCGATGGGCTTCACCACGAGCTCCTGCTCTCCCAGGAGTCCTTCGGCCACGAGCCCAACGCGGCGCTCCGCCTCCCCGACCAGGAGGACGAAGTCGCGACCCCGCGCCGTGGCGTCGCTTTCTTCATTGGCCCCATTGGCCCCCGCGGGAAATCCGAGAGCCTCCCGCAGCGATACCAGCGGCACCACCTGATCGCGCCAATGGAGCACCCCGTGCCCCAGGATGCTCGTGGCCCGGTCCCGCGGGAGTCGCACGATCTCGAGGACGCCGCTCAAGGGAATGGCGAACGCCTTCCCCGCGACCTCGACGAGGACCGCGCGGAGGATGGCGAGCGTCAGCGGAAGGCGGATGAGGAACCGGGTTCCCTTCCCCGGCGCGGTCGAAAGCTCGATCACGCCTTTGAGCTTCTCGATCGACTCCCGCACCACGTCCATGCCGATGCCCCGGCCCGAGATATCGGAAACCGTCTCCCGCGTGCTGAACCCCGGCTGATAGATGGTGTTCAGGATGTCGGAGGGCGTCATGGCGTTGAGCTCGGAGGTCTCGATGAGGCCGAGGGCTACCGCGCGTTCGCCGACCCGGGCCAGATCGATGCCGCGCCCGTCGTCCTCGACGACGACGTGCGCGTGATTCCCCTCGTAGAACGCGGCGAGCTTCAGCTTCCCCGCCGGAGGCTTTGCCGCGAGCTCCCGCTCCCGCGGGCTCTCGAGACCGTGGTCGATGGCGTTTCTCACCAGGTGCAGGAGCGGCTCCCCCAGGGCATCGACGATGCTCTTGTCGAGCTCCGTCAATCCGCCCTGGATGTCGAGGTCCACTCTTCTCCCCCGGGAATGGGCGAGGTCGCGCACCAGACGGGGGAAACGGCGGAATACGTGCTCCACCGGGACCATGCGGATCTTGAGCACCGCGGCCTGAAGCTCCGTCATGGTTCTCTCGAGAAATCCGTTGGCGTCGCTCAAACGATCGGCAGCGGTGCCCTGCGTGTCCCCGCTCGAGAGCTCGGAAAGGGCCTGGGTCACCATCGATCTTCCGATGACGAGCTCGCCCAC
>CAZKNR010000076.1:0-16819 GCA_964553925.1 uncultured Acidobacteriota bacterium
CACGTCGTCGTCGATGTCGAGCTTTCCTTCCTGCTCCAGCAGAAGGATCGCGAATGCCGAGAACTGCTTCGAGGTGGAGCCGATGTCGAAGACCGTCGACGGCGTGATGGCGACGGAAAGCTCCAGGTTGGCCATCCCGTATCCGCGCGCGTACTCGATGCGACCCCCATGAAAGACCCCGAGGGCGCAGCCCGGCGAATCCGTTCTCTGGTAGTCGGTGAAGATCGCGTCCACTTGCGCGCGTCGATCCGTGTCCGCGCCGCGGGAAACCGGCGGAGCGACCCATGAGAGAGCCAGAACCCAAACAATGACCTCGAATGGCATGAACCTCCTCCCCGCGGAAGCGGACAGATATGCGTTTCATGCTAGCCGCGGAGCTGAGGGCCGTCAATACTCCGGTGGCGCGAGGAAATGGCGTCAGGCCCGAAGGGCTTGTCCACCCATTTCACCTGGTTTCCGATCCTCGCCGAAAGAATGAACGCTATATATTTTCGGGCAGACCGAGCGGGGGCTGAAGCGTCACCTCTCCCGTCAATCCTGCACAGGTTGACAGCGCGAAAGGCCCCCTCCTATCATCCGCCCGTGCGATCGAAATGAGCGAGGACCCTCTCCAAAAGATGACCCGGAGCCCCGATGGGCTCTTCCAGCTTCGCTCCCACGAGGGCCTCGACCCCAGGCTCTTCAACCGGGACCTCGCGCCCACACGCCTGGCTGAACGGACCTGGACGACGTACAGCATCGCGGCGCTCTGGGTCGGGCTCGCGGTGAACATCCCGACCTACATGCTCGCCGCCGGTCTCATCGAGGGCGGTATGAACTGGTGGCAGGCGATTTTCACCATCACCCTCGGAAACCTGATCGTGCTCGTTCCCATGGTGTTGAACGCTCACGCCGGGACCCGTTTCGGCATTCCATTTCCCGTGCTCGCCCGTGTTTCCTTCGGAGTGATCGGCTCCAATATCGCCTCGCTCCTCCGCTCGGCCGTCGCCTGCGGGTGGTTCGGGATCCAGACCTGGATCGGGGGCGCTGCCATCCAGGCTCTTCTCACCACGATGTACCCGCCATGGGCGGCGTTCTCCCTCGGCCCGGCCCTCTGTTTCGCCGCCTTCTGGCTCGTCAACATCTACATCATCGTGCGGGGCTCGGAGAGCATCCGGTTCCTCGAGGACTGGGCGGCGCCGTTTCTCATCGTTTGCGGGCTCGCGCTTCTCGGCTGGGCGCTCGTAACCGCGGGCGGCCTCGGCCCCATACTCTCACGGCCGTCCCGCTTCGAAACCTTCGGGGAGTTCTTCCGTTTCTTCGTTCCCTCGCTCACGGCGATGGTGGGGTTCTGGGCGACTCTCGCTCTCAACATCCCCGACCTCATGCGCTACGCCCGCGGGCAGAGGGAGCAGATGCTGGGACAGCTCCTGGGCCTTCCCACGACGATGGCGCTCTATGCATTCATCGGAGTCGCCGTCACCTCGGCGACGGTGATCGTCTTCGGGGAAGCGATCTGGGACCCCGTCCAGCTCGTGTCGCGCTTCGAGAACAAGCTCCTCATCGCGGTGGCGCTCTTCGCCGTCGCGGTCGCGACCCTCACCACCAACGTCGCCGCCAACGTGGTGGCGCCAGCGAACGGCTTCGCGAACCTCTGGCCGGAGAAGATGACCTTCGCCCGCGGTGGCATTCTCACCGGCATCATCGGGGTCGTGATGATGCCCTGGAAGCTCCTCGAGGACTACGGAACCTACATCTTCGGCTGGCTCATCGGCTACTCCGGTTTTCTCGGCCCCATCGCGGGAATCTTCGTCGTCGACTATTTTTTGATCCGCAAGCGAAACCTCTCGCTCTACGACCTCTATCGTCGAGGCGGTATCTACGAGTATTCCGGCGGCGTGAACTGGAAGGCTGTCGCTGCTCTCGCGGCCGGCGCCGGTACGGCGTTCATCGGGCTTCTGGTGCCGAGCCTTCGGGCTCTATACGACTACGCCTGGTTCGTGGGCTTCGGGGTGGCCTCGGTGCTGTACTATCTCCTGATGCCGGCGGAGGCAGAGCTCAATCTCGACAGAGTACCCCTCGAGGGAATGGAAGCATGAGTCTCCTGAGTGATTTCCGTTTCGGGTTCCGCGTGCTCGCGCGGGCGCCGCTTCTCTCCCTGGTGGCCATCGCGACTCTCGTCCTCGGGATCGGCGCCAACACCGCCATCTTCAGCGTGGTGAAAGCCGTACTCCTCGACTCGCTTCCTTACGCCGACCCCGAGGAGCTCGTGGTGCTCCGGGAGAGAAAGCCGGAGGGAACGAGCGACCTGGTGTCGCCGCCGACCTATCTCGACTGGCGCGAGGAGGCGACGACGCTCGAGGCCCTCGCCGCCTACCGGCCCGTTCGCTACGCATTTCGCGCGGATGCGGAGCCCCTGGATCTTCCTTCCCTTCGCGCCACCCCCGAGCTCTTCGGACTTCTCGGTGTCGAGGCCGCGCTCGGCCGCACGTTCACCGCCGAGGAGGGAGTCCCGGGGTACGACAAGGTGGTTCTGCTGAGCCATGGGTTCTGGATTCGCCAGTTCGGCGGGAATCCGGGCGTGGTCGGCCGGCAGATCGCGCTCGATACGCAGACCTATACCGTAGTCGGCGTCATGGGAGAGGACTTCGCCTTCCCTCCGGGGAACGAAATCCATCTCTGGACACCCCTCTCGTTCGATCCGAACGACGCCCACGGCCGATCGCGCCGCGCCCGCGCTCTGAGCGTGGTGGGGAGACTCGGGGAGGGGATCCCTCACGAGCGGGCGCAGGAGGAAATGTCGGCGATCGCCTCCCAAATCGCGCTCGAGTTCTCCGATACCAACTCGGGGTGGGGTGTAACCGTCGAATCGGTTCACGAACAGCTGGTGGCGACGGCGCGGCCAGCGATCCTTCTCCTGTTTGCGACCGTTTCCTTTCTTCTCCTCATCGTTTGCGCCAACGTGGGGAGCCTGATGCTGGCGCGCCTCGAAACCCGGAGACGCGAGATCGCCGTTCGCGCCGCTCTCGGCGCCGGCCGAAGCACTCTCGTCCGGCAGGTGCTCGCGGAGAGCTTGCTGCTCTCGGGAGCAGGAGGCGCTCTCGGAATCCTGGCGGCGTTCCTGCTCGTCCGAATGGCGAGACACCTTCCTCTCGCCCAGGTGCCGCGGCTCGACGACGTGGGAATCGACGGCGGAGTCCTCGCGTTCACCGCGATGGTCTCCGTTCTGGTTGCTCTCGCCTTCGGCCTTCTTCCAGCGCTTCATGCGTCGCGTCCCGCCCTCGCCGCGACGCTTTCGGAGAACGCCCGAGGCGGGAGTATCCGCACGCGGCGGGTCCTCGGAACCATTGCCGGTCTCGAGGTGGCGCTTGCGCTCGTGCTGCTCGTGGGGGCGGGGCTGCTGCTCCGCTCCTTCGGCGAGATGATGCGCGTCGACCCCGGCTTTCGACCCGACTCGCTCCTCGCGGCCCAGGTCTACCTCCCGCAGGCAAAGTATCCCGATTCCAAGAGCCGGCTCGGTTTTTTCACCGAAGCTCTGGAACGAATCCGCGCCCTTCCCGGCGTGCAGTCGGCGGGTGCGGCCAGTGCCCTTCCCATGCATCCGGTCGGCATCGATTTCGCCCTCCCGTTCTCGATCGAGGGCCGGAACCCGCCTGCCTCGGGGCCTGCAATAGAAGAGCCGCAAGCCGACATTCGCGCGGCGACGGAGCGTTATTTCGAGACCATGAGGATTCCCCTGATCCGCGGACGCCTCCTCGAGGAGCGCGATCGCGAGGACTCTCCCCACGTGATTCTGATCAACGAGACTCTGGCGCGGCGCTACTTCGCCGGGGAAGAACCTCTCGGGAAGATCATCATCAATCCCCATGGGAAGGCGGAGGTCGTGGGTGTGGTGGGCGACGTTCATCACTACGGGCTCGACTCCGTGCCCAGACCGGAGCTCTACGCTCCGCTCCGCCAGGGTGTGTTCAACGGTATGACTCTCGTCGCGCGCACCACTCTCGACCCCGAGCGCTTCGCTTCGGACCTCAGGCGGACGATTCGAGAGCTCGACTCCGATCAGGCCATCTACGATATGAGCACCATGGAGCAAGCGATGGCCCGATGGGTGTTCCTTCCGCGGTTCAGCATGACGCTTCTCACCGCTTTCGCCTCCGCGGCCCTCGCGCTCGCGGCCGTCGGGATCTACGGCGTCATCGCGTATTCGGTTTCTCAGCGCTCGAAGGAGATGGGACTCCGCATGGCTCTTGGCGCCGGGAGGCAGGACCTGCTTGGCCTCGTGGTCGGCGGAAGCCTGCGGTTCGTCGTTCCGGGAATGGCAGGTGGCCTTTTGTTGTCGGCGGCGCTCGCTCGCCTTCTCTCGGGACAGCTCTTCGGCGTGAGCCCATTCGATCCCGTGGTCTATCTAATCGTGGCCGTGGTCCTCGGTACCACCGCTCTCGCGGCGAGCTATCTTCCCGCGAGGCGCGCCGCGAGGGTCGATCCCATCGAAGCGCTGCGCATGGAGTGAGCTGCGCCCTCCTGCTGTGCTTCGAATGCGCGTCGATTTTCAAAGACGGTTGGACCGCTACGTTGGGGCGCTTTTCTGCCGGCTGTTGTCGATTCTGCCCAGGGCCCGGGACGAAGCGGAGGATGCTCCGCCGCCGCGCAAAATTCTCGTGATCCTCCTGTCGGAGATGGGAAGCCTGGTTTTGGCGCAGCCGATGTTCGATCGGATCCGGCAGAAGTACCCGGAAGCGTCGATCTACGCTCTGGTCTTCCGCAAGAACAAGGAGGTCCTGGACCTTCTGGAGGTCATTCCCGAAGAGAACGTTCTCACCTTGCGGAACGACTCGCTGGCGCACTTGATGGCGGACGCCCTCGGTTCGGTGCGCGCGTTCCGGCGCGTCGGGATCGATACCGTCCTCGATTGCGAGCTCTTCTCGCGGGTGAGCGCCATCCTCTCGTTTCTGACGGGCGCGATACGCCGCGTCGGTTTCGAGCGCCACACCCAGGAAGGCCTCTATCGGGGAAGCTTCCTCAATCGCCCCGTCCTCTATAACCCGTACCAGCACATCGCTCGTCAGTTCCTGACGCTCGTCGAGGCGGTCGACGGAGGGGGAAGGCCTCTCGCCAAGCGGCCGGCGGAAGGGAACGAGTTGGCGATACGACCCTTGCGCCTGAGAGGCGATGAGCTCGACCAGATGCGGCGTCGAATCGAGAGCGATTTTCCCGTCGCTCGAGGCGGGCGTCTGGTTCTCGTCTATCCAGGGGGTGGTCTTCTCCCGGTGCGCGCCTGGCCCCTCGCCTCGTTCCAGGAGCTCGTGTCGGCTCTCTCTTCGCGCGGCTTCGTCGTCGGCGTCATCGGTCTCAGCGAGGATCGGCCTCTGGCGGCTGCAATCCGCGAGAGCTCAGCTCCGGAGAGGACCCTCGACTTTATCGGCTACACTCGGACCGTCCGGGAGCTGATGCTTTTGTTCCACCTCGCGGAGCTTCTGGTGACCAACGACGGGGGCCCCGGACATTTTGCCGCGATGACTCCTATCCGAGCGATCGTGCTCTACGGACCGGAAACGCCGGTTCTCTATGGAAGCCTCGATCCGGACTCCTTCAGCTTCTTTTCGAACCTCTCGTGCTCTCCCTGCCTGACGGCCTACAACCATCGGAATTCCCCGTGCGATGGGGACAATCAGTGTTTAAAAGTAATTCGACCGGAGGAGGTGCTCGAACGGGCGCTCGCGATGCTCGCCCGAGAATAGAAGACTTGAAAAGAACGGGTTGACCTTCCTGGTGAAATCCCGTATATTCGCTCCGCCTTTGACCGGGCGATGGCCGGCCTCCCCAACCCCAGCCGCAGCGCCTCTCGAACCGAATTCTAAGCCCTTTCTGCGGAGGGTCGTATGATGCACGCGTTCTTATTGATAGCGGCTTTCGCCCCCGTTCAAGAGAAAGCCCAAGACAAAGCCCAAGAGAAAGCCCAATCCGATGTCTGGGCCGATTTCTGGGAAGGGGTCCGTATCGTCGAGGTACGTCCCGCCGAGAGCGAGCTGACTCTCGTGGACTCCGAAGGCGAAAGCCGCACGCTCCACGAAGGAGATCTCTTACCGGAAGCGGGAGGTGCAAAGGTTCAGGAAGTCTCTCTCGCGACCCTCGTCCTGAAGCGCGTCGTCTCGGGGCCCGACGGCCAGACGGGGGAAGCGCTCATCGTCGTTCGGTTCGACCGCTCGGGTAAGACCCGGGTAAGGGAGTATCGGACCGTTCCCGACGTATCGCCGAAGACGACACCTTATAAAGAGCACCGCTAGGTCCGCTCTATGGGCTCGCGGGCTTCGTTCGTCCTGAGCGTTTTTCTCGGCGGAGCCGTCTATTCCGCAGGCGCCGACCGGGAGATCCGGTTTCTCGAAGACCGCGGTCACATCGCCGTCCTCGAGCACGACGACTCGAGCTACGACAAGAACGTGCCCGACGGAGCTCTCAACTCCGGACCTCGACAGAGACTCGCCCGCGAGCTCATCGAAACCCACGGCGATTTCTACGACTTCATCGTGGTTTTCACCAACTTCGACTTCGATCGCGGAGGAGCGGTCGCCGTCTACACCGGGGTGAGAAACGACGTCACCGGAATCGGTCTTTCCCTCGTCGATAACGGCGAGGGCTTCGGAAGCAGAAAGCGGCTTCAGGGCTTCATCGACATGGGCCCGGTGAGCCAGTACCGGCAGGATCCGTTCAGCCTCGAGCCCACCGATCCGGATTTCCGCGCGACCCTCGGAGTCCTCGCGCACGAGGTGGGCCACCGATTCCTCGCGGGACCCCGATTCCTCGCGGGTGGCGTTCTCAGAGACGACCTTCTTGGGAAAGACGGCGCCCACTGGAGCTTCCTTCTTTCGAGCGACAGGTCGTTCCTGTACGGGAACGACTGGGAAGCGACTTCCGGGAATCGCTATCGTTCCGTCGGCGTCCAGAGCCGGTTCAGCGAGCTGGATCTCTACTTGATGGGGCTCCTCGCTCCCGAGGAAGTGTCCCCGATGACGCTTCTCGTGAACCCGGAAGTCGACCGGACGCGTCTTCCGGAGCTCTCGGCGGAAGTCGAGGCGGCGAGCGTCGAGACCGTGAGCATCGAGCAAGTCCTCGCCGCCGAGGGGCCGCGGGCGCCGGGCCATCGCGACTCGCAGAAGGATTTCACTGTCGCCTTCGTGTTTCTGACCGCCCCGAGCCTCCTTCCGACGGAGAGCGACCTTACGGCCGTCGAGCGGGTGCGCTCGAATTTCATGGACGCGTTCTTCAGCCTGACCCGCGGGAGAGCGCTCGCCGACCCCGACCTTCAGCACGTGATAGCCAAGGCCGCGGGCGCCGAGCCGGACGCCTTTCGCGCTCTCGGCTGGCTCCTCACCCAGCAGCAGCAAGACGGCCGCTTCGAATCTCATCCTCTCACCGCGGTCCGGGACACGGCATCGGCGGTCGTGGCGCTCACCACGATGGGAGTAAGGGGCGAGCCCGTCGACCGGGCGCGAGCGTTTCTCGCCCTTCAGAACCCGGCTTCGGTGGACTACTTCGCGCGAGCCCTGGTTGCGGGCGCTTCGCTCGATGTGAATCGGCTGGCGTCGCTCAAGAACGCCGACGGTGGCTATGGAACGGCACCCGGCTACCGGTCCGATCCGCTCGACACGGCGCTCGCGCTCCAGGCATTGACCTCGACCGGCCTTCAGGGGGATCTCCCTGACACACTCGTCTCGATGCAGCTTCCCGACGGAAGCTGGTCCTCGATCACCGGCGGGCCCGGCGACGTGATGACGACCTCGGAAGCGGCGCTCGCGCTCGAGCTCGCGGGCGGCCCCGTGGGCGCCATCCAGGAGGTCCAGGAGGCTCTCGCGTGGCTCGTCTCGCGGCAGCAGCCGGACGGCGGATTCGGGGATGGTCCTTCGACCCCCTACGCCACTGCCCTCACGCTCGAAACGCTTCTTCAGGGCTCGGCTCCCCCCGCGAGCATCGATAGAGCGGTCACCTATCTTCGCGAGACCCAGAGCCCTGACGGCAGCTGGAGCTCGAGTGTTTTCGAGACCTCCGCCGTCCTCAGGGCGCTCGTGCCGTCGACGTTCGCGAACCTCGTCCTGTCGTCCTCCGATATCCACCTCGACCCTAATCCCCCGGAGGTGTCCGAGATCGTGGACATCGACGTCACGGTCAAAAACCGCTCCCGGATCGCGGCGGGTCCTTTCGACGTGCAGCTCTTCGACGGGGACCCCGAGGCTGGCGGTGTCGCCATCGGAGCTCCGGTCGCGATGTCCGGGCTCGCCTTTGGAGCGAGCGCCGTCGCCTCGTTCTCCTGGGATACGGCGGGCCTCGAGGGACCGCACACCCTCGTCGCCGTCGCCGATTTCAGCGGGGCGCTGAGCGAGGTCTCGAAAGAAGACAACGCCGCCGCTCTCGACGTCGACGTCCTGCCGCCCCTTCCGAACCTCGCTCCGAAGCTCACGGCCCTTCCCGCGCGGCCGATCGCAGGCTCGCCCACGACGTTCACCGCGCGCGTCGAGAACCGCGGCTCTCTCGCGTCGCCAGAAACGTCGGTTCGCTTCTACCGGGAGACGCCGCGCCTCGGGATCGTGCTCGATGAGGCCTCGGTGCCGGCACTTGCGTCCGGGGCTTTTGCCGACGTCTCGGTGACGTGGAATGCCGCGGGTCCGGTGGGCTCCCACGGCATTTATGCCGTCGTCGATCCAGAGGGCGAAGTCCGCGAGCGGATCGAGACCGACAACGAGACTTCGGTTGGAATCGACGTACGCCCGCCTCCTCCCGCAAAACCCGATCTCGAGATCGAGAGCTTCGCTCTCGTACCGAGCGAGCTTCAGCAGCTTCCGCAGAACGTCGTCTTCAGCGCGCGCATCAGAAACACCGGTCTCGACCCCGTGCCCTTGGCGCGGGCCCAGCTCTTCCTCGGGAATCCGGAGGAGGGCGGAGTCCTTCTCGCGAGTAAGAACCTTGCCGCCCCTGGCGACGGCTTCGCCGACGTCACGTTCGATCTCGCCGTCGAAACCGGCGGCACCCGCACGTACTTCCTCCGGGTCGACGCCGGCCCGACGGAAGAGCGCGACCTCTCGAACAATCTGTCATCGGCCGTGCTGCGGGACCTCATGGACGCGGTCGACGTCGCTCTCGTCCCCGGTTCGGTTTCGCTCTCGAGCCCGAGCCTCGATCCGGGAGGGGTGCTCGAAGTTGACGTCTCCGTCCGAAACGCGGGGACCCGGCCGTTGAGCTCGGTGGCTGTAGGGCTCTTCTATGAGGTCGCGCCCGGAGGAGGGTTCCGCTCCGCGTCGGTCGTGAACCTTCCGCTTCCGCCGGGGGAATCGAGAGTCGCGAGGCTTACGTGGAAGGCGAACCGCTCGGGGATCGTGCCTCTCGAGGTTCGCGCCGATCCCGCGAACGCCCTCGCGGAAGTGAACGAAGACGACGACGTCCTCACCGCGTCGGTAGAGGTGACACCCTCGACGCTTCCGAACCTCACCGTCGCCTCCGCGGAAATCGGAGCGAGCCCGGCGCCTCTCGTCGAGGGCCGGCCAGCGAGCCTCGAAGCGCGGGTGCGCAATCTCGGGGACGGCGCCGCCTCGAGCTTCGCGGTGCGCTTTTTCACCGCCGGAGTCGAGATCGGGGTCGCCCACGTTTCCGGCCTTGGTCCGCACGAGGACACACTGGTCTCGGTCGGCTGGGATCCCGTCCACGGGCGCGGAGACACGGCCGTTTTCGTCGAGGTGGACTCGAGCTTCGCGGTCGAGGAGCTCGACGAGCTCGACAATGAAGTCTTTCGCGTCTTCGACATCGTGGGCCTTGCCGACCTCGTCGCGACGAGCGCCCAGATCGTTCTCACACCCGCATTCGCCCGCTCGGGGGAGACGGTCTCGATCGAAGCGACTTTCGGAAACGCCGGAGAGCAGCCTTCTTCCCCGATGCGGGTGGAGCTCCGTCTCGACGATCGAGAAGTCGGTGTCCTCATCGCCTCTCTCGAGCTCGACGCTCTCGCGCCCGGCGGGACCGGGACCCTCGCCGCCTCGTGGGACACGACGGGAATCGACGGCGAGCACGCCCTCTACCTCGTCCTCGATGCCGGCGACTCCGTCCTCGAGGCGCGCGAGGACAACAACGTCGCCCGGGTCCTTTCGGCCCTCCAGGATGCCGATTTCTTCGTGACGCCCCTCTATTTCTCGCCGAACGGAGACGGTGTGCAGGACGAAACGGCGCTCTTTTTCCGTGTGGCGGGTGAAGTTCGCGTAGAAGTGCGGGACGTCGAAGAAGTCCTGGTGCGCGAGCTTTCCGCGGCAGGGACCGGGAGCGTCGTCTGGGATGGGCGTAACGCGCGCGGCGTCCTCGCTCCCGACGGCGAGTACACGCTCGTTCTCCTGGCCGACGGCGTCGAAGTGGTGAGACGGCGGGTGGTGCTCGACACGAACCGGTCGCGCATCGTCGAGGCCCTCGGCACGGACCTGGTGAGCTTCACGGATCTCACCTGTCCTCTTCCCGCGGGGCTCGAAGGTCCCGCCTGGGTTTCCGACGACGCTGCCGCCTACGTCATCGTTCAGGTGGCGGATCCGGCGAATGCCCCGGATTTTCCCGTGGGGCTCTATCGAGTCTCGGCGGACGGGAGCTCCGTCGAGCCCATCCTGTCCGACGAGAGCTTCTCCGAGATTACCTTTATCGATCGCCTCCTCGACTTTTCGGCGCAGCGCCTTCGCGCGGTCGCTCCGGACGGCGAGCGGGCGTTGGTGCGAAGTTTTTCGGAAGGCATCCAGCTCCTCGATCTCGCGACCGGCGCGAGATCGCCCCTCGGCTACGACTACCTCGCGACCGCCGCCTGGACGTCGAACGGCCGCATCCTCGTCGCGAGCTCGACCGGTGTCTTCCTCCACGATCGCGACGGGAGCGTCGCTGTGACCCTCGCTTCCGAAGGTGCCGAGATGGCGCTTGCCTCTAAAGACGGCCTCCGCATCGTCTATCGGCGTCTCGACGAGACGGTGCTTCGAGTAGTGAACGCCGACGGGACCGGCGACCGGCCCCTCGACGCGACGAGCGCGGCCTCGCTCTTCGAGTTCGAGGTCTTCGCTGAGAACCTCCTCGTCGATCAACTCTATTTCTTCGGGGACGAGGGTGATTTCGTCTTCGGCTGGTTTGCGAACAGCCAGGAGCAGGGTGCCGGGCCCTTCCTCGTTGACCCGCGTGAGGGCGGCCTCGAGCCGTTCGAGTTCGCATTCGAGCTTTCGTCGGACCAGAAGTTCGAGCTCACGTCAGACGGCTCGTTCCACGTGGCGCGACGCTTCCGCGGCCGGGAGACGCGCCCCGCCCTCCCCTCGAACCAGGGGTTCGACCTAAACTGGTCGTACCGGGACGTGCACCTCACGTACCGTGCTTCCGGCGGGGACGGCTGCGCCGGTCAGGACATCTGGGCGATCCGCTCGCTCCTCAACGGAGCGGCGGACTTCCGGCTGACGCGACTTCCCTCGCGCTTTGGAATCAAGATCGCGGGGACCGCCTCCGATCGGAACCTCGATTCGTACCTCCTCGAGTTCGCGCCCCTCGCGACGCCACAGGCGTTTTCCCCCATTCAACCGCCGTCGGAAAGCCCGGTCGTCGCCGATACTTTCACCACCTGGATCCCGGCCGCTCCCGGAGACTACCTGGTCCGGCTCACGGTGAGAGACAAGGCAGGGAACGAAACGCGCCGCCTCGATCGGATCTTCTGGGACGAGACTCCTCCGATCGCGTCGTTGCGCCGCGCTCCGGCGTATCTCTCGCCGAACGGCGACCAAGAGAACGACGAGCTTCTCGTCGCGTACGACGTTCTCACGCCGGCGAACCTCGTCTTCCGAATCCGCGACGGCGAAGGACGGATCGTGCGGACGATCCCGCGCGACGAGCCGGCCCCGGGTCCGGCATCTTTCCTCTGGGACGGCGCGAGCGACCTCGGGCTTCCGCTCGAGGACGGCCGCTACGTCCTCGAGGTGGGAGGCGCCGAGTTCCCCGTTTTCCTCGACGCGACTCCTCCCGTCGTCGAGGCCCGCTTCTCCCAGCTCTACACCGACGGCGAAGAGATGCATAATCCGAGGCTCGCCGTCGACCTGGAAGGGACGGTTCGAGACCAAAACCTCGATCGATGGGAGCTCGTGACCTCGGGAGGCGAGGCGATCGCTTCGTCGCCGCGGGAAGTGCAAGACGCGCTCCTCCTCGAAAGCGGCCATCCGGTTCCGGGTCTCGAGCTCCGCGCTTTCGATCGCGCCGGGAATCGAACGGTCGTGCCGCTCGCCGGCCCGAGCCGGGAAGTCCGGCTCTTGCGGGTTTCGGGGAATGCGGACGAGGTCGGGCCGACCTTGCCCGGGCCGGCGGATGCGGTGGGCCCACAGTTTCTCCACCCGCGCTCTTCGCTCCGCTTGCGCGCGGGTGCCTCTTTTTCAGATGACCTCCGCTTCCGCTATCGCGGCGAAGGGGAGGCCACTTTCACCGACATCCCCGCTTTGGGAGACATCCATCTCGACTCGGCGGACCTCGCACTCGGCCGGCGCTACCTCGGCCATTTCGAATCGGACGGCGTGGTCTCTCACGAGGTGGCCTTCACCGTGGGCCCGGAGGCGATCTTCCTCGAGCCTTTTTCGGCGGGCCTACCTCCGGGCGTCCGCCTCGTCGTCACGAGCACCATCGCCGAGCCCGTCGTCGAAGCGCGGCTCCTGCGGATTTCGCGCACCGCCGCCGATGTCCTCAAGCTCTATCGTCCGATGCCTTCCGAAGACGAGATCCTGGAGCCCCTGCCTCCCTGTGGGGCCTTCACCAGTTACAGAATCGAGGCGATCGGCGCGAGCGGCGCCCTCTATCGGTCGACGACGGAGCGCGCGTACCCGGCGCCGGCTTCGGTTACGGTCCGGGGCGGCGAGTGTCTGAGCGTGAACGACGCGGGAGTCGAAAGCCAGGCCCGTCCCGAGGATCCACATCCGAGCGACGCCTTCGCATTCATCAACAACGAGAACTTCTCGGGGCCGGTCGATCTGGCCCTCCTCCTGGACGGCGTCGAGGTGGGTCGGGCGCTCGCTGCCGAGGGCGACGTCTTGGTCCCGTTCGACGTGAGCGCGGTGCCCGAAGGGCATCACACCCTTCGCACGAGAGCGTTTCCTTCGACGGGCGAGACCGTCGAAGGGGATTTCGGTCTGTCGTTCTTCCTCGATCAGTCTCCGCCCGAAGCGGCCGTCGTCTTCCCTGCGGAGGGCGGAAACGCCTGCGTCGTAACCGAGGGAGGCCGCGACGTCCTCGATCTCGACGTTCTCGCGCGCGATCGGCGGATCGAAGATCTTTGGGTCGAGCTCCAGAAGCCCGACGGAAGCTTCGAGCGGCTCGGGAATCTCGACTCCATCGGGTTTCCGGTATCGACCGAGCTGAACCGGCGGATTCGCGTCCCGCTCCCCGATGAGCTCGAAGGCAGCGTCACCTTCCGCCTGGTGGCGATGGGGCCGCGTATCTTGGCGGAGTCGGCAGGACTTCTCGCGCCGCCGTCGCCACGACCGCTCTGGCCTAACGGGGACAACAACGGTGGGCTTCTCGGGACCGCGGTGCGAAACCTCGTTCTCTCGCGGCCCCTCGGGCTCGGACCGCTCTCGACCGAGCCGTCGCAGCCCTCGCTCTTCTCTCCGAACGAAGACACGCTCGTCGACGAGATCCGCATCCGCGGCGAGGCGCTGGAAGCGGTGTCGCTCACGCTCAGAGTCTTCAGCGCGTCCCCGCGGCAAAAGGTGCGCACCGTCGTAGCCGGCCTGAGCCAGAGCGCGGGCTTCTTCGACATCGTCTGGGACGGAAAGGACGACAGCGGCCTCGTCGTTCCCGATTGGGCCGACGGGAAGTACGACGTCGAGGTCGAGGCGGTGAACGGATGCGGCGGGGTCGCGACCGCGGAAGTTCAAGTAGAGGTCGACGCCACCGCGCCAACGGTCGCCATCGAGAACCTGACCGACTCTCAGCCGATCGCGATCGGTGTGGAAGTCGTGGGAACGGCGATCGACGATCATTTCGACCACTACGTTCTCGAATTCGGCGAGGGCGCCTCTCCCGTGAGCTTCACGGAAGTCGCCCCTCTCGTTCTGCACCAGGTCCAGAGAAAGGTCCTCGGAAACTGGTCGGTCGGGGACCTCGCCCCCGGCCCCTACACTCTGCGCCTCTCCGCCGTCGACATCGTGGGAAACCGCGGCTCGACGCAAGTCGTGGTGGAAGTCCAGGCGGCGGATTTCATCGCGCGCAACCGCGCGGAGCCGGCGCTGTTCTCGCCCAACGGAGATGCGAAGAGGGACTCGACCGAGCTGCTGTTCGATCTGAAAGCGGAAGCGCGCGTGACCCTTCAGATTCGGAGGGCCGACGAAGCACTCGTCGCCACGATCCTGGACGGCGTCGTTCTGCCGGAAGGCCCGCACGGACCGGTCTGGGACGGTCAGGGGACTCCGGACGGCGAATACGTCGTCTTTCTCCGCGCGGAGAGCCCTCTCGCGTCCTCGCTCTTCGAGGAGTCCCGCATCACCGTCGCCGTCGATACCACCGCACCGAGCCTCGATATCGCGTCGCCGGGGCCGGACGCCTTCCTTTCCCTTCCGGCGCCCATCACAGGAAGGATTTCCGACGTCCATCTCGAGCGCTACGTCATCGAGGTCGGTCCTCTCGCCGGGGCCTTGACGGAAGTCGTCTCGGACAGCCTTCCTGCCGCGGGGGTGCTCGCGACGCTCCGCGCCCTCGGCGACTCCGACTATCGGCTCCGCGCGACGGCCATCGACCAGGCCGAGAACAGCTCGATCGTGGATCTCACCTTTCACGTCGACAGCACGAAACCTCGCCTCTCTCTTTCGACGCCGGTCTCGGGGAACTTCTTCTCGCGGCCGCCCGCGACGGTATCGGTCCAGGGAACCGTCGATGACGCCCATCTCGAGCGGTACGACCTCGAGCTCGGTTACGGCGCTCCGCCGCCTTCGTTCGTGCCTCTCGCCCGGGCGACGTCCGGTCCGGTGGCCGCCGAGTGGGATCTCGAAGCGCTCCCCGACGGGCCGTACACGCTTCGGCTTTCGGCGGTCGACCGCGCCTTGAACTTCGCCCAGGTCGAAACCGAGGTCACACTCGACGCGACGCCGCCGGCCGTCGCTATCGAAAGCCCGGGCCCCGGGAGCGTCGTCTCCGATGCTTTTTCGATTCGGGGTACGCTCACCGATGCGAACTTCGCGGAAGGCAGTCTCCTCGTCGCTCCTGCCGCCCGCCCGGCCCAGCTCACGGAGCTCGCGAAGTTCTCGAGCCCCAAAAGCTCTGGAATCCTGAAGGACGCGCTCACGCTCGAGAACGGCGACTACGTCCTCGAGCTACGAGCTCGCGATCGCGCCGGAAACGTAACTACCGCTACGGCGTCGTTCTCGGTCGACACGGAGCCTCCGCTCCCGCCTTTGGATCTGACGGCGAGATCCAGGGGACAGGACGTAACCCTCGAGTGGAGCGCGAGCCCTTCGCCCGACGTCTCCGGCTATCACGTGAGCCGCGATGGAGCAAGGCTCACGACGACGCCGTTCGCGGGAGCGGCCTTCCTCGATCCGGGGCTTTCAGAGGGCCACTACCGCTACACCGTCGTCGCCGTCGATCGCTCCGGACTCGAGAGCGACCCTCTCGGACCGGCGACGGCAGTCGTGGACTTGACGCCTCCCACGGTGGTCCTCCGCTCGCCGGACGAAGGCGACCAGGTGCGAGTCCAGGTGGACGTCCTCGGGACGGCGTTCGCCGAGAACGACTTTCTCGAGTACCGGCTGAGCGCCTCGTCCGCAAAGACTCCCCAAAACCCGACGCTCCTCGCGCGCTCTCCGGTACCGGTGCTCTTTGCGACGCTCGGAGAATGGCAGCCTCTCGAAGACGGCGACTACGTCCTTACCCTCGAAGCCGAGGATACGAGCGGGAACGCCGCGACGGATAGCGTTCGCGTGACCGTGGACAACCAGTCGCCGGGCGCTCCGGTGCTGGTCCGCGCTGAGGTCTCGACGGATCCCGCGGACGTCGAGATCGAGTGGCAGAGATCGACCGAGCCCGACGTCGACGGGTACCTCGTCTTTCGAAACGGCGGCATCGCGAACGCTCCCGGAAACGTCACGGGAAGCCTGAAGCCCTTCCTCGTCTCTGGCCCTCTCTATCTCGACGCCATCCTTCCCGACGGCGAGCACTGCTACGTTGTCGTGGCCATGGATCTCGCGGGGAACCTGAGCCACGACTCGAACGAGATCTGCGTGTTCCTCGACAACCGCGCCCCGAAGGCGCTCCTCGTCGATCCCCTGGACGGCGCCCGCTTCGATGCACCGCGGAGGCTATTGGCGCAAAGCGACGACCTGGACGTTGAGACCGTCTCGTTCGAGTTCCAGAGGGTGAGCGACGGTTTCTGGACCGTCATCGGCGCCGATTTCGAGGCTCCGTTCGAGATCCTCTGGGATATCGGAGGGCTCAGCTTCGGAGAGTACCGGCTTCGCGCCGTCGCCACCGACGTTGGCACGAGGTCCGATCCCGACCCAGCGACCATCGGAGTCACGCTCGGAGACGCGACCCCGCCCGCCGTACCGGCGGGTCTCACCGCCCGGACGGCGGGGAGCGCGGTTCATCTTGGCTGGCAAGCGGTCGATGCCTCCGATCTTCAGGGATACCGCGTCTACCGCGACGGGACGCTCGCACTCGAGCCGGCCGCGACGAGCGCGACCGATCCGGGTCTCGCCGACGGACAGTACGAATACCAGGTGAGCGCCATCGACCTCGAGGGGAACGAAAGCGCGCGGAGCGAGATCGTACCGGCCGACGTCTACGCCCCGGTGCTCCTCCCGAGCTATCCCGTCTTCGA
>CAZKNR010000077.1:0-7761 GCA_964553925.1 uncultured Acidobacteriota bacterium
GGAATCGGTGCGTAAGGGTCAGCGTCTGACGACGATGACCTCGGGGCAGTCGCGCTTTCCCATCGCACCCTCGGTCTTTCAGTTCGCGCAATACGGGGAGAGCGGCTCCTGGATCTCCGAGCTTCTGCCCTATACCGGGAAAGCAGCATTGCAGCAACTCGTCCAATGGAGGCGCGCTTGCGGGATATTCGCTCGCGTAGCGAGCCGCCCGGCAGGAACTCCATCGCGAGAAAAGAAACGCCATCCTGTTCGTCCACCTCATAGGCATGAGCGAGCCGGGGGTGATTGAGGGCGGCAGCCGACTCGGCCTCGCGCAGGAAGCGGCGCACGTCGCCTTCCGACTCTCCCCTTTCCAGAAGGAGCTTCAAGGCGACCGTCCGCTTCAGACGAAAGTTATGACTGTAAATCCGTACATTATTCTGTTGTCAAGCCCATTTGTCGGAGACTTGCGTGCGATTGTGGGTTTCGGTTAACGTGACAGCGGGTTCCGGTTATCGTGCAGAATGCACGGATGAATCACGTTGGGCGGCGGAATAGACTTCCGTCATGAAGTGCGAGTGGGATCCCGCAAAGGCTGCATCGAATCTGCGAAAGCACGGCGTCTCGTTTGAAGAAGCCGCCACGGCGCTCGCGGATGACTATTCGATCACCGGCGCGGACCCAGAGCACTCAACCGGTGAGAGTCGCTTCATTACATTTGGCCTGTCCAATGCCAGACGGCTCTTGGTCATTTCCCACACTGAGCGAGGCGAAGCGCTGAGAATCATCAGTGCTCGCCGCGCCACAAAACACGAGCGTCAAATCTATGAAGAAAGCTAAGCTAAGTGCCGTGGACGATCTGCGGCCCGAGTACAAGAGAGAAGACTTTGGCGTGCTTGTTCGCGGCAAGTACGCTGCGCGACTGAAAGCTGCGTCAAACGTTGTCGTGCTCCGCCCAGAGGTCGCGAACGCGTTTCCAAACGGCGAGGCGGTCAACGATGCGCTCATGGGCTTGATCAATCTTGCAAAGTCCGCCGCGCGCCCAACTCGTCGTTCCAGCGGACGCGCTAAAGCGCGCCGCTGAACTCTGCGTTAGATGGCGCATCAGATTCGTCAGCATCTGATGAGTTTTCTTGCCATCGGTATCGTTCTGAGCCACACCTCCGGTACCGGAGACGGGTTCGGTTTACCGGATGCGCTACCTGCCACAATCACAAGTGGATGGCGGGCGGCGGCGTCAAGGGCGGCGTCGTGTATGGCGAAACCGACGAGTTCTCCTACAACATTATTAAAGACCCGGTGCACATCAGAGACTTTCAGGCCACGCTCCTGCACCTATTCGGCATCGACCACGAGCGGTTCACCTACGACCTCCAGGGCCTGAACGCCAAGCTGACCGGCGTCGAGCCCGCTCGCGTCGTCACCGAGATCGCTTCCAGCAGGGGCGGATCCTCGGTCCTGATCGAGTTCGACAACACCCAAGACGACGGGAACCATATTCATTCGGTATGGCGCGACTTCGACGGCGATTCGGGCGCGACCTGCTGCGCGAGCTACGTTAAGACTTCCGCCCAGGTAGAGCACCGCCGGCATAGCATAGTCCTTGGACCAGCATCCATCCAAAACAACGCGTTGTTATGTAGACTTGAATCATGCAACGGATGGTTGTTGCGGCGACCCGGTGTCGTATCGATTGCTGAGCCTGCCGCCGTACCTCCTGTGGGCCCTCGCGGAGGCGGTAGCAGCGGTCACGGCATCCCGCCGCACTCGTTGAGCGCACGCTGCAGGACGCCCTCGGTTCGTCCACCGCACTCGCCTTCTCGTGTCGTGAGACGTCGACCGCGCGTCCTTTGCCCTCATCCAGGATCTCAAAAGCGACGTCGTATCGAGCAAGACGCTCCGTCCCCGGCTCGCAGGCGCGCCCGCGCGAGCTGGTGGTGCCCGCGAAATCGCTGTCCTATAGTTAAACGATGTTGAAGCGCACCGTTGCCCTCCTTTTCCTCGTGCTGGCAAGCGGGAATCTCTTTGGTGAAGAGGGAATGTGGCGCCTGGATCGCCTTCCGGCGGACCGCCTGGCCGAGACTTACGGCGTGCGCGTTTCTCCCGAAGATCTCGAGAGGCTGCGCCACGCGCCCGTACGTATCCTCGCCGGAGGGAGCGGCGGGACCGGAACCTTCGCCTCGGCGAACGGCCTCATCCTCACGAACCATCACGTTGCCCTCGACTGCATCCGCACCTCGACCCTCGCCGAGGATTCCGAGAACTACGTGGAGATGGGCTTCACCGCTCCTGTCATCACCGAGGAGCTTCCGTGCAAACGCTTCCTGGTCCAGGTAGAGCGTGAGGCACATGACGTGACCGATCGACTCGCCGCCGCGTCGCCTCCGGGCGCGAGCGCCGAGGAGCTCCAGCAAGCGCGCGAGCGCGTCCGATCCGATCTGGAGCGGAGCTGCCAGGAGGAGAAGGGCGACGACTTCCGCTGCGAGGCGGTCGATTTCAACGGCGGCGCCCGTTCGTACCTCGTCGTCTACGAGCAGTTCAAAGACGTACGCCTGGTCTACGCCCCCGAGGTGAGCCTCGGCTACTTCGGTGGGGACGAGATGAACTTCCGCTTCCCGCGCTACGTCTCCGACGTGTCCATTCTGAGGGCCTACGTCGGACCGGACGGCGCTCATCGTGAGTACCACGAGGAGAACGTTCCGGCGAAGCCGAGCCACTACCTCCGGGTGGGGCTCGATGGCGTCAAGGAGGGAGACTTCACCTGGATCGGCGGGTTTCCCGGCAACACCAACCGATATCGGATGAGCTTCTCGGCTGACTACAACATCCGCAAGGCCATGCCCGACACCATCCGGAACCTCGAGACGGAGCTCGAGCTCCTCCGGAAGTACGCCGCGCTGAAGCCGTCGTACGACGTGCTCCTGAAGAGTCGAATCTTCGGCCTCGCGAACGCTCTCAAATACTGGAAGGACGTTCACGACGCCCTGAAGACGAGCGATGTGGTCTCCTCGTGGAGACGCCGCGAGCGGGAGCTCATGGATTTTCTCGGGAGCCACCCGGCGTTGAAAGCCGAGTACGGCAACGTTCTCGAGGCCCAGGCGAAGGTCTACGCCAAGGACGTCGAGACGTTCGATCCACTGGACGGCGCCATCGACTGGCTTCACAAATCGACGGTTCTCGACTACGCCTCGGGACTCTACGAGTTCGCGCTCGCCCGCGCGAAGAGCTCGGACGCCGACCGTGAGCCCCAGTTCCAGGAGCGCAACTGGCCCGAGGTGAAAGTGACGCTTTTGAACGACGACCCCATCCTCCTCGAGCTCGACGAGGATCTCCTCACGCGCGGCTTCGAGCTTGCGCTGGCCCTCGAAGAAGCGCAGAAGATCGCCGCGGTCGAGTCCCTGGCGCGGAGCGTGGGCCGCGATCCTCGGAAGCTCGCGCGCGCCGTTCTGGAGGGGACGAAGCTCGACTCCCTCGACGAAAGAATGCGGTTCATCGAAGCTCCCCTCGATGCCCTGAGGGAATCGAAGGACCCGGCGATGGCGTTCGCCCGGGATCTCGAGCCCGCTCTCGAAGCTGCGCGCAAGAGGGTCCGCGTACTCAATGAGAAGATCTTCATGAACCGCGCGAAGTTCGCCCGGGCCCTCTTCGCCTGGAAGGGAGAGGAGCTCTACTACGACGCGAATTTCACCTTGAGAGCGAGCTTCGGGCAAGCGCGTGGCTACGTCGATTCCGAGGGGCGTGACGTTCCCTTCACTACCCGGCTAGAGGGGCTCTTTCGTCTCGCGGAGGAGAAGGGCAACGAGGGCGACTACGCTCCACCGGAAGCTCTCCGGAGGTGGCGCGAGGCGGTGGGGGACGAAAAGTTCCAGAAGGAGTGCGCGGACCTTCCCGTCGACTTCGTAACCACGAACGACACCACCGGTGGAAACTCGGGGAGCGCGGTCCTCGACCGGAACCTCCGGATCGTCGGCCTGCTCTTCGACGGAAACGAGGAGTCGATGGCGAGCGATTGGAGCTATGACGAAAAGGCGGGGCGGTCGATCGCGACCGACATCCAGTTCGCGCTCTTCGTCGCCCGCGAAGTCCACGGGGCGGGCTGGATCGTCGACGAGCTCACGAAGTAGCCACATGCCGTGGCGGCCAATTCGCGCCCATGCCGTAAAATCCTCTGGCGTCAGAAGAATCTTCTGTCGTTTAGGTACCATCGAGGATTGACAGCCCTTTGGATTTGTGGCAGCGTAGCTGGAAACTCGAGGGGATACAATGAGAAACCTTAATCGTGCCTCTTTCGTCGTTGCCAGCCTTTGCCTCGGGACCGTCCTTTCCTCCGCCGCCGACGCCTGGAAATGGAGCGGAAGCTTCGGCGATGACGCGGTCGAGCTTCTGATCATCGGCGACATCCAGGTACAGCGACGACAGGACCCAGCGAGTGCTTTCGTCAACGTTCGTGAGACCTTGCAGCAGGCGGACCTGGTCTATGCCAACCTCGAAGGAACTCTCGTCGAGTCGAGGGGACCGGAGGTGGACATCCCGGACAAGAAAGGCTGGATTCATCCCGGTCCCCAAGGGGCGCTCGCGCTCAAGACCAACAACGTTGACGTGGTGGGAGTAGCGAACAACGTCGCCTACGGTAGAGTCAATATCCTGAAGACCCTCGAGGTCCTCGACGCCCAGGGAATCGTTCACGTGGGCGCGGGAAAGAACCTCGCCGAAGCGCACGAGCCCGCCATCGTGGAGCGCAAGGGCGTCAAGTTCGGCTTTCTCCAGTACACCGCGCGGTGGTATCGAGAAGACGAGCAGATCGCGACAGGGACCGAGCCCGGCGTCGCGCGGATCAAGTCGGTAGACGGCGTGACGATCGATCCGGGGGACCTCGAACGCCTGCGCCAAGACGTGCGCGCGCTTCGCTCCAAGGTCGACATCGTCGTCGTCTCCCATCACAATCGCGACGGCGGAACGCCGGTGCAGTTCGGACCACCGCCGGAAACCTCTCGAACGACCCCTCGCCCCGACCGTACCCGAGCGGAGGAGTATCAGAAACATTTCGCCCACGTGGCGCTCGACAGCGGTGCCGACCTCGTGTTCGGTCACGGGACCCACACCGTGCAAGGGGTCGAGCTCTACCAGGGAAAGCCGATCCTCTATGCCATCGGGCACTCCGCGTTCGATCAGCCGGGCTACGAGAAATCGACTGACGGCCTCGTCGTGCGGGCGGTGATCAAAGGCAAGTCCCTCGTGCGCCTATCGTTCGTCCCCGTAACCCGCGACGGTAACAACGACGTGATGATGCTGGATCCCTCGACGGGCGAAGGGTTGCGGCTCCTTTCCATCGTGAAGGGCGTCTCGGGCGAGGTGCACCTGAAGGTTCTGGGGCAGGAAGTGGTTCTGCTGGACAAGCCCTACGCGCCGACGGACAACTGACAAGCGCGTCCTCGGTTTCGGATCCTTGCGTTCTCGACAGCTGACCCTTTCCCAACCCCACAGCCCGGGGCAGCAGTCGGCGAGCTTTCCGTCGATGACGACGGCGAGCACGGTTCGAATCCCGCTGCTCCGGGCGCGGCTAAAGACGCTCTTCTTCTCAGTGCTGATGGCCGCCCGCCGGGTGCTCGTGGGTGATGTTCCACTTCACGTCTTTCGCATCAACGCCCTCCACGATGCCCTGACCGTTGTGCCATCCCAATCCACACCCGGGGCAAACCACTTCGCCCACCTGAAGGTTCGGGAAACAGTTGCAGGATCCCTCGTGAAGGGCGCACCAGTCGCAGGAGGGGTTTACGCAGCAGTTGTACCTCCCCTCATCGAAGAGCTGGGCCTTGGCGGCTTCGAGTCTCGTTTTGATCTCGGCGAGCTCGCTGTCGGGCGACGCTGGAGTCGAGCTCGTTTGCGGCGCTTCTGGTGCGGGGGCTTCATCCTCGGGCGGAGGCGCGGGATTCGTGCAAGCGAGCAAGCCCGCCAGGATCGAGCCACTGAGAACCATCGAACTCCCGAGGTTCATGAGAGTCTCCTTTCGAATTCGCCGAAGGTCGCCCTACGGCTTCCACCGTCCTGAGCTTCACCGGCGTCACTCGCACGAGTCGTTTGGTCCATGTTGTCCCTCCGAGCGCCGGTCTAAACCTGCAGACTCAGCGGCGCGGCACCCTCATCTGGGCAGTATGGGCTGAAGCCCACTCTTGGTGACGGTGCCCGCCGCTTCCGGCGACGCCAGAAACTTGATGAGCGCGCGAGCCGCGTCCGGATACTTTCCGCCTACCGTTACGCCGGCCGAGAACACCGTGACCCTCTGCACCTCTGGCGGCAGCGGTCCAACATAGTCCAGGCCCGGCACCGGCAGGAGCTCGCTTACCTGCTGGAAGCCGATCTCCGCCTCTCCACGCGCAACCACGGCGCCGACGCGCTCGCCCACGATTCTTCGGCTCTTACCCATCACCTGGTCGGCGATCCCGAGGCGTTGAAACAGCTCCGTCGAGAGATAGAGCCCGCTGACGCTGGCAGAGTACGCGATAGATTTCGCCTCCAGTAGCGTGCGCCTGAGAGCTTCGACCGAGCTGATGTCCGGCTTGCGCGCGCCCGCTCGTACGGCCATACCGATGCCTGATCGCGCCAGGTCGACCCGGCTGTCGGCCACGACCCGGCCGTCCTCAATCAATTGCTGAAGAGCGGCCTCCGCCACGATCACCACGTCGACGGCTTCGCCGCGCTGAAGCCGACTCGGAATGGAGTCGGATCCAGTCCCCATAGACGTCGCTGCGGTCACGATTTTGCCGTTGGTGACACGTTCCAGCTGGGGGATGAGTTCAAGATATGCCGCAGCGAAGGCACCCGAGGTCATGACCCTGATGTCGTCCGCAGAGGCTCTCCCGACAAGGAGCAGCGTGCTCGCGACGAGCAGCGCGATCCTTCTGGAAACACACGAACTCGTTCTCATGCCGGTTCCTCTTCGCAAGGGCCGCTTGGCGGGCGGTCCGATGCGACCGCCCAACCTTACCTAACGGGGCAGACCGGCGATCTCTGTTCGTACCTTGTACAGAGTCTTCCCGGCGGTCACGTAGAGAGTTTTCATATCTGAACCTCCGAACGTATTATTCGTGATGAAGTCCTCCTGGATGGGAATGAAGTTGAGAAGCTTGCCCTGAGGGGAAATGACATAGACGCCGGTCTTGTTATCGAGGGTTTCGGAGCTACCACGAAGCTGGTTCATGCCAGCGGAGGCGTACAGGTTGCCCTCTGTATCGATGCTCATTCCATCCGCGCTTCGCCCCGGATAGAAGTTGTAGTGGACCCGCATGCTGCCGACCGTTCCGTCGGGGCGAAGATCGTACGCGCGGATCATGCGCGCGCCCCCTTCCGCACGATTCGCTTCGACCAGATACAACGTCGTGTCGTCAGGCGAGATCTGGATCCCATTCGGCCGCTGAATGTCCGGAGCCGCAAGAATACGCGCAAGCTGTCCGGGCCCATCGATCCGATAGACGGCACCGCCGGGCAGATCGGTGAAGTACAGCCGGCCCTTGCCGTCGATGGTCACATCGTTGGGACCCACGAACGGCTTGCCCTGATAGTTGTCAGCGAGCACTTCCATCGCGCCTGTGCCCAAATCGGTCCGCGTGATCTGCGGCTCGAATGTCAGGCGCACGCCGGTTCGCTCCGATTCCGCGCCCTCGCACGCAACCAGGCGTCCTTCCCGATCGATCAGCAGGCCATTCGCATTGTTGCTGCGCTCGCGAAACGCGGACAACACACCCTTCGGGGTCAGCTTCATGATCCGCTGCGACACCATCTCGG
>CAZKNR010000078.1:0-1733 GCA_964553925.1 uncultured Acidobacteriota bacterium
AACGGCCCTCCGGACGAGTACCCCGTCCGCATCCTCATCGCGACGGACGCCGCCCGCGAGGGCGTGAACCTCCAGGGCCACTGCGCGGACCTCTTCCACTTCGACATCCCCTGGAACCCCGCGCGCATGGAGCAGCGAAACGGACGCATCGACCGCACGCTCCAGGCGGAGCCCGAGGTGCGCTGCCACTACTTCTTCTACCAGGACCGGACGGAGGACCCCGTCCTGAAAAAGCTCGTCTCCAAGGTGGACACCATCCAGCGCGAGCTCGGCTCGCTTTCGAGCATCATCCTGGACCGCCTCGGGGACGTCATGGACCGGGGCATCGATGACAAAACCGGCAAAGCCCTCGACGAGGCCGAGAAGGTCGAAGGCCGAAAGGAGACGGCCGAGGCCGAGCTCGAATCCGAGCGAAAGGAGCTCAAGAAGCTCCAGCGGGAGATCGAAGACGCCGGGGAGATCCTCAACCGCTCCCGCAAGATCATGGACTTCGACCCCAAGATGCTGCGGGAGATCGTCGAGGTCGGCCTCGAGCTATCCGGCGTCGGTAAACTCAAGGGCGTCGACACAGAAAACGGTGATCGACCAAATCCCGAGTACGCGCTCCCCGAGATGCCCGACTCCTGGCAGCCGACGCTCGACGCGCTCCGGCCCCCGCGCGGCAGAACCGAACCCGAATGGGAGTGGCGGCGCAAGAGCCCGCAGCCGGTCGTCTTCAAGGCCCTCGACCGCATGGACAGCTCGCGCGTCCACCTGCACCTCCAGCATCCTTTCGTCCAGCGCATCCTTTCGCGCTTCCTCGCCCAGGGCGGAAGCAGCGCAGGACCTGAGCCGGGTCACCATCGTCCGCAATCCGGAAGACGCCCTCGTGCGGGTCGTCGCCTTCGGGCGGCTCTTGCTCTTCGGCCCGGGCGCCGTGCGGCTTCACGATCAGCTTGTGTCCGTTGCGGCCCGGTGGCTGGAAACGAAGGACAAAGGCCACCTCGCGCCCTTCGCCGATCGAGACGATCGCAAAGCCCTCGACATGCTGGACCGGCTCCTCCAGGCATCCCCGGGCCTCGACGGAGTTTCGGCCGCCGTCCGGGAGCGCCTGCGCGCCTCCGCCTCCGAGGATTTCGCGGCGCTTTGGGCCCATATTAAAGATGAGGCCGACCACCTCGCCCATGACGTGGAAGGGAAGCTCAAAGCGAGGGGCGCCCATGAAGCGGAGCTCCTCACGCGCATCCTCGAGGTCCAGCGCGAGGCCATCAAACGAGCCATCGGAGGCGCCGAGCAGCTCCGCCTC
Organism: uncultured Acidobacteriota bacterium; assembly: GCA_964553925.1. GTDB lineage: Bacteria > Acidobacteriota > Vicinamibacteria > Marinacidobacterales > SMYC01 > DAISKN01. Next base: position 1,286 of record CAZKNR010000078.1, read on the forward strand.
GAATTCGAGTCCGAGGACCGATTCCAGAGGGAACAGTTCGAGAAGGACCTCGAGTACATGCAGGGCCGTCTCGGCGGAATCGACCGGGAGGTCGAGACCGAGCCCAAGGAGATCCAGAAGCTCTACGAGGTGGTGCTGAGCAAGCTCGAGCCCGTGGGGCTCGTTTACCTGTGGCCGGAAACACGAGGGTGAAGCCATAACCGACATCGAAATGCGTATTCCGGAGCAACGTGAACGCTGATTCCAGCCGAAGGTGAACATTCCTTCCAGAGGAAGGTGAACACCGATTCCGGGGATCGTGAACATTGATTCCGGGGAAGGTGAACACGGATTCCGGACAAGGTGAACGCCCCGCAGGGGGCGTGAACGCTCATCGGTAACGAAGACGTCGTCAATCTGGGACGATCCCCTGAGGGAGGTTCCCGGATGGCAGCAAAGAGGTTACGGA
>CAZKNR010000079.1:0-10806 GCA_964553925.1 uncultured Acidobacteriota bacterium
CGCGCGCCTTGGCCTCGAGCGGGACGAGCGACTTCCGCAGGGCCTCGGTCATTGCGCGTGAAGCTTCTCGATCGCATCGAGCATCGCCCGAACCATATCCCAACCGATATAGGCTGGGCGAATGCGGATACGCTCAGGCGCGCTCCGACTGGGCCTCGGGACGATGCGGCTCGACGGAGAGGAGGCGATCGCGGTTCTGCATCGAGCACTCGACGCGGGAATTCGGCTCTTCGACACCGCCGACGTCTATGGGCCCGATCCCGCCGATCCCGGCGCGAACGAGAGGCTTCTCGGAAAGGCCCTCCGAACCTGGAGCGGCGACCGCGGCGACGTCGTCGTCGCCACCAAGGGCGGTCTCGTGCGCCGGGGTAAGGAGTGGACTCCCGACGGTCGGGCCAAGCACTTGAAAGACGCTTGCGAAGCGAGTCTGCTGAACCTGGGGGTCGATGCCATCGATCTCTATCAGCTTCACGCCCCCGATCCGAAGGTCCCTCTCGCAACGTCGCTCCGGGCCCTCGCGACGCTCCAGCGTGAAGGCAAAGTCCGATGTGTCGGCCTTTCGAACGTGGGTCTCGAAGAGCTCGAGGCCGCGTGCGAGATCGTGGAAGTCTCGAGCGTCCAGGTGGCCTTGAGCCTGCTCGACCTCGCGCCCCTCAAGAACGGAGTCGCCGAATTCTGCGCTGAGAAAGGAATCGCTCTCCTCGCCCACAGCCCGCTCGGTGGCTACCGCAGCCGGGGGAAACTCGAACGACAGGCCGCGCTGCGGCAGGTGGCGGAGCGGAAGGAAGCCTCGGTCCAAGAGGCCGCGCTCGCCTGGCTCCTCGCGCTCCATCCGAACGTGATTCCGATTCCGGGCGCGAGCCGGCTCGAAAGTCTCGAGTCCATCCTGCGCGCTCCGCACCTCGAGCTGACTCAGGAGGATCTCGCGGAGCTCGAACGAGCCTTTCCCGCCGCGAAGCTCCTCCGCGTTCCGCGAAGAACGCTCGCTCCCGATCCCGCGACCGCGGACGGCGAAATCGTCCTCTTCGTCGGATACCCGGGGGCGGGAAAGTCGACACTCGCCGCGCGCTTGCTCGAGCGCGGCTACGAGCTGCTCAACCGCGATCTCGAAGGAGGGGGACTCTCGAAGCTCCGCGGGGAGCTCGACCGGCGGCTCTCTCGTGGAGTGCGGAAGCTCGTCCTCGACAACACCTACCCCGAGCGCCCCTCGCGATTCGACGTCCTCGAGACCGCTTGGCGGCACGGCGTCCCCGTCGCTTGCGTATGGCTTCAAACTTCGCTCGAAGACGCGCAGGTGAACGCGGTCGAGCGCATGGTTCGCCGGTACGGTCGGCTGCTCTCGCCCGAGGAGATGGCTTCGGTTTCGCGGAAGGACCCGAATTCTTTTCCACCGGATGCGCAATTCCGATTCCGGCAGAGGCTCGAGACGCCGCGGATCGAAGAGGGATTCGCCCGCGTCGACGCCCTTGCCTTCGAAAGAAAGTCGCGCCCCGAACGAAGCGGGCGAGGACTGTTCTTCGAGTACGACGGAGTCGTCCGGAAGACCCGAAGCGGGGGAGTACGCCCTGCACATCCCGACGACGTCGAGATTCTCCCGAACCGGAGCGAGATCCTGAGGCGCTTCGCCGCCGAAGGGTTTCGTCTCCTTGGTGTCTCCTATCAACCGGATGTTCCGGAGGAGACGGCGCGCGCGTGTTTCGAACGGACGAACCAGCTTCTCGGGCTCGAGATCGAGGTCGAGTTCTGCCCCCACGGGCCCGGCCCCGCCGTCTGCTGGTGCCGAAAACCTCTTCCCGGCCTGGGAGCTCTGCTCATGGAAAGACACGCTCTCGACCCGGCGCGGTCTCTCCTTATCGAAAGCTCCGCCGCCGACCGGGGCTTCGCCTCCCGGCTCGGGATTCCCACGGTGCCGGTCGAGAAATTCTTCTCGAGCTTACCTACGCCTTCGAGAGTCTGATACACGCCCCGGTCATTCTGGATTTTTCTTGACCTTTGTTAGACTGATGGGTCGTGTCCAAAACCGCAGAGCCCTCGGAAGTGACCCCCACGGCGCAGTTGGAGCGCCGCGGGGCCGGTGAGCCCCGCGCGATCGTCGAGAGCTTCGCGGCGATCGGCGCCTCGAACGACCTGAACCGCACCGCCGACCAGGTTCTGGCGGGCCTCTGCGCGCTTTTCCGATGCGACAGCGCCACCATCGCGATCAAAGCCCTGGGGGAGGGAACGGCGATCGTCGGCCACAGGACTCGGAGCGACGGCAAGGCCGATCGGGATCGACCGAGGGCCGAGGTAGGGAAGGGAATCGTGGGCCGCGTCCTGGAAACGGGGAAGGCGGCGCTCTTCAGCGTCGTCGAAGAAGGCTCGCCCGCTTCCTCGGAGCGCGTGCCGGGCGAGATCCGGCCGATGACGCGATCGGCCATGGCCGCGCCCATCGTCGGAGGAGCGGGGAGGCTTCTGGGGGCGCTGCTCCTCGAGTCCAACGAGGCCGGCCGCTACGACAACGATGCGCTCGAGACCCTGATGAGCTTCGGCAGGGCTTCGGCAGCCGCGGTCGAGAGATCTCTTCTGTACACCCAGGTGCTCGACGACGAGCGGCGGCTCGAGGGCGAGATGGAAGTCGCGCGTCAGGTCATGGCGGGAATCCTGCCGAGCGAGATCCCCAAGCTCGCCGGCCTGGACGTGGCCGCGGTCATCGAGCCTTGCTACGAAGTCGGAGGCGACTATTACGATTTCATCCCCCTCGACGACGATCGCTGGGGGATCGCCATGGCGGACGTGTCCGGAAAAGGCGTCCCCGCGGCCCTGGTGGTGGCGGCGATGCGGGCCACCCTCTACGCGCTCGCGAAACGCGAGCTGGCCCTGCGCTCCGTCTTTCGTTACGCGAACGAGTTCATCAACACCTCGACCCGGGTTCGGGCGAAGTACGTCACCCTCTTCTACGCCGTTCTCGACGTCCAGGCGCGCCGCATGATCTACGTCAACGCGGGACACCTCCCCCCGGTGGTGTTGCGAGCATCGGGCGAAGTGGATCTGCTGCGCTCGGGAGGGTTTCCCCTTGGTTTCTTCGATGCCCCGCGCTACTTCGAGCAGTTCGCGCAGCTATCGACGGGCGATCTGGTGTGCCTCTACACCGACGGCATCACCGAGACTTCGAACGCCAAGGACGAAGACTACGGCCGCGCGCGGCTCATCGAGGTCTTGAGGCGAAATCAGCAGAAATCGGCGGCGGAGATCGCGGACGCGATTCTCGCCGACGTGCGCCGCTTCGGGGAGCGAGCCCCGCTCGACGACGCCACCGTCCTCATCCTCAAGGCGACTTGAGCCGACTCGAGTCACCCGGGAAGCGCCGAGAGCGCCTTTCGCGCTTTTCTCACCCAGGGGCGGACTTCCCGCACGTGATACGAGGGGACATACTCGGACTCGTCGATGATTCGCGTGAGGGCCTCGCGGGCTCTCGCAGTGTCGCCGGCCTCGGCCTGGAGCGAAGCGAGGCTAAAGAGCACCTTGGGAAGGGACGTCGTCCGGGCGAGCGATTCGAGGGTTGAGAGGGCGCGATCCTTGTCCCCGCTCTTCTCGTACGCACGTGCGAGCGCGTACCGGGCTTCCCCGGAGTCGTGGCCGGGCGCCTCCTCCGCCACACGAGCGAGGGAGCGCGCCGCCTCGGCGAACTTCTGGCAGCCCATCTGCGAGAGACCGAGCTCGTAGAACGTCCGGATGCTCTCCGGGTCGCGAGCCGCGGCCGTCTCCGCCGCGTCGAGGGCCTCGGGGAAACGCTTGCGGCTCCGGAGGGCGTGAGCGTAGTCGGTCCAGGCCTCGCCGTTGTCGAGCCTCCGTACTTCCGACTGGAGGCGCGCGATCTCCCGGTTCGACGCCGGCCGCGGTCCTCTCGAGAGAGATGCCCGCGGATCGAGGACCTCGGCGAAAAAATAGACGGCCGCCCCGATTCCGGGAAAGACGAGGATCACAAAGAGCCACGGACTCGCCTGACCGCGGCGGACACATTCGACCGCCATCCAGAGAGTGAAGGCGGTGCCCAGAACGTAGCCCATCATTCTTGCGCTCGATTGTGCTGGGAATCGAGATCGATTTTACCAAACGCACGGCCCCGCCGCGAGACCCGCATGATAGACTCCCGACCCCGAGAAACGTCGGGCCATCGGGGGCTATCAGGAGCCATAAGGAGATTGTTCAGCGAACATGACCGCGTCCCTTCTGCTCGTAATCGCCGCGGCCTTCGGGCAGGAAACCGGCAAGTTGTCGGGAAAGATCACGAGCCCCGCCGGCGAGCCCTTGCCGGACGTGGTGGTGATCTTGAGTCCTTCGAGGGGTGAGGGCGAATCCGGACGCCGGATGACCGGCCCCGACGGCGAGTTCGTCTTCTCCGACCTTTCCCCGGGAGCGTATCGGCTCCTCGCGATTCTTCCCGGCTACGAGGACAAGACGGTGGAAAGAGTCGACGTGGCATTCGGTCGAGAGACGCGCCTGGATCTCTCCCTCTCCCTTCCGAGGTACTTCGAGACGGTTTCGATCCGGGGCGAGTCTCCCGTCGTGGAACTGGCCGAGCCCGCTCCCCCCAAGGCGCTCGAAGTGAAGAAGCTCGACCTTCTCCCGCTCGCGAGCGACCGCTTTCAGGACGCTTTCCCGCTCCTCCCGGGTGTCGTGCGCGATCCCGAGGGAAGACTGAGCTTCAACGGCTCGCGGCCCAGCCAGTCGATCCTCCTCGTCAATGGCGCCAACGTCACCGACCCGGTGACCGGGGACTTCGCCGTCGAGCTCCCCTTGAGGGCCATCGAGGAGGTGGAGGTGAACGAGATCCCCTACTCCGCGGAATACGGGCGGGTCACGGCGGCGGTCGCGGAGATCAAGACCCGCGGTGGAACCGACGAGTGGGACGTCGATACTGGAGACCTCCTCCCGAAGCTCAATTTCCGCGACGGCAAGATCCGCGGCATTCGGGCTTTCGTCCCCCAGATCGCCGTCAGCGGCCCGATCCAGAAAGGGAAGGCCTGGTTCTCGCAGGGCCTCGCTTATCGCTTCGTGCGCTTGCGAACCTACGACGTTACCAGCGGCGACGACGAGCAGGTGCTCGAGAGCTACGACAGTTTCACCCAGCTCGACTGGCGCATCGCGGACAATCACCACCTCACGACGACGTTCTCGTACTTCCCCGGCGAGACCGATAATCTGGGGCTGAATGCGCTGAACGTTTCCGAGGCAACCCCCGAGTTTCATAGCTCAGGGTGGAACGCCGCTATCTCCGGGCGCTCGATGTTCGCCCGAACGCTGGTCGAGACCACGGTCGCGGTGAAGAGCTACGACGTATCGCTGCGGCCCAAGGCGGAGACCGCGTCTCAGCTCACTCCCGACGGCCTCCGCGGCAACTACTTCAACAACCTGGAGAGGAACACCAGCCGTTTCGACCTGCTCCTTAGCCTTACCCGGTCGATCTCGACCACGCGGGGAGAGCACGTGCTGAAGGCCGGCGGCAGCGTCGGTCGCTCCCGCTTCGAGGGAATCGACCGGGGGCTCCCGATCGAGGTCCTCGACTCTTCCGGCCGGCTCCTCCAACGCATCGACTTCCTCGGCGATCCGGCCCTGGTGGGCACGGACTTCGAGTTCTCGGCCTACGTCCAGGACCGCTTTCGGATTGGTCCGCACCTCGGTATCGAAGCGGGCCTGCGATATGACTACGATGAGCTGGTCCACGCTCATCAGCTCGCGCCGCGGCTCGCCGTCGCCTACGCCGTAGACGGCGCCGGCCGCACGGTGGTGCGCGGTGGGTTCGGCGTCTTCCACGACCATGTGTACCTCCACGCCGGCAGCTTCGATAGTTTCCAGCAGCGGGTGGAAACGAGCTTCGGCCCCGATGGCGCGCCGGCCGGCCCGCCCATCGTCTTCGAGAACCGAACGGGAGAGACCCTTGAGTCTCCGCGCAGCACCACCTGGAACGTGGAGCTCGACCGGCAGCTCACCGAGGGGCTCGCCCTTCGCGTCGGCTACCGCGAGCGATACGGCCAGCAGGAACTGATCGTGCACCGCCTCGTCGAGGGAGGGAGGGGCACTCTCCTGCTGTCGTCGGACGGCGAATCCTTCCACCGCGAGCTCGGAGTGACCTTGCGGGTGACCCGCGCCAAGAGCGAGGTCTTCGTCGCTTATGCGAAGTCCCGCTCCACGGGAGATCTCAACAACTTTGGAACCCTGTACCAGAATCTGCGGTCGCCCCTTGTCCTCGAGAACGAAGACTCCCTTTTCGAGCTCGACGTGCCCCATCGCCTTCTGGCCTGGGGAACGTGGACGCTCCCGAAAGACATCGAGATCGGACCGGGACTCGAGTGGCGGTCGGGCTTCCCGTACACTGTACTGGATGAGGCATATCTTCCCGTGGGCCCGCGTAATCGAAGTGGCCGGTTTCCGAGCTTTTTCTCCTTCGACATCCGGGTCACCAAGGGCGTGACCATCAAGGGAAAGAGGATACGCGTGGGTTTTCAAGCATTCAACCTGGGGAGTCATTTCAACCCCCGCGATGTGGTGGCGAGCCTCGCGAGCCCCCGCTTCGGAGAGTTCCTGAACAGCGTCGACATGGGGATCTCTCTTCGTGTGACGCTTTCGAAGTGAAATCGATGTCCCGTCAAGAAAAGCCGGGAGCCGCCGGCCCTCAATCCCGAACCCCCCGCGTCATCGAAAAGCAGAAGGATCTCGAGGCCCTTTGCCGCGAGCTCGCGACCCGCGGAGCGTTCGCGCTCGACACCGAGTTCGTGCGCGAGCGGACGTTCTTCATCCAGCTCGGGATCGTGCAAGTCTCGGCCGGGGATCTCGAGGCGGTGATCGACCCGCAGCCGCTCGCCTCCCTCGAGCCTCTTTTCGAGCTCGTCTCTGCTCCCGAGGTCGAGAAGATCGTGCACGCGGGAGAGCAGGATTTCGCCGTGCTCTACGAGGCGGGGGGCGCCGTTCCCCGCAACGTGTTCGACACGCAGATCGCCGCGGCTCTCGTCGGCTATGGGGATCAGATCTCCTACGCCCGCCTCGTCGCCAAAGTGACCGGGGTGCAGCTCGAAAAACTCGAGACGCTGACCGATTGGACCGCGCGGCCTCTGACCGAGGCCCAGATCGACTACTCGCTCGAGGACGTGCGGTATCTTCCCGAAGTGCGCCGCCATCTGGGAGAGCGGCTTTCAGAGCTCGGACGCTCAGGGTGGGAGCGGGAAGAGGGTTCCCGGCTCGAGTCGGAATCCACCTATCGCGCTCCGGAGCCCCGGGAGTTCTACCGCCGCCTGAAGGCGAGCGGTCTTTCCGCCGTGAGCCTGGGAGTGCTCCGGGAGGTCGCCGCCTGGCGGGAGGAGACCGCGCGCGCGAGAAACCTCCCGCGTGGCTGGGTGCTTCGGGATCAGAGCCTCCTCGAGATCGCGCGGCGGCGTCCCCAATCGGGGAAGAGCCTGCGGCAGATCCGCTCGATGAAGCCGCAGCAGATCTCGAAGGACGGTGAGGCGCTGGTCGCCGCGGTTCGCGCGGGACTGGCCGAGCCGGTGAAAGAAGACCGTCCCGAACAGCCGCATCTCAAGATGCCGGACGAGGTGGAGTCGACGGCGAGACTTCTCGAGGCGTGGCTCTACGCCCGTGCCGTCGAGGCGGAGATCGCACCCTCCATGCTCGCGACTCGGGGGGATCTAAAGACTCTGGCCGCGGCTCACGCCCACGCCCAGTTACCTTCGCTTCCGCTCCTCGAAGGGTGGAGACGTGAGCTGGTGGGACAGGACCTTCTCGACATCCTCGAGGGCAAGAAAGCCTTGAAGCTCGACGGACGAAAGGGAAAACTCGAGGCGGTCGACGTCGAGAGAGAATAGAATTCTTATTTTTTGTTCAGAGTTTCCAGCAGGACCTTGAGGGCGTCGATTTCCGTGAAAATCCCGATGAGCTCCTTCCCGTCCACTACGGGAAGGCACCCGAACTTCTTCTCTATAAGGATAGCGATCGCTTCCACCAGGGGGGTGTTCGCGTTCACCGTGAAGGGTTCGCGGGTCATGATGCGGGAGACCGGAGTGGCCTCCATCAACTCCTCGAACTCCTTCTTGTCGATGCCCTGGAGGATCGAGGGGGAGGCCCGCTTGATGTCGCGGTCGGAGACGAGCCCCACCAGGAGCTTTCCGACGGCGACGGGCAAGTGGCGGAAGTGATGGCTCCGGAGGAGGAGCATCGCGTCGTTCATGCTCGCGTCCTCTTCGATGGTAATCGGATCCCGGGTCATGTAGTCGCCGACTCGCATGGGTGGACCTCGTTTCGATTGTGGTGATTGTTCTTAGTATACGTGGAGAACGCCGTGGCTACCACTGAGGCACTGGAAAAGGTGAATCAGGCGGCCGGCAACCAAAGCTCCACTCTCAGTCCTCCGAAGGGCGACTCGCTGATCTCGACCGAGCCTCCGTACAGCTCGGCGAGGCGGTTTGCTGATATTCTTCCGCGGGCCCGACCTCACGGCCAAGGAGGACGCCATGATCTCGAGAGCGATGCTTGCGCTTCCGCTGTTTCTCTTCCTTGTTCTGCCGCGAGGTCTGGCACAGACCCACGACTGCCGTGAGGCCATGGTCCCGATGCGCGACGGCGTCGAGCTCGCGACCGACGTCTACCTCCCGACGGCGCACGGCGCCGGCCCGTTCCCCGTGGTCCTCACCAGGACCCCCTACGGAAAGGGAGACTGCGAGGATACGAGTGCGAAGTACTTCGCCAAGCATGGCTACGCCGCCGTCTCTCAGGACGAGCGCGGCCGGCACCGTTCGAAGGGCGTCTACTACTGGCTTCGCGACAACGCGTGGCACGAGAGGCGCGATGGATACGACACCATCGAATGGGCGGCGAGTCAGCCGTGGTCGAACGGCAAAGTGGGGACGATGGGCTCGTCCTTCACCTGCGCCAATCAGCTGTTGACCGCCCCGACGAAGCCGCCGCACCTCGTGGCGATGTTTTGCGGCGAGTTCGCTTCGAACCCCTACCGCGACCTTTACTACGCCGGGGGCGCCCTTCACATGATCATGCCCACCTGGCTCCTGACCCAGCGGGAGATGGTGAAGCCGCTCCCGGAGAACGTTCCCGGGCAGGGCGGGTACCTCGGGACCGGAAATGCCTGGATGGAATGGTACGAGAGGCGGCAGGAGAGCGGCGGAAGCTTCGACGAGAACCTGTTCTCACGGATGTACCAGGATCTGATGCAGAACCCGTATTACAACGACTACTGGCGCGAGTTCGCGATCGACGAGCACTACTCCGAGATGGATGTGCCCATCTTCCATCTTGGAGGCTGGTACGACCGCCACGTTCACGGCACCGTGAAGCACTTCAACGAGATCGGCAACGCGGGCGGTCCCCGGGCGCGCGGAGCTCAGAAGCTCTTCATCGGTCCCTGGACGCACGGTGCCGCCGCTCGCGGAGCGTCGCTCATCGGCGACATCGACTTCGGCCCCGCCGCCGCGATCGACTACGACGCCTTGAGGAAACGGTGGTTCGATCACCACCTCAAAAGCATCGAAAACGGGATCATGGACGAGCCGCCGGTCCAGATTTTCGTCATGGGAGACAACCGCTGGCGGGCGGAAGCGGAGTTTCCCCTGAAACGGGCGACGTCGAGGGAGCTATTCCTGCGATCCGGAGGTCTGCTGGCGGACGGCGTGCCGGGCGAGGAAACTCCGGATCGCTACGACTACGATCCGCGGAAGCCCGTACCCACCATCGGAGGCGACCTCTTCGTCGAGCCGAACGGCGCCCGCGACCACCGGCCCGCGGAGAAACTGAGCCTCACGTATACGACCGCTCCTCTCGATGCGGATACCGAGGTCACGGGAAGCCCGCGGGTCGAGCTCTTCGCCTCCTTGAGCGCCGTCGACACCGATTGGGTGGTCACGCTCTCGGACGTGCATCCCGACGGCTACTCGCAGTTCCTCCGCCAGAACATCCTGCGGGGGCGCTACCGCGAAGGAGACGAGAAGCCCGTTCTCATGGAGCCGGGGAAGATCTATCGCTTCGCCATCGATGTCTACCCCATCGCGAACCTCTTCAAGACCGGCCACCGCATACGGCTCACCGTTGCGAGCAGCAGTTTCCCCAAGTGGTACCCGAACGGCAACACCGGCAGGGAGATCAACGAAGACTTTCCCCCGGTCGTGGCCACGAACCAGATTTTCCACGATCGAGAGCACCCCTCAAGGGTCACGTTACCGGTCATTCCTCGCGACGGAAATACTCAGTAAGGGTCCAAGGATCGGGAACCCCTTTGCCTTGGATTTTTTCTTTGCATTGAAATCCCCCGTTTCCCCGGGGGGAATAGCCCTCGCGGGGAAGAGGCCCGGCGCGAATTTTTAAACGCCGGTCTCCGAGTCCTCCCAGCGCGCGGCGCTAACGTCATCGTCTCATTGCACTAACGCCTTCCCTGCTCTTCGCCACGTGGGCACGGTCCTTGCTTCGCAGTCCTCTGGGTTGAAGTCTGGATGAAGTCTGTCCTACTGAAATCCATACCTTATTTTCAGCGGATTCAAGACGCGTTCGCGCAATCGATTCCAGGAAACCAGGGCCGTGGCGAGTGCTTCGGGACTCGAACCCCCCGCGGCGACCCTGGTTGAAGGAGTGTCCATGACCGGGTTTTTCAAGAGCCTCTCCATCCGATCTCGATTCGTTCTTCCCATCGCCTTCATGGTGATCGCCTTCGCGGTCTTCATCATGGTGTTCTTTCCCGCCCGCCAGCGTGCCGTGGATCAAAAGGGCCTCGAGAACAAGGCGATGAGCGTCACCCGAATGATCGGCTACAGCGTCGCCGCCGGCCTGGAG